>DAITMI010000011.1:6575-47084 GCA_036835225.1 Rhodoferax sp. | reverse complement strand
TGTCAAATTGGCACCTAGCCCTGGCGGAATATATGAGAGAAGCTACTAAAAGAGTAGCAAATCGGGGTAGCGCCTTGGACTTGTGTTTGGGTTTGGGTTTGGCGGGAGCCACTGGCAGCAGGCTGGTGTACTGCTGGTACAACTCAAACAGAAAGGCCACGCGCTCGGCAATGCCGGGAAAGTACAACAGCGCCTGCGTCAGCGTCACATCCAGGTTCTTGCCGCGCGACTTTTGCTCCACCAGCAGCATGCCGGGCCAGAACAGATCGACAAAGCCCGTCGGTCTTGGCGTTGAGGCCGGACAGCTTCTTGACAGCGTGTTCGAAGGTGGCGACGCGCTGGTCGGTGATGCCGAAGATCTCGAAGAAATCAATCCAGAACGGTTTGCCCTGGCTGTCTTCATTGGCGGCGGCCGTGGGTGCAAAATTCGGGCATGCTTCGCTTCTTCTTTCGCCTGCTCACCCTTACCCTGTGCGGATGGCTGCCCCTGCACGCCGTGGCCGCCGCCACCGTCGAAAACAGCATGGCCCAGCGCACGCTGGCCTGCACCGCCTGCCACGGCAAGCAGGGGCGGGCCGGGCCGGACGGCTATTACCCGCGCCTGGCGGGAAAACCGGCCGGCTACCTGTACCACCAGCTGCTGAATTTTCGGGATGGCCGACGCCATTACGGCCTGATGACGGGCTTGATGGACCCGCTGACCGACGCCTATTTGCTGGAGATGGCGCAGTACTTTTCCAAGTTGGAGGTGCCCTACCCACGCCCGCAGCCGGCTACAGCGCCACAAGCGGTGCTGGCGCGGGGCCAGACACTGGTGACACACGGCGACGTCAGCCAAAAAATACCGGCCTGCATCCAGTGCCACGGCCAGACGCTGACCGGCGTTGCACCCAACATCCCCGGCCTGCTGGGCCTGCCGCGTGACTACCTGAACGCCCAGCTCGGCGGCTGGCAAACCGGGCAGCGCCGCGCCCATGCCCCCGACTGCATGGCCCAGATCGCGCAGCGGCTGAGCAGCCCGGACGTGGCCGCCATTGCCCACTGGCTGGCGGCACAACCGTTACCCGCCAACACCCACCCGGCCACAACCCTGCCACCGGTGCCCGCCAACGCACCGCGCCTCGCCTGTGGCAGTGCCCCGCTGCCTGCGCTGACGACACCCAGCATGCCGACCCCAACCAGCCCGGCACCGGCGTTGGTGACGCAGGGGGCCTATCTGGCCCGGGCTGGCAACTGCATGGCCTGTCACACCACCCGTGGCGGCATGCCTTTTGCCGGGGGGCGCGCCATCGAGACGCCTTTTGGCACGGTGTTTGCCAGCAACCTCACCCCCGACGCCACGCATGGCATTGGCAGCTGGTCGGCCACGGATTTCTGGCAGGCGATGCATGACGGCCGCTCGAAGGACGGCCACTTGTTGTCTCCCGCCTTTCCCTACCCCAGCTTTACCCAGATCACGCGCGCCGACTCGGACGCCCTTTACGCCTACCTGCAGACAGTGCCACCCAGCCGGCAACCCAACCGCGCCCACGCCTTGCGCTGGCCTTATGGCACGCAAACTGCGCTGGCGGTGTGGCGTGCGCTGTACTTTACGCCCGGTGTTTACCAGGCCAACGCCACCCGGTCCGCCGAGTGGAACCGGGGCGCCTACCTGGTGCGCGGCTTGGGGCACTGCGGTGCCTGCCACACGCCGCGCAACGCACTGGGCGCCAGCAAGGACCAATTGGATCTGGCCGGCGGCCTGATTCCGATGCAGAACTGGTATGCGCCGTCATTGCAGTCCCCGCTGGAGGCCGGGGTGTCCGACTGGCAGCCGCTACACATCGTCGCCCTGCTCAAAACAGGCGTATCGCCACCCGGCTCGGCCACCGGCCCGATGGCGGAGGTGGTGCGCAACAGCACGCAATACCTGTCCAGCGCCGACCTGAGCGCGATGGCGGTGTTTTTGAAGTCCTTGACCGCCCCCGCGACCCCCCACCGGCCCACGCCAGCGCCAGCAAGCGCAGCGCCGGGACCGCACACCGAGGCATCCAGGTCGGTACTGGACCACGGCGCCAAACTGTATGAGGCGCATTGCGTCCAATGCCATGGCAAGCAAGGAGAAGGGATCGGTGGCGCCTACCCGCCGCTGGCGCACAACCGGACCGTCACCCTGTCCGACACCACCAACCTGGTGCAAATGGTGTTGTACGGCGGCTATGCGCCGGCCACCGCTGGCAACCCGCGGCCCTTTGGCATGCCGCCCTTTGTGCTGCAGATGAATGACAAGAACACGGCCGCCGTCCTGACTTACATCCGCAATAGCTGGGGCAACCGGGCGTCCCCGGTGAGCGAACTTGAAGTCAATCGCGCGCGCGACCGTCAAACCCGCTGAACGGGTGCGCAAAAGACTCCCGTTTTTCTGATGGAATGCCAAAAAACAGGCGTCCACAGGCAGATAATCAAATGTTCCCGCTTCAATTCGTAGCGCTGGGCATGTAACTTAGGAGCAAAAAATGGCAAAAGGTCAGCAAAGTAACAAGATGGTAAAAAAGCCTAAAAAAGACACCGCGCCGCCCAAGCCGGTGTCGCCTGACGCAGTGCGCCCCACCGTGACCACGGTGGTCCCGGTGCGCGGCAAACTGAAAAACGCCCCCACACGCTGATCGTCAGAGACGTTTAACCGGATGATGTCTGGTGTGAGGTCCGACGCAGGAGAGGAAGGCGCGCATGAGAAGTCTTTCCAAGGGTAGGCGGTCTGCCCTGCCTTCGCCACGGCGAGCCCCCAGCCTGCGTGTCAATACGAAGAAGCCAAGTGCTCTTGCACCCGCTTATTCGCTGCCGCAGATGGTCGCAGAACTGCGTAACTACCAGGCCGAACTGGAAATACAAAACAAGGCACTGCGGTACAGCCAGGTCGCAGCGGAAGGTGCGTCTGAGCGCTTTCTGACCCTTTTTTCAAATGTGCCGCTGGCCTTGATGGTGGTGGACGAAGACAGTTTGGTGCTGGAAAGCAATGCCATGGCCTTGCGTCTGTTCCGGCCGCTGGAGATTGACTCGCCGTTAAATTTCTTGTTGCCACTGGTGAGCATTCAGCATGTGGACAAGGTCGCACACGCGTTCTCTCAAGCCAAAAATACGGGGACCAGCGAAATATCAGAAGTGATTTTTTCATCCGGCTCCAGCGGCGTTTTCACCGGTGACTTGCATATTGCACGCATCGAGAATGCGCAGGACGAACTGGCGCACTTTATTTGCGCCATCATTGACCAAGGTCCGTTGCTGACGGAGCGACGCGCATTACAGGCCAGTGCCAGCGCGCTGCAGGAACGCAATGAAGAGCTGCAATTGAGCCAAAACCGACTGGCGTCGATCATCAACTCGTCACTCGATGCGATTATTTGCATTGGCAAAGATCAGCGCATCAGCATCTTCAACCCCACCGCAGCCGCCCTGTTCCAGTGCCCGCCGACCGAAGCGCTTGGCAGCCAACTTGCACGCTTCCTGCCGGATGCCGTTCAAATGCTTGGCTATACCCACCTCACCAGCCACGCGCAGCTGGGCGAAATGACGGGACTCACGGCAAGCGGCACGAGCGTTGCCATTGAAGTCAGCGTGTCTTTTGAGCATCACCCGGACGGCGACACCACCACCATTTTTGCCCGCGACCTCACCGCGCGCAAGAAGATCGAGGCGCACCGCAATGTACTGGAGTCCCAGTTGCGGGAATCTCACAAAATGCAGGCCGTGGGCACGATGGCGGGCGGCATTGCACACGATTTCAACAACATCATCGGCGCCATTCTTGGGAATGTCGAACTCGCCAAGCAGGATGCGGGCGCGCTGTCGCCGGCGCTGATCAGCCTGACTGAGATCGACAAGGCTGGCCGACGGGCACGGGACCTTGTGCGGCAAATTCTCACCTTCAGCCGCAATGAATCGCCCACGCGGGTTCCGATTCAACTGGCCGAAGTCGTGCAGGAAACTGTGCGTTTGTTGAAAGTCGCGCTGCCGCCAACGGTAGAAATGCGGGTCAGCATCGACCCCAGCACCCCGCCCGTACTGGCCGATGCGACGCAGGTTGGCCAAGCCCTGCTCAATCTGTGCGCCAACGCCATTCATGCCATTGGCGCGCAGCACGGCACGGTCAGCATCGAGCTGGGGCACAACCTGCACACGAGCAGCGGCCAGATCGAACGTCGCAGTGGGGTTCGTGGCCAGCACGTCAAGCTCGCAGTTCGTGACACGGGGAGCGGCATCGACGCGGAGACGCTGCAGCGTGTTTTCGAGCCTTTCTTCACCACCAAACCGGTGGGCCAGGGAACGGGCCTGGGTCTGGCCGTCGTTCACGGGATCATGCGCACCCACCTGGGCACGGTGGACGTACACAGCTCACCCGATGCCGGCAGCGTGTTCACGCTGTATTTTCCTGCCGCCAACGAGGCAGCAGTAGCGGTCATCGTGGAGACGCCAAAACCGAAGACCGTGCAGGGAATGGGCAAGCACGTCATGTACGTTGACGACGATGAGGCGCTGGTGTTTCTGGTGGAGCGCGCGCTAACGCGACGTGGCTTTGTGGTTAGCACCTTCACAGACCCCCGTCTGGCGGTCGCAACATTGCGCGCCCGTCCGCTGGACTTTGACCTGTTGGTGACCGACTACAACATGCCGGGCTACTGTGGCATCGAACTGTTGCGGGAGGCCCGCTTGATTCGGCCCGGGCTTCCGGTGGCGCTGGCGTCGGGCTATGTCACGTCCGAGATTGAGCAAAGCGCGCTGAATGAAGGCGCGCGTGCACTGATCCACAAGCCCAACGACGTCGATGAGATGTGCGAGACCTTGCAGCGGCTCCTCCAGTCGAGCGATGTGCCCGGCTGAACTGACGGTGCTATACGCCGATGCGGCCATGCTGGTGCTGGACAAGCCGGCCGGTCTGCTGTCGGTGCCAGGACGTGGCGAGGATAAACAAGACTGTCTGAGCGCGCGGGCACAGCGCCTTTATCCGGACGCATTGGTCGTGCATCGGCTCGACATGGCTACCTCGGGGGTGATGATTCTGGCGCGCAGCCCAGCGGTACAACGGACCCTGAACCAGGCCTTCGCCAGCCGTACCGTCACCAAACGCTATATCGCAGTCGTGGACGGCCACTTGGCACCACCACCTGAGGCCTGGGGCGTGATCGACCTTCCCATCATTGTGGACTGGCCCAACCGCCCCCGCCGCATCGTTGACCACCAACTCGGCAAGCCCAGCGTGACGCGCTGGCGCGTGCTGTCGCACAACGACCCTGATGCGACGACCCGGGTCGAACTGGAGCCCGTGACGGGACGATCGCACCAGTTGCGAGTGCACCTGCTGGCAATCGGGCACGCCATTGTTGGCGATACGCTGTACGGCAGCCCGCGAGTTCAGGCGATGGCCGACCGCTTGCTCTTGCATGCGCACACACTTGAACTGCATCACCCGGTGACCACCGAACCCATGCGCTTTGCCAGCGCTGAGCAGTTTTGAATGACAACGCCCCGCAGTTCGCGGACGAACCCGGGGCGATAGCCTGCTAACGGTTTAACGTGATATCAAGCGCGAATCAAATGCGGTTCTAGTCTTTTTTGAACCACGAATCGGTGGCTTTGTGTTGCCACTCGCTCACCTGCTTTTCGGCTTCGTCCTTGGCCACGCCGTAGCGCTCCTGGATCTTGCCGGCGAGCTGGTCGCGGCGGCCGGCGACAACCGCGAAGTCATCATCGGTCAGCTGGCCCCATTGCTCCTTGGCCTGGCCGGTAACTTGTTTCTAGTTGCCTTGAATGCGGTCCCAGTTCATAGGAAACTCCTCAAATAGTGGATTGATAAATTGCCGGCGCCCTGAGGCGAACAATCAAGGGCGAACGGCAAGCTCGTTCTTGACCGACTTCACGCCATTCACGCTGCGCGCGATATTCTCGGCAGTGATCTTCTCGTTGGCGCTCTTGGCGAAGCCCGACAGCATGACGGTGCCATTGAGCGTTTCGACCTTGATGCTGGCCGCATCGACTTGCTTGTTCTCGATAAAACGCGCCTTGATAGCGGTCGTGATGCCGGCGTCGTCAACGTAAGCGCCAATGGTTTCCTGACCACGGGTGACCGCGCAACCGGAAGCGGTGAGCAGAACAACAGCAGTCATGGCGGCGGCGAGAGTGGTGCGAATGTACATGGTGAATCTCCAGTTAAATTAAATGTGCTTGACAGAGTGGTGATGAGCCCCACCACCTTTGGGCGGAAAAAACAAACTATCTCAGCCGGTGAGCCAGCACGTCTATGCATCAAATTGCCCTTGCGCTGGTGCACCAAACCGATACCTGAACTATAGAAGTGCCGGCCCGATGCCACCATCGGCGCCAGCCGCCTGCACGTGTAGGACGGTGCCGCGCGCCGCTGTCGGAGACTCAGTCTCATCCAGCAAAGGGATCACAAAGCAGCTGTGCGGCGCCAGGCCGGGCCACTGCAAGGGCTGGCCGGGGCGCAGAAGCTGGGCACCCCATTGCGCCGTCGCTGCCAGCGCGGCGGGGGCAATGTCCCGGTACAGAATGAAGCGCATCGTGCGGCCATCGCGGACCAACGTCAATTCGGCCTGATGCCAATGCGAGGGCAGGCAAGGTGTAAAACACAAATCCTGTGCACCTTGGCGCAGTCCGAAAATCGACTCGATGGCCGCGCGGTGCATCCATGCCGCCGCACCGGTGTACCAGCTCCAGCCGCCGCGCCCGACATAGGGCGGCTGGGTGTACACGTCACCGGCCATCACGTAGGGCTCGATGCCGTACATCGCGCCATGCGTCGGATGGCGCGCGCGATGCGCAGGGCTCAGGTAGGTAAAGTAGCGGTAGGCGACGTCACCGCCATCGCCTGCATCCGGCAGGGTCTGCGCCAGCGCGGCCTGAGCCTGCGCCATCAGCGCCCACACGCCAGCGTGCGAATACTGGCCTCCGTTTTCGCGCACACCGGGCGGGTAAGCCTGGATGTAGCCAGCGCTTGGGATGGCGTGCACCAGCGGCGGATCAAGCAGCTTGATCAGCCCGGCTTCATGATCCACCAGGTTCGCCTCCACCGCCGCCAACGCCATGCGCTGCAAGGCCGGTGGGGCCGCGTTGGACAGCACCGCCCAGGCTTGCGCAATCAAGTCGATGCGGGCCTCGGCGTTGGCCTGGGAACCCAAGGCTTGCCCGTCGTCGAAGAAGGCGCGCTTGAACCATTGCCCATCCCATGCCGGGCCGTTCAACGCCAGCGTCCAACCCTGCGCGGCACTCTCCCAACGCAAGGCCCGCGCGTCGTCACCGCGGGCCCGCGCCAGCGGGGCGAAGTCGGCCACCAGCTGGCACAGGAACCAGCCCAACCACACCGACTCGCCGCGTCCCTCACTGCCAACCCGGTTCATGCCGTCGTTCCAGTCGCCGCTGCCCATCAACGGCAAGCCGTGCGCGCCGACCCGCAAGCTGCGGTCGATGGCGCGCGCGGCGTGCTCGTAAACCGACGCATCCTGGCCGCTGACACTGGGCGTGTAATACGCATCCTCGGCGCCCTCGGGGATGGCCGCGCCTTCGATGAACGGGACGCGCTGATCGAGCAAGGTGGCGTCGCCTGTCACGCGCAGGTAGTGCGAAGCGGCGTGCGCCAGCCACAACAAATCGTCCGAGAAATGCGTGCGCACGCCGGCGCCCAGCGGCGCATGCCACCAATGCTGCACATCGCCCTCGGCGAACTGGCGTGACGCCCCCAAAACGATCTGCTCACGCAGCATCTCCGGTGCCGCCCAACCCAACGCCATCGCGTCCTGCAACTGATCGCGAAAACCGGTAGCCCCGCCGGCTTGGTAAAAACCGGCCTTGGCCCATAGCCGGCATGACACTGTCTGGTACAGCAGCCAACGGTTCACCATCGCATCGAACAAGGGGTCGGGGGTCTTCACCGTGGTGGCGCCCAGCAATTGATCCCAGCTGCTGCGCACCTGCGCCAGACGTCGCTCGGCAGGGATCGCCGCCGCCAGGGTGGCGAGCTGCCGGGCAGCGCTCTCATTCTCGGCATAGCCCAACAGGAACACCCGCTCCAGCGTTTCGCCGGCGGTCAAAACAACGCGCGTGGCAAGCGCTGCGCACGGGTCGAGCCCGTCGCCGCTGCGCTGGCCAAAATGATCCGGCAGCACCAAGCGACCGCGCGCATCGAAGCACTCGCGCCGGTCGCAGGTCCAGTCCTCCGCCTCGTCCGCTGCGCCCGCTATGCCCAAAAATGCGGTGCCGTCGCCGAAGCCGGCCGCGCGGTCTCGCTGCGTGCAAAGCAGTGCCGTGAGTTTTTGCTCGGGCAGGCGCTGCCGATGCAATGCCGTGTGCACTGTGCTGCGATCGGCCCGGTTGGCCCCCATCATCCACTCCGCAACGCCAATCAGTCGCAGCTGCAGCGTCTTGTCACCCCGGTTGCTCAGCCGCAGCCGAACCTGCTTGACGGCAGTCTGGGGATCCACACACCACGAAGCCGTCACCTCAAGATCGCCGCGGCGGTGGCTGATAACGCTGTAGCCCTGTCCATGCGACACGCGATAGGTCAGGCTGTCAGCGCCCCAGGCGTTGGGTGCCACACTCCATACAGCCATGGTCTTGCGGTCCTGCAACAAGAACCATTCGGACGGCGGGTCGGCTACCGGGTCGTTCGACCAGGCGGTGAGCTGGTTCAAGCGGCTGTTCACCGCCCAGGTGTAGCCGCCACCGGCTTCCGAAAGCTGGGCGCCGAAAACCGGGTTGGCCAACACGTTGATCCAGGGCCGCGCCGGGCGCAACTTCGCGCTGACATCAAAACGGAACTCACCCGAAGCAGCAGAAAACTCGCCCACCGGTGGAGGAACGACAGCAGCACCACCCGAGGCGACAGCCACCGCGGTTCTCAAGCTGTCATGCCGCTGCTCGAAGGCCTGCTCATGCAGCTCGCTCCATTCCTGGACATGGTGAACCAGCGGGCGACCGTCGGCATGGAGCCGCACGCGCGCCAGGCTTTGCAGCGTGCTCAGTTCGTCGCTGGAAAGCTCATTGGCGCGCAGCACGTGAAAGCCGGTGCAAGCCGGGTTGGCGGGACTGGATTGGGCGGCGCTTTCGGCACTATGACGCTCGCGCAGCGCAGCAATTTCACGCTGTAATTCCATCAGGTAAGAGGTGGGCTCGGCATTCACCACCACCAGGTCGCAGGCAACGCCGCCCCAGCACCACAGGCTCAGCGCCTGCGCCAGCGCGCGCAGCAAGCCCAGGCCTTGCGTGACGTCGGCCGACACCAGGATGAGGGGACGGTCTCCCGAGATGCCGAAGCGCCAAAGCAGGCGCCGGTCACAGACCGCGACCGCCGCCGCGTCAGTGCGGGCCGCTCCTGCCTGCGGGCGCGTCAGGCTCAACACCAGTGCCGTGGTCAGCGTCTGGGTGGCCGCGAAATTTTCGGCGCTGATGCGCAGGGCACGCAAACGAATGCCGGTCAGCGTGGCCGACATCAGCGAGGCGCGTTGCACATGGCTGCGCTGCCGGTACTTGTCGATCACAGCGCGCAAGGTGCCGCCGTTGTCGGATGCTGCCGTGGCGAAGGTCAACTGGGCCTTTGCGTTGGGGGCAATGCGCAGCCGCACCGCCAAGGCGCATACCGGGTCGAGGCCGGTGTCAAGCTTTGCACTCGGATCGTCTGATGCTGCCGGCACGGCGTCGAACGCTGCCAGCGGGTGACTCGCATCATGGTTGCGGCCGCGCCAGCGCGCCCGGTCCGTCGCCAGGCGCACGCCCACCACCTGCGGGTCAGTTTCCGCCAGGAAATGTGCAGCCTGCAATCCCTGCTCAGTGGTGAGGCGAGGCTTCCGCTCAAACATCAACGCCTGGTGCGTGCCCAGCCATTCCGCACGCACGAACAGGCTGGTGAATGCGGGGTGGGCTTCATCGGCACGGGGATCGGTCAGCGTCACGTCGAAAGCCGATATCAGTTCAATATCGAGCGTGCGATCGCTCAAATTGCGCAATTCGACCTGCCGAAACTCAACATCGTCTTCCGGGCTGACCCACACCGTGGTATGGACCTGCAACTCGGGCCAGGCCGCGTCGAAGCACACGCGGTCGGCGTGGTAGATGCTGCGGTAGTGCGCGGCCGGGTCGGGCGCCGGGTGCTGGGTGATCGAGACCGGCGGTGCTTGTCCAGCTTCGCCTTCGCCGCTGAGCCAGCGCAGGTAAAAGAAGCTGCCATAAGCATCGCGCAGCGCATCGTCACGCCAGCGTGTGATGCCGGTCTGGCCCCAGCGACTCCAGCCAGCGCCATTGGCGCGCAGCGCCACGCTGTAGCGCCCGTTTGACAAGACATGGGTGGGCTCCAGCGCCGCCCCGCCCGGCAGCACGTCGCGCAGCAGCCGCCCCGGCGCGCGCCGATCCAGCGCCTGCAGTGACGGCCCCGCCAGCGGCGGCGCGTACAGCAGCGACACCTCGCGCGGCGCCCGCTCGTGCAACAGCGAAGCCACCGCCTCGATGTGCGCGTTGGCCATACCCCAGCGCTGCGCCGGGCCGTCCAGCAGCACGTTGGCCAGCGCCACGATGCTCATACCCTGGTGGTGCGACATGAAGGTGGCCACCGGCGTGAACAGCTCGCCACCCGACTGTCGCGCCGGGGAGAAGTCAAACGCTTCGATGAATCCATAGCGTGCGCGTGCCGCCAGCGCTTCCAGCGCCGCGAAATTGACAGACGCGCAGTGCGGTGAGATTTGCGCTGCCAGTGCCGTCGCATAAGGGGCGATCACCAGCTCGTCGGGCGGCGTGCGACGCAGCGCCAGCCGCGGCACCCCTTGTGGCGCGTACTGGTAGGCCAATGTGTAGTCGCTGCCGGCATAGGCCGATTCCGAGATGCCCCAAGGCACGTCCTGCGCCTTTGCGAACGCCATCTGCTCATGAAGTGCGGCATGGCAGGCATCATGCAAGACGCTGCCATACGGCTCATCAAGTACCAAGCCTGGCATCAGGTACTCGAACATCGAACCCGACCAGGAACGCAGGCCGGCGTCCGCACCGACGGCAAAGAACAAGCGGCCGAGGGACGCCCAATGGCTCACCGGCACATCTCCCTTGGCAACAGCCAGCAGGCTGGTCAGACGCGACTCCGACGCCAGCAAGTCATAAAAGCCGGCATCGAGTTGCTGCTCCGCGACCCGGTAACCGATGTGAAACAGATGCCGCTTACGATGGTACAGAAAGCTAAAATCGGCGTGCCATGCCAATTGCTCGAACTCAGCGGCCAGCACCTGCAAGCGCCGGGTCGCCTCATGCGACCCCGACACGTCGGACCCGTCAACCAGCGTGCGGGCCTGCGCGTCCAGCCAGGCGGAACGCAGGGTCGCCACGTGATCCACCAGGCGCCATACCAGTTCGTCCCGCGGCGTCGGTGGAGCAGGCGCCACAGGTTCAGTCTTACAGGACAACAGCGTGGCCAGTTCGTCGGCAGCGTCACGCAGCAGGCGCTCGAACTGCGCAGCGTTGTGGCCGCATTCGGTCAGTGGGTCCGGCATCGCCAGCAGGAGCGCCAGTGCCGCATCACTCAGCAAGGTCGGCAGCAGGTCGGGCCACAGCGGCAGCAGCGGCGCGAGCCGTTGTCTCGACGCCTGGATGGCACGCTGCGCCGCGCCACTGTCATGCGGCGCGCCCGCCAGTTCCAGGCAGGCCTGGGCCACCGCGAGCAAGTGGCCGCTGAGGTTGCCGCTGTCCACCGTGGACACATACATCGGCAGCAGCGGCGCGCCCGTTTGCGTGTCGTACCAGTTCAGAAAGTGGCCGCGATGGCGCTGCAGGGTGGCCAGCGTGGCCAGCGTCGCCTCGAGACGCGTCAGCAACTCCTGCGTGCCGATCCAGCCGAACTGCCGGGCGCAAGCGACGCTGAGCAAATACAGGCCGATGTTGGTGGGCGAGGTGCGGTGTGCCACCATATCGTGTGGCGTGGTCTGTAAATTGTCGGGCGGCAGGTGCTTGTCCTCCGCAACGACGCAGCGCTCGAAAAACCGCCAGGTGTCGCGCGCGATGCCCTCCAGATAGGCCTGATCCTGAAGCGGCAAGGCAGCGTCCCTGCGCGCCGGGCGTGGTCGACTGACCCACCAAGTCCATACTGGCGATGCGGCCCAGAGCAGGCACAGCAGCAGCGCCAGCACAGGGTAAGGTGTAGCGGCAGTGAGTAGTGCGCCGAGCGCCAGCAGCGCCACCGCTGGGACGCCCCAGTGCTGACGCGCCAGCGCTATGAACTCCGTTTTTGCCGACGCCTGCGCGGCCGCAGCGGTGGTCCATTGCAGCAGGTGGCGGCGGCTGATGGTCGTACGGTACAGGGCGCGCACGATGGCGTCCACGGCCATCACAGCCTGCTGCAGCAACTGCGCCAAATGCCACAGCCCACCCCACAGCGCGCGAGCCAGGTCAACCGCAGCCAGCCGGTAGAAATGTCGTTTGGCCAAGTCGTCGCGGCTGGACCAGAAGCCTGCCACCGCCCCCATCAACGGTCCAGCTGAAAACGCTGCCATCACCAGCACCAGCGCCGCCCAGGGAGATAGAACAACGCCGCCCAGCGCCAGCAGCAGCAGGGCCAGCGACATCGGCGCCACCAGCGAACGCCGCAGGTTGTCAAACATCTTCCAGCGGTTGATGACGCTCAAGCGATAGCGCATGGGGTTGAGCAGGAACGGCAGTAACTGCCAGTCGCCGCGCATCCAGCGGTGCACGCGCGACGCCGCCACATCAGCATGAAACGGCGCGTCCTCGATCACCGTGATGTCCGTCACCGCGGCGCAGCGTGCCAACGAGCCTTCGAGCAAATCGTGACTCAGCACCTGGCCATCCGGGAGGCGACCGGCCAGGACCGCATGCATCGCCTGCACGTTGAGCAGCCCCTTGCCGGCAAAGGTGCCCTCAAAGAACAGGTCCTGATAGACCTCCGAGGTCGCGGCGCTATACGGGTCGATGCCGCACTGCCCGGCAAACAGCCAGTGGTAGAACGTGAAATCCTTGGGCGCCGGCAGCGGCGTGGCCACCCGAGGTTGCAAGATGCCATAGCCGCCCACCACCCTGCGCCCACTGGCGTCGAGCCGCGGTTGATTGTGGGGGTGCGCGGCCACGCCCACCAGTTGGCGCAGTCGTCCGGGCGGCAACTGGGTGTCGCTATCAAGCGTGACGATGTACTGCGTGTCGGCTGCGATGCGGGATTCAAGGCCCAGGTCCAGGAACGCGGCGGTCGAACCTTGCGCCAACGCAGCGACGAGCAGCTCCAGCTTGCCGCGTTTGCGTTCCCAGCCCATCCAGCGCTGCTCAGTCTCGCTGAACAAGCGCTCCCGGTGCAGCAGGATAAAGCGCGGCGCAGCATCGCCCTCCTCGGCCTCTGTGGCATAGCGCGCATTGAGAACGCGGATCTGCTGCGTCGCGCTGGCTAGCAAGGCGTCGTCCGACGCCACATGGGCCGTATCGGCGTCGGCCCAGTCGGTCAGCAGTGCAAACTGGGCATGACGTTCAGGGTTCGCGAGGTGGTGCAGTTGCAGCCGATGCACCACCTCGTGGATGGATGCGATGCCGGTCAGCATCGCCGGGATCACCACCATCACGCGATGCTCAGGTGGGATGCCGTTTGCCAAAGCCAGGCGAGGTAGATGTTGGGGTCGAGCCGACTCGCTGATCAGCCGGTTGATCACTGCGACCACCGCTTCGGACGCCGGGAACATCATCAGGGCCGCGCCCAGCAGGGTCAACCACGTGAAAGCACCTGCACCGGCCTGCCCGGCACCATGGCGCAGCAACAGCCACAGCACCAGGCCCAAGGTACCGAGCAGCAGCGAACTCAGGTAAACGGGCAAGGCCATGCGGCGAGCAATGGCACCCCAGGGAAAAGCTGCGCGTTCGGGCAGGCCAAGGGCACGCACCAGTGCGGGACGGCCGGTGCCGCGCAGCCAATGGCTGGCTACCGCGGCGGCGCTGTCGGCGCCCTCGGCGGAGTGCATCAGATCGAGCAGCGTGTGCGCCACAAGCACTTCGCTGCGGCGACTGCGCCTGGCCAACAGCTCGATGCCATGCAGCGTCTGGTCGCGCGTGACCGTGTGTTCGGCTTCGAACGCCGGCGAGGTAAGCATCAGCCGCATCAGCGGACTGGTGTGCGCGACGATCTCAGGCCAATCGGCATCGCCGATAGCGCGCAGCGACGTGACCGCATTGCTCACGCTCAAGTTGTCAGCGGCCCGGTCGGCGCTTTGCTGCGCCTGGATCGCAGCCAGGTCGGGTAGCACATTGAACAGCCAGTCGTGGTAGCGGATGTCTTCGGCCGTGCGGCGGTTTTGCAGGCGTTGCGCCATTTGCGCCAGAAACACCCGGCCAACACCGCGCTGACTGAGCAGGGCAAGCAACTGGTCGAGTGCATGCACGGAGTAGGTTTTGATGTGATCACAGCACAGGTTGGCCACCTCCCGTGCCGCCTTGTTGACGGCCACGCGCTCCGCCAGGCGGCGCAGGTTTTCGATCAACACCACGCGCAAGGTCGTAGGCAAGGCCCACATCTCGCTGAGGTTCAGTTCGCGGGTTTCCTGGTAGGCGCTCAAAAACTGCATCAGCAGGTCTTCGTCGAACGCGCCATCGGTGTGCGCCACGAAGGCCCAGGCCACGCCATAGACGCGCGGCAAGCCGACCAGCGGCTCGTCCAGCAGGATTGGCAGGGTGCGAAAGTAGCTCTTCGGCAAGCCCTCGTGAATTTCCTTGAGCTGCGCCTCGATCAGGTGAAAGTTGTCAAGCAGCCACTCGGCCGCCGGGCTGATGTCGTAGCCGGTGGACGATTGCGCTGCGATGTAGCGGTGCGCTTCGCGCAGCACTTTAATATTGCTTTGCAGGCGAGGAAAAAAAGTCTCCGCGCGTGAGGTCGGAGTCGCGGCACGGTGGGTTTCACCAAGGCTGCGGCCGTGCTGTGCAAAACGCTGCAACCCGAAAATCTCGGACCGGATCGGCGGCTGCACCGGGCCACGCGCACCGTCCAGGATGTCGCGCAACGCCCGTGACGTATCCGGCACCAGGCGCAGCAGCTCGGATTGCGCCATACCCTACAACACCAGGGATGCGACACCGATCAGAAGCGCAAGCACCACCAGCGTCGTCACGAAGCGCGCTGCCACAAAGCCCTTCAGGCTCTCCGCGACGCACTGCAAAGCGAACAGGCGGCCGTGCGAGCCCTTGCACAGGTCGAAGTGCTCTCCTAAAGCCGACAACTCCATCGGCGAGGTGTCCGCGCTGTCACCGAACGATGCGGTGCTCCAGCTCGGGATGATGATGCCATAGGTCTTCATGAAACGCTCCGCGCGCACGGCTGGAATACCGAACACAGATTAGTAAAATATTGAACAATAGATGATACAAACGATGCGCTACGGCGTCTATCAGACGGCACGCCAAAGCGTGTAGGAAAAGCTCCACGAAGTGTAGGGAAATCTATATAACAAGGACTCTTCCGAAACCGCTCGCCAGCATCAGGGCGCGAGGGAGGCGGGGCACCCCGACCTCGCACGTCGGCCGACCTCAACGCGTGCCGGAGACTTCGATCTCGACCCGGCGATCAGGCTGCAGGCAGGCGATCAGCTTTGGGCTTACTTTCTTGCCGACACAATCACCGGGCTTCGTCACGGGGTCTGCGCCATCAACGCCTTTGGCCACGATCTTCTCGGCCGGGATTCCGGCGGACGTCACCAGGTAGCCCTTGACGGCCTCTGCCCGATGCTCGGAGAGCTTCTGGTTGTAGGCGTGCGAGCCGATCCGGTCAGTGTGCCCCGTGACCTTGATGACATCAAATTGCGTGCCTTTGAGCTCTGCCGCAAACTTGTTTAGGTCGTGCTGGCCGCTCGACTTGACGCTGGCCTTGTCGAAGTCAAACAGGGAGTCCGCCGAAAAAGACACCTTGCGCGGCAACACCGGCGGCACCACCACGGGCGGCGGCGGCGGCGCCACATACACCGGCGCCGGCGCTTGCGCCACCACCACAGGTGGCGGAACGTAAGCAACGGGCGCGGGCGTTGGTGACTTTGCACCAAAACGATAGATAAGGCCGAGCGAGATCAGATCGATGTCGCCCTTATTGCCCACCGCATCATTGATGCGGTAGCGCTCCACCTCGGCGCGCATGGCCAGCGCTTCGGTGAAGGCATATTGCAGCCCCAAGCCCACTTTGAAATTGGTATCACGCTTGCTCGGGTTGGGATTGAGCACATTGACCGCTCCAGTTCCAGCGAAGGAATCGGCGGCGTCAGCGTGGTTCACGCCGACACGGCCCAAAACAGAGAACTTTTCTGTGATCGGCAGGGTGCCGACGAGATCAAGATTGAGGCCTTTGAGTTTGATATTGCCACTCAATGTTCCGGCTGGCAACGTGGTGGCATTAAAGCCAAAATTGCCCAGATCAAAATAGCCGCCTTCAACGGCGAAGTATTTATTGAACTGGTAGCCGCCAAAAATCTTGTAGCCGGTGGAACGATCGTCATCGGCAATCGAGGTCGTTTTAAGACCGCTAGCCTGCAGGCCGCTGGTGATTCTTGCGTCATCGATGGTCGCGCCGGACCGGCCCACATTGGCCCCGGCGTACCAGCCGGCATCGTCCGCCAAGGCGAACGGGCTGGCGATGATGGCGAGGGCAATCAAGCTTAATTGGCCTGAGGCTCTTGCCAATTTGGTTCGTGCTAATTTCATGTTGTTCTCCAAGAGGCGTCACCGTCCGCAATGAAGTCATTGCGCTTCAGTGAGGGGTCGCTATTCATTAACTGGTCTGGGTTTACGTTGCTTAGGCAAAGGTCGGCCGAAATAACTCGGCCGGCCTTTGTCTCTTGCTGCAAAGCTTATGGTTTGGTAACGCGCGCCGCATCCAGCGTGACCGCGGTCTGTGCCAACAGCCGGCCCGTCGTCACGGCGCCGGTACTCAGCGAAATCAGGGTTTGACTCAATAAATTTCCCTTGAAGTCAGCTGCCGTTCCAAGGGTTGCTTTTCCGCCAACCTGCCAGAAAATGTTCTTGGCCTGGGCGCCACCGCTCAGGGTCACGATGGCACTGTTGCTCACGGTAAGGTCCTTATCAATCTGAAAGATCCAGACGTCATTGGGGCCACCCGTGAGCGTCACGCCCGTACTGGACACCAAAACTCCGGTGCCCCATTTGTACAGGCCAGGAACGAGCGTCAGCCCGCTGATATTTCCTGCGCCCAATTCAGTCGCATCAGGTGTTGCTCTGCCGGCGGCGTCGGTAAACGCAGTTTCCATGTTACTTACAGCGGTGGTCATGGTAGTAGGCGTCGGCACTGCATAGTTGGCCGCGTAGACTTTTCCAGTCACCAAAGTGGATGTTGAAAAGGTATTCGTGGAATCCGCGATCAGACTAAAGCCGGTGATGGCAGTCGCATCGATTGGACTGACGCCAATATCGCCAACAATCGCGGTGGTGCCCGTGGTTGAGATGCCCGTTTTTGCCAAGATCATAAAATTTCCGGCGCTTCCAAGCTTGACCGGTGCAGGACCTTTCGGTGCGGGCACGGTCAAGGTGGCTGAGCCGGACTTAGCGCCGGCTGTGGCCGTGATCAGTGCTGAACCGGCTGATACGCCAGTGGCGACACCAGTGGTCAACAGGACAGTCGCAACCGCTGGGTTACCTGACGTCCAGGCCACAGACGTGCTGAGGTCAATGACGCTGCCATCAGAGTAGGTACCCTTTGCAACAAACGGCTGTGTGAAACCAATCTCTACCGTGGCCGGTGCCGGCGTCACCGCGATCGAAACCAACGTTGCCGCTGTCACGGTCAGGGTCGCTGTGCCGGACTTGCCGCCGGACGTTGCCGTGATCGGTGCTGAACCGGTTGCCACGCCAGTGGCGACTCCGGTGCTCGACAGGACGGTCGCCACCAGAGGGCTCGCTGACGTCCAGGCCACGGACGTGCTGAGGTCAACGACGCTGCCATCAGAGTAGGTACCCATTGCAACAAAACGCTGTGTGAGACCAACCGGCACGCTGGCCGATGCCGGCGTCACTGCGAGCGAAGCCAGGGTTGCAGCCGTCACGGTCAAGGTGGCTGTGCCGGACTTGCCGCCGGATGTGGCCGTGATCACTGCTGAACCGGCGGCCACGCCAGTGGCGACGCCGGTGCTCGGCAGGACGGTCGCCACCAGAGGGCTCGCTGACGTCCAGGCCACGGTCGTGCTGATATCAACAACGCTGGCATCAGAGTAGGTACCCATTGCAACAAAGCGCTGTGTGAGACCAACCGGCACGCTGGCCGATGCGGGCGTCACCGCGATCGAAGCCAAGGTCGCAGCCGTTACGGTCAAGGTAGTTGAGTTGGTCTTGCCAGCTAAATTGGCGGTGATGACCGATGTTCCGCTAGCAATGCCGCTAGCGACGCCAGTGCTCGGCGAGACCGTGGCGACGCTGGGGGTGCCTGACGTCCAGTTGGCATAGGCAGTGACGTCGCGGGTTGACCCATCGCTATAGGTCGCCGTCGCCATCATTGGCTGGCTACTGCCCATCGGCATGGAGGTCGCAGCAGGCGTCACTGCCATCGATACCCATGTTGCGGCAGTTACGGTCAAGGCGGTTGAGCTGGACTTGCCACCAAAATCAGCCGATATGACCGCCGTGCCACTGGCGACGCCGGTGGCGACGCCAGTGCTCGGCAGGACAGTAGCCACGCTGGTGCTGCCTGATGTCCAGGTGGAGGATGCGGTCACGTCCCGGGTTGACCCATCGCTGTAAGTCGCCGTCGCCACCAATGATTGGACTCCACCGGTCGGTATTGAGGCCGTTGCGGGCGCCACCGAGACAGAAACCAAGCCTAAGCCCAAGGCCGGAGTGCCCAGAATCGGGTCACCTCCGCCGCCGCAGGCCGCCACCAACGCGCTCAGAAGTAATGCCATGAACCACGGCAAGACTCTGGCATAGCTTTCAAATTTTTTCATTTGCTGTCCTCTTCAATTGATCCAGAAAACCATCGATGTAATCGACCAACCGCTGGTTGGCCCTTACGCTGACGTTCTGCACAGCCGCTCGCGCGCAGTGCATCACAATTTGCAGTATTGCCCTGCGTCGCAGGAGCGTCCGTGCGCTGTCACACATAGGCGTAACGATTTGCTCGCGCGCATTGACATCGCGGACCCGGACGAACACCACGTCCTGGTACGCGACACCCCAGCACGGTCCGCATCTGTTCATAATCTGCTGAATCAGCGACCTTTCGCAGGAGCACCATGCCATGAGCAACACCCGTACCGAGTCCGACAGCTTCGGCCCCATTGACGTGCCCGCCGGCGCGCTGTGGGGAGCGCAGACGGCACGCAGCCTGCACTTCTTCGCCATCGGCGAGCAGCGCATGCCCCTGGAGGTCATCCATGCGTTGGCCTGGGTCAAGTGGGCGGCGGCCTGCGTGCATCGCGATCTGCACTTGCTCGACGCGACCAAGGCACAAGCCATCGCCGACGCGGCGCAGCGGGTGGCAGCCGGCGAATTCGACGCCGAGTTTCCGCTGTCGGTGTGGCAGACCGGATCGGGCACACAGAGCAACATGAATGTGAACGAGGTCGTGGCCAACCTGGCCTCGCTGACGCTCGGCGGCGGCGTCGGTGCGGCGCGCAAGGTTCACCCCAATGACGAGGTGAACCTCGGGCAGTCATCGAACGATGTTTTTCCAAGCGCCATGCATATCTCGGTCGCCCTGCAAGCCAAGCAGAGTCTGCTGCCGGCGCTGCACGAATTGCGCAGCACACTGGCGGCCAAGGCCCTTGCCTTCGATGCCATGGTGAAGATCGGCCGCACGCATCTGCAAGATGCGACACCGGTAACCCTGGGCCAGGAGTTTGGCGGCTATGAGGCGCAGCTCGGGCTATGCCAGGCGAGCCTGTACCACGCGCTGCTGGCCGTGCACTCACTGGCCATTGGCGGCACCGCGGTGGGCACGGGCCTGAACACGCATCCGGAGTTCGGCACGCGCGTGGCGACCATGCTGGCGAAGCAGCTCGGCCTGCCGCTGGCGCAGGCCGGCAATCTGTTTGCCGCGATGGCCGGCCATGAAGCCCTGGTGGCCTTTCATGGCGGCTTGAAAATGCTGGCAATTGCCTTGACCAAGATCGCCAACGACATCCGCCTGATGGGCAGCGGGCCGCGCGCCGGTCTGGGCGAGCTGCAATTGCCAGAGAACGAGCCCGGCAGCTCGATCATGCCCGGCAAGGTGAACCCGACCCAGATCGAGGCGCTGACCATGGTGTGTGCCCAGGTCATCGGCCACGACGCGGCAATTGGCTTTGCCGCCAGCCAGGGGCACTTTGAGCTGAACGTTTACAAACCACTGATCGCCCTGGACACACTGGACAGCGTGCGTCTGCTGGCGGATGCAATGCGCAGCTTCACCCGACACTGCGTGGCCGGCATCCTGGTTAATGAGGCGCGCGTGGCGCAACTGTTGCAAGGCTCCCTGATGTTGGTCACGGCACTGGCCCCGCACATCGGCTACGACCGAGCGGCGCAAATTGCCAAGCATGCACACGCCCACGGCACCACGCTGCGCGAAGCAGCACTGGCACTGGGTTCGGTCAGTGCCGAGCAGTTCGACGCCTGGGTCGATGCCCGCCAAATGCTCGGCCCGCGAGCCGATTAGAGTGTCTGGTAACGCTGCGCCTTGCGAGAGTCTGTGTGGCTGCGCGCCTGCTCTGCAGCTACAGTTGGCTGCAGTGTTCGCCAGCGCACTGAACTGTGGGCAGCATGCGACTAAGCTGTGCGGTTGCCGAGCGCGACTCCCCTGTCGCACCGGTTTATTCACGGATCGCTCGAAGCCATCCGTGCCACGATTTTTCATTCAAAGGATTTCCCATGAACCGTTCCACACTGATTTTGGCGCTGCTGGCCACACTGACCCTGGCCGCTTGTGACCGCCCCACGGTCGTCAATGTTCCCGCCACACCGGTGGCGGTGCCCGGACCCGCAGGTCCGCAGGGCGCGACCGGCAGCCAGGGGGCCACCGGCAATGAGGGCAGCCAGGGCGCAACCGGCAAACCCGGCGAAGGCACCACAGTGATCGTGATGCCGGCAGCTTCAGCGCCAGCGAACTAAAGCCGATTCACTTACATCATCAAGGACAAGACCATGAGCTTGGGAACCATACTGTTGATTATTTTGATCCTGATGCTGATCGGTGCCATTCCGAGCTGGCCGCACAGCAGAAGCTGGGGCTACGGACCCAGCGGTGGCTTGGGGTTGGTGGTCGTCATCATCATCGTGCTACTGTTGATGGGACGCCTGTAAGGGTTGTTCGCGGCGTTACACCTTGACTCCAACGGCGTCAAGGTGCAATGCTCAGGATGCGGCGCCGACTACAAACCAGTCAAGCACGCGCGCCGACCCCGAAGGTGGCATGCCCATCCATGCCAACGTGTGACTTGGGCTGGGGACTTATCCGGCCGGTTGGGCGGGTTCTTTTGGCTGGCACTTTCGCTGCGCCATCGATGTCCACGCCGCCATCCACGATTGAAGTGGCATTTGGGCCAAGGCCTTCAACAAGAGTTGCGGCAACAGCCCGCCGAGAACGGCTGGCTTGACGAGCAGGCGCCACGGACGGCTCCAGGCGAGCAATCCGCCTAGCAGCAATGCGCCCAGAACCAAGCCGATCGGATTACGTTGTGCCATAGGTTGAACCACGGCGTTCAGGCCCTGGGCCGCTAATATGCTGGCAAGGCGCAGCGGATGCTGCGCCCACCAACTGCTCAGTGCATCGATCACGATGCTGGCACCGGGGACCGACTTCAGAGCATCCCGCCAAGCCGAGCTCAAGCCACCCATTCCCTCGTTCGCGGTTTTGCCATGAGGCGCCGCGATGTCGTGCATGGCTTGGCGTAAACACTGACGCGACCGCGCCAGTCGGTCGGTTGCGCAGGGCAGCAGCGCGCTCATGAAACGCTCGCCTCGCGCAGCATCGCCAGATCAGCCTTCACCTGCTGCCGTATGTTGTCGAAAGCCCTTCCGTGGCCCCGCACCCGCGCCGCCAGCAGGCAGCACAAGGCGATGACGATGGGGAACAACGGCGCTGCCATCAAAGCCCATCGCGCTTGAACGTCGACCGTGGGGGTGACGACCCATAGCATCAGCGCGACGCCCGCAAGGACCGTACCGGCCCCGAGGCCACCCAAGGCCACCGCGTTCAGCAGCGCGCGTCGCTTCCAGGCTGCCGACACATTACCGATTTCCGCAGCCATTAATTCGGCATAGGCCTCAGCGTGCTCGGCCAGCAATTGCGGCTTGGTCGCGATCAAAAGAAGCAGGGGATGAATCATGGAGGTCAATCTCTGGAATCAGGAATTCAATTCGTTGCCGGCGCCTGCCTCCACAGCGCGGCGGAGCACATCCGCCACATTGCAGCGGCAGCTGCGCTCAACTGCGGGAAAAGTGCTTAACGGCGGTCGCGCGATCGGCTCATCAGACTCACCAGCGCCATCACCGCAGCGCCGGCGGCGGCGGCGATCAACATCGACTTGACCGGCTCGTGCTTGACGTAGTTCACCGTATTGTCAGAGGCGCGCAATGCATTGACCCGTAGCTGTTGCGATGTGTCGCGGACGCTCTCTACGCCACGCCTGGCCAGCGTGCTGGCTTGATGACGAATGTCATCTACCGTACCCGCTAGGCTGTCGAGTGCATCATTGGCCACACGCTGGGTTGACTTGATGGCCTGCTCGGCCGACTGCGCGGCCTGATCGGCAAGGCTGCTGGAATGTTCTAGGGGTTTTTTGACAAACATGAGAGTTCCTTTGAAGTGAAATGAAATGAAGGGTGACTGGTGGACACTGGCGCGCAAGTACCGGGCAAAGCGCGTGACCGGCTTTTACGCCCTGGCCTCAGCGCCTTTTGATGAGCCCAAAAAGAAAGCTGACCACAGCCAGGATCGCGAACACAAGGAACAGAATCTTGCCGATTTCAACGGCGCTGGCGGCAATGCCGCCGAAACCGAACAAGGCGGCGATCAATGCGATAACGAAAAATACAACGGCATAGTGCAGCATGGCGAGACTCCTGACTTGACGAGCGACGCAACGCTCGGGTTTAAAAAGGGTGCACAACTTGCGTCGAGGCGATAGACCAAGTTTGACCTCGAACGCAGAGAAAGGCGATAGGCAAGCCGGTCGTGCCCATGTCAGGGAACTGAGTGAACTCGCGTAGGACGGCGCTGACAGACGCCTGCAAGGAGGCTCGGCCTCGCCCTATCGAGGCCCAAGCTCTGCGGCGGTGCCGCGCGTCGATTCCGGCAGGTTGGCGCGAATCAGCGTGCCGCGCCCGGGTGCAGACACCAAGGCCAGGCTCCCACCTTCGGCCTCGACACGAAAGCGCATGCCCACCAGGCCGTACGCGGAATTTGGCTTGGCGATGGTGTCGAAGCCGACGCCATCGTCCCGGACCGCGACTTCCACCTGTCCGGCGCGTGTGCCCAAGCTCACCCAAACATGGTTCGCCTTGGCGTACTTGGTGATATTGGTAATGGCTTCCTGTACCAGACGATAGACCATCAGCTCGGCGGTCGCTTCCAACCTGACGGGTTCCAGCGCGCAATGAACCTCGACACCGGACTGCTCGGCGAACTCGCGCGTCAAAATCTCAAGTGTCGCCACCAGTCCCAAGTTGCTCAGTGCCGATGGGCGCAGGTCTTCAATGATGCGACGCCCCAATGCAATGCTGCTGTTGAGCGTGCCAACCAGATGGGTGAGAAGCTCCAGCGCCGCAGGCGCCGTGCCGCCCAGCCGTGACTTGATGCGGGCCGCGTCCAGCTTGGCCGAGGTGAGCAGTGAACCCAGGTCGTCGTGTAAATTGCGCGCCAGGCGGTGGCGCTCGTCTTCCCGCGCAGTTTGCAGGTGGTGGGTCAGTTCGGTCAGCTGCGCCGTGCGCTGGCTGACCTCGATTTCCAGCCGGTCGCGTTCGACCTGCACGACGCGTTGCAGCTCCTGCCGCTGCGTATTGAGCGCGAAGGTCTGCCGCAAGTACATGAACAAGGCCAGCAGGCTGAAGGCACTGAACACCGCCATGCCGAGGCGGCGCAACATCAGCGTGTAGTAGATGTCGGCTCGACTTTCTGCCACATTCAAGGTCTCATGTTCCAGCAGTTCGGCGCTGCGTGTCCAGATGGCGTCCATCTTCGCCTTGCTGATGGCGCCAAGCACGAGCGCCGTCGCCGCTGTTCCCTTCCCCTCGTCGTGCAGGCGGATTGTCATGGCAAATTCCGACAGCTTGGCATTGGTCAAGGCGTGAAAATCCGCGAGTACATTGGTCGGCCTTGCTTGCATGTCATAGTACCGGTTCAGAAACTGGAACGTCTGGTCGATCTCATGGAGGGCCTTGTCATAAGGCTGCAACGCCTCCTTGCGGCCCGTCAGCAAATAGCCAAGTTGCCCGGCCTCGGCTTGCACGAGACTGCGCTGCAACTCCTGGATGCGCGTGCGCGCCGTCTCGGTCGCCCCGATTTTTTGCAGTGTCTCGACCGAATGCCAATAAGCGCCTTCGCTGATGAAAACCATCGCCAATACCGAAACAAAAGCCAGCGGGAAGGCAACCCGGCTGCGTTTGACGACTTTAAGACCACCCATCTTCAACCCTCTCCCCAAAATGTGGGATCATGCAGCATAGAACACAGCCACATACCATGATTCGAATTGCCATCGTTGACGACCATGCCATGGTGCGCGCCGGATTGCGCCAGTTTTTTTCTGACCAATTAGACTTCACCGTTGTCGCCGAAGCGGCCAACGGCCGTGAGGCGCTCGACATCGTGCGCAAAGGCGAGGTTGATGTGATCGTGATGGACATCTCCATGCCGGAACACAGCGGCGTGGATGCACTGGTCGCCATCAAGGCACGCGCACCCGACCTGCCGGTACTGATCCTGAGTGGCTTTCCGGAGGAACATTACGCGACCACCCTGCTGCGCCAAGGCGCCAGCGGCTATTTGAACAAGGACTGCGACCCGGAAGAAATCGTCAAGGCGGTCCGCACGGTGTGCCGCGGCCGCAAATACATCACCGCAGGCGTGGCCGAACGCCTCGCCGAGGGTTTGAGCGGTGGTGGCGACACGCCGCTTCATGAGCAACTGTCGGATCGTGAGTTGCAGGTATTCCTGCGACTGGCCAAGGGCGAGAGCGTCGGCCACATGGCCACCAGCATGTCGCTCAGCGTCAAGACGGTCAGCACCTACCGTACCCGCGTGATGGAAAAAATGAAGCTCGAATCCAATAGCGACCTGACCTATTACGCGCTGAAAAACGGTTTAATCCAGTAGGCAGCACACTCAGGCCTGCGTGCCATCACTGCTGCCACCGCTGTCGCTGTTTCGGTCGGCCGCGAGCTGGCCGCAGTACAGGATCAGCGCATCGATTTCGTTGGACTTGTCGAACACCCTATCCGCACCCAACTCCAGGCATTTGCGCCGTATGTCCTTGGTGGCGTAATTGCTTAGTACCACCAGATTATGGCGTTGCGCCAGCCCGGTCGCGGCCCGGAGCACGCCCAGGCCGGAGCCACTTTTCAGGAAAACATCAACGATTACCAAGTCGAACTGGTTGCCCGGTTGCGTGAGCCACTGCACTGCTGTCAACTCGTCCTCCGCCGTGCCAACCACCTCGATCGGTACGAGCTCCTCCAGCGTAGCGATGAGGCTTTCACGAATGAGCGGACTGTCTTCGACGATGTAGGTCTTAAGCTGGTGCATGAACTGTGACGCTACTTCCTTGGGTTGCCATGATGCTCGTTACCAAGACAATTGGTTGCGGCTGAAATACAAGACAGAGGTAAGGCATAAAAACTTTGCATGAGTATGCCTTTTGAATTCGAACAACGCCATTGGTCGCGAGCCCGCCTGCTTGTCAGACAATTCCTACACAGCCTGCCCTTGACAGAGACAGATTGGCAACTTCGAGCGTGATGACTTTGCTGGCCACGTCCCGCCGAGGATGGTCTTGGGTTCCCGGACAAGTGGGCGCGGCCATCGCAAGGGCTCCGTTACCATTCATCATGACTCAACATCTCTACATACTTACCGGCGCATCGCGTGGCATGGGACTGGCCATGGCAGAACAGCTTTTGTCAGCCCATCACTTTGTACTGTGCATTTCCCGCCATACCAATGAGGCACTGGCATCCCGTGCGGCCCAATTGGGCTGCCACCTTGAGCAATGGCCGCTGGATCTGGAACACGGCGCTGACGCTGCGGCCATGTTGGCGCAATGGCTGGGCCATCGCAACACCGGGTCCTTTACCAGCGCGACGCTGATCAATAACGCGGGTGTCATCCCGCGCATTGGTCCCTTGAGTGCGTCCGATCCGATTGACTTGAGCCGGGCGCTACGGGTCGGCCTGGAAGCGCCCCTGCTGCTCACTGCCGCGTTTTTGCGTGCGACAGAACCGTGGGCCATACCGCGCAAAGTACTCAACATTTCGTCCGGACTGGGCCGCCGCGCACTGGCGTCCCAAGCAGGCTATTGCGCCGCCAAAGCCGGCATGGACCACTTCACACGGTGCCTCGCGCTGGAGGAAGCGTCCAAGCCCCAGGGCGCAAAAGTCTGCTCGCTGGCACCGGGCGTGATCGATACCGACATGCAGCTGCAGTTGCGCAGTGCTGACGCGTCGGAATTTCCGGATCAGCATAATTTTCTCAACCTCAAGCTCAAGGGCCAGCTCACGTCACCGGCTGACGCAGCACACCGCGTACTGGCCTACCTGGCGCGACCTGACTTTGGCGTTAACCCGATTGGCGATGTCCGTGACTGACACCCGGGCAGGTCGTCAACAGATCAGTAAGATACCGATAAGCGTTTGGTCGCACACTGGATCGATTTTTCGACTTTTTTGATTAGTTGAGGACAGAACGGGCTCGCTACGCGTAGCTGCAGTCTGTCCCGTAATGCTTTTAATTTTGGAGATGCTCATGAGCCGCGAAGTTGTTGTTGTCAGCGGAGTGCGTACTGCCATTGGCACCTATGGTGGCAGCCTCAAAGACATTCCCCCCACTGAACTGGCCGCGCAAGTCGTGCGCGAGTCGCTGGCACGGGCCAACGTGGCCGGCGCCGACGTCGGCCACGTCGTGTTTGGCCACGTCGTCAACACCGAGCCGAAGGACATGTACCTCTCGCGCGTGGCGGCCATCAATGGCGGCTGCGCCGAAGGCACGCCCGCGTTCAATGTGAACCGGCTGTGCGGCTCGGGCCTGCAGGCCATCATCTCGGCCAGTCAGAGTATTCTGCTGGGCGACACCGATATCGCCATTGGCGGCGGTGCCGAAAACATGAGCCGCGGTCCCTATGCCAGCCTCACGGCCCGCTGGGGCGCCCGCATGGGCGACACCAAAATGGTCGATATGGTGGTGGGCGCGCTGCACGACCCATTTCACGCGATTCACATGGGCGTGACTGCGGAAAACATCGCGGCCAAGTGGGGCATTTCCCGCGAAGAACAGGATGCGATTGCCGTCGAAAGTCACAACCGGGCCCAGCGCGCGACCGAAGCCGGCTACTTCAAAGACCAGATCATGCCTATCATGCTCAAGAGCAAAAAGGGCGACGCGACCTACGCGACAGACGAGCATTTCCGCCCGAACTGTTCAATGGCCGATATGGTCAAGCTCAAGCCTGCGTTTCTCAAGGAAAACGGCACCGTCACGGCCGGCAACGCCTCGGGCATCAACGATGCCGCGGCGGCTGTGGTACTGATGGAAGCCGGCACCGCCAAGGCGCGTGGTTTGAAGCCGCTGGCGCGCCTGGTGGCCTACGCCCACGCCGGCGTCGATCCCAAGTACATGGGCATTGGCCCGGTGCCGGCCACACAAAAGGCATTGCAGAAAGCGGGGCTCACGGTGAACGACCTCGACGTGATTGAGGCCAACGAAGCCTTTGCCGCGCAGGCCTGTGCCGTCACGCGTGATCTGGGCCTGGACCCGGCCAAGGTCAACCCCAACGGCTCCGGGATCTCGCTGGGTCACCCCATTGGCGCCACCGGTGCCCTGATCACCGTCAAGGCCTTGTACGAATTGCAACGCATCGGCGGCCGATACGCGCTGGTCACCATGTGCATTGGTGGCGGCCAGGGTATTGCCGCCATTTTCGAACGCGTGTCCTGATCTCGATAAGGGCAGCCGGAGCCGGGTTATGACGTTTCAAAAGCACTGGAGTCTGGGTGCCAAACTGGCGCTGGTGGGCGCGCCCTTCCTGCTGCTTGCCTTGCTGTCAACGGCTGCCACGCTGTGGGTGTCGTGGCAACTCGATGGTGGCGCTGCCGCCGTCAATGAAGCCGGCCGGATGCGCATGCAGTCCTACCGGATGGCCCTGTCCATTGGCACCGGGGAGACCAGTGCATTAGCCGAACAGGTCAAGGAATTTGACCAGAGCATGACCGTACTGCGCAGCGGTGACCCCGAACGTCCCCTCTTCATGCCGTGGGATGACACCGTTCGTGCACGGTTCAAGGCGGTCGAGCACGACTGGACGAACTTCCGGTCCCGCTGGATTGATGCCAGGCCCAGCACCCTGCGTGACTTGAGGGCTGACACTGTCACATTCGCCTCGCACATCGACGCCCTGGTTTCTGGCGTTGAGTCCCACATAGCCCACTGGACGGCCATGCTTCACTTGCTGCAGATGACCATGTTGGCCATGGCTGTATTGGGCGCGGCGGTTTTGCTTTACACCGGCTATCTTTTCGTTCTGGAGCCGGTTGGCCAGCTCAAACAGGCGATTGAGAAAATCCAGCTGGGTGATTTTGACGCCCGAGTGGAGCGCGTGACCAGTGACGAGTTCGGCACGCTGGCTGACGGGTTCAACGGCATGGCGGAACACTTGCAGTCCATGTATAGGCATCTGGAGCGCAAAGTGGCGGAAAAAACCGCCCAGCTCCAGGAAAAACATGAACGCCTGGAAAGCTTGTACGAGGTCACCGCTCTGGTCGCAAAAGCCACCTCACTGGATGAATTGGCCCAGGGTTTTGCCAAAAGCGTGACCCGAATTGCCCGCGCCGACGGTGTCGCGGTGCGCTGGTCGGACCAGGCCAACCAGCGCTACCTGATGCTGGCCGCCCATGGTCTGCCAAACGCCATGGTCGATGCAGAGTTGTGCATTGACAAAGGCGACTGTCACTGCGGCGCAGCCTCGGCTGAGGCGGGTTTGCGCGTCATTCCCATTCAGGCGGTGACAAATGCGTCCATGCAGCATTGTGTCAAGGCCGGCTTTGAAACCGTGGTCAACATCCCGGTGCGCCTGCATGAGCGGCTGATGGGCGAGGTCGATCTGTTTTTTCATGCCAGGGTCAGCCCGTCACCGGCGGAACGTTCTTTGCTGGAAGCGCTCAGCAGTCACCTGGCCAGCGCCATGGAGAACCTGCGCCTTAACGCACTCGAAAAAGAAGCCGCCGTGTCGCAAGAGCGGCACTTGCTGGCACGGGAGCTGCACGACTCCATCGCTCAATCGCTGGTGTTTCTCAAAATTCAAGTCCAACTGATGCGCGATGCAGTGCAGACCGGCAACACCGTCGAAATCAAGCAGGTACTGGAAGAAATTGACACCGGCGTGCGCGAGAGCTACGGCGATGTGCGCGAGTTGTTGATGCACTTCCGTACCCGCACCAACACCGAAGACATTGAACCCGCGCTGGCCACCACGCTGCGAAAATTTGAACACCAAAGCGGCATGAAAGCGTCCTTGAGCATGCAGGGGCACGGCATGCCGCTGTCACCCGACCTGCAAATACAGGTACTGCATATTATTCAGGAAGCCTTGTCCAATGTCCGAAAGCACGCCCGCGCCTCGCAAGTCTGGCTCGATGTGCAGCAGCAACCCGCATGGCGCTTTGAGGTGCGTGACGACGGCGTCGGTTTCAGTCCCGACAACGACCAACTCAACGAAACCCACGTCGGTCTTCGTATCATGACGGAGCGAGCCCAGCGCATTGGCGCTGATCTGGACGTGATCTCGACCCCAGGTCATGGCAGCTCCATCATTCTCACTTTGCCGCCGCCCGCCCACCCCATGCCCATGCCCATGCCCATGCCCTCGATGGTCGCAGCTGAAGCCAACACCGTAGTGACATGAGCCCTGTCATGCAGCCATCCGTTCTGTCTCCCATTCGCATTCTGGTGGTGGACGATCACACCCTGTTCCGGCGCGGTTTGACAGCGCTTTTGGCGCGCGACCCTCACTTGGTGGTCATCGGTGATGCGGCAGACGCCGGTCAGGCGCAACGCAAGGCGCAGGAGCTTCAGCCCGACATCATCCTGCTGGACAACCATTTGCCTGGCGTCAACGGCGTGGACGCCCTGCCCGCCCTGATTGAGGCGGCACCTGGCGCCCGCATCCTGATGCTGACCGTCAGCGAAGACGAAAATGACCTCGCCGCAGCGCTGCGTGGCGGCGCGGCTGGCTACCTTCTGAAAACCATAGAAGGTGATGCGTTGACCGCAGCCATTCAGCGTGCCATGCAAGGCGACAGTGTCGTGGCACCTGAGATGACGAGCAAACTGGTGGCCGCCTACCGGGGGGCGACGATGGCAGCACCGGCAAGCGGGAGTACAAGTCCCGTTGCGGCGACGGCAACGTCTGCAACCCCTGCGACAGCAGCCGAAACGTCCATTGCCAGCCTGTCACCACGCGAGCTCGATATTTTGCGTGGCATCGTACGCGGCGCCAGCAACAAGGACATTGCCCGCGAACATGGCATTGCCGAAACCACCGTCAAAATCCACGTGCAGCACGTCTTGCGCAAACTCGACGTCAGCTCCCGCGTGCTTGCCGCTGTCATGGCAAGCGAGTGCGGTCTGCTTTGATCTCGCGCAAAACATCGCAATAAAAACTCGCCCATAGTTCGTCAGAACTATGCCGTCGGGGTGCCGGGTAGTTCCATTTACCCTGGCCGCTGCTCCTTCAGAGGGATGCCCCTCAAGGTCTGTCCAGCCTAAAGTTACTCCATGCAAAAAAGGGGTCTTTGACATGACGAAAAAAGGGCAGGCACTGTCGGTGCTTATTGTCAGCACACTCGCTTTTACCGTGTGCTTTATGGTCTGGATGATGTTCGGGGTGATCGGCATCCCGATCAAGAAGGCATTGGGCCTCAACGCCACCGAATTCGGACTGCTGACGGCAACACCGGTATTGACCGGTTCGCTGATTCGCGTGCCGCTCGGCATCTGGACCGACAAATACGGTGGTCGCATCGTCATGACCCTGCTGATGGCCCTGACAGTGCCAGGCATCTGGCTGATGAGCTATGCCACCGCCTACTGGCATTTCCTGGCCATCGGCTTGTTTGTCGGTCTGGCCGGTGGCTCGTTTTCAGTTGGCACCCCTTACGTGGCACGCTGGTTTCCCAAGAACCAGCAGGGCTTTGCGATGGGTATCTACGGCGCGGGCAACTCAGGGGCGGCGGTCAACAAGTTCGTCGCGCCAGCGCTGGTGGTGGCGTTTGGCTGGGCCGTGGTACCGCAGGTGTACGCCGCCATCATGTTGGGAACGGTCATTCTGTTCTGGTTTTTCAGCTACAGCGACCCAACCCACCTGGTGCCGAGCCACACCAAGTTCAGCGATCAACTCAAATCGCTGAAAGACCCGAAAGTATTGAAATACTGCCAGTACTACAGCATCGTGTTCGGTGGCTATGTGGCCTTGTCCTTGTGGATGGTTCAATATTATGTAGGCGAGTTCGGGCTTGATATTCGTACCGCCGCCCTGCTGGCCGCCGTCTTCTCGCTGCCCGGCGGTGTGCTGCGTGCGGCTGGTGGCTGGATGTCGGATAAATGGGGCGCGCACAGTGTGACCTGGTGGGTGCTGTGGGTCAGCTGGATTTGCCTCTTCCTGTTGAGTTATCCGCAGACCGATTTCACCATCGCCACAACCACCGGTCCCCAGACCTTTCACATTGGTCTGAACGTTTACGTTTTCACGGCCTTGATGTTCATCCTGGGCATCGCATTTGCCTTCGGCAAGGCCAGCGTCTTCAAATACATCAGCGACGACTACACCGACAACATCGGCACCATCAGCGGCATCGTCGGCCTGGCCGGCGGCCTGGGCGGTTTTGTGCTGCCCATCATGTTCGGCGTCTTGATGGACCTGACCGGTATTCGCTCCAGCGCCTTCATGCTGATGTATGGCGTGGTCTGGGTGTCCCTGATCTGGATGTACTGGACCGAGGTGCGCCGCAGCGAACTCATGGGCAAGAACGCCACGCCCTTCAGCCTGAAGAACTGATTTTCATTGACAGAAAGAACCCTATGAATACAAAAAAACAATCTGGCGTGGATATTGCAGACTGGCGTCCGGAAGACGAGCAGTTTTGGGAAAGTACGGGTAAAAAAATTGCTTATCGCAATCTGTGGATCTCCGTCCCCAGCCTGCTGTGCGGCTTCGCCATCTGGGGCATGTGGGGCATCATCACCGTGCAGATGCTAAACCTGGGTTTCCCCTTCACCCAGGCTGAGTTGTTCACGCTGACGGCCATCTCTGGTCTGGCAGGGGCGACAATGCGCATCCCGGCGTCGTTCCTGATCCGACTTGCAGGGGGGCGCAACACCATTTTCCTGACCACTGCCATGCTGTTGGCGCCGGCCATTGGCACCGGCATCGCGCTGCAGCACAAAGAGTGGCCGCTGTGGGTGTTCCAGTTGATGGCCTTGTGGTCGGGCGTGGGCGGTGGCAATTTCGCCAGTTCGATGTCCAACATCAGCACCTTCTTCCCGAAGCGGCTGCAGGGCACGGCACTGGGTCTGAATGCGGGTTTGGGCAACTTCGGCGTCACGACGATGCAGATCGTGATCCCGCTGGTCATGACGATGAGCATCTTCGGCAGTTTCGGCGGTGAGTCCATGACCTTGGTCAAAGACAGCGGCTGGATTTTCGGCAAGATCACGGCCGGCACGCCAACCTGGATCCAGAACGCCGGCTTTGCATGGCTGTTGTCGCTGATACCCCTGTCCATTCTGTGCTTTTTTGGGATGAATAACCTGACGACAGTGTCGCCCAACATCGGCAGCACGATCGGCGCGTTCTTCAAAATCATCTGGCTCTACACCCTGTCTTTCGTACCTGCCGGCGTCGGCTTGTACCTTTACCTGCCTAAGCCCACCGGTCTTGGCCTGCTGAACATGTGGATCGCGATGCCCTTGATCATCGTCAGCACACTGCTGGTCATGAAGCTCACTGCGTTTGGAGCGATGAAAGAAAACATCACCAAGCAGTTCGCCATCTTCAACAACAAGCACACATGGTCGATGACGGCGCTTTACATTGTGACGTTCGGCTCGTTCATCGGCTTCTCCATGGCGCTGCCGCTGGCGATCACGGTGATCTTCGGCATCAGCCACATCCCCGATGCGGCCGGTGTCATGCAGCACACGCTGAAGAATCCCAACGCGCCGTCGGCGCTGACGTATGCCTGGATTGGACCCTTCGTCGGCGCGCTCGTGCGGCCGATCGGTGGCTGGATCTCCGACAAGGTGGGTGGCTCGATCGTGACGCAGGTGATCTCGGCGGTGATGGTGGTGGCCTCGGGCGCCGTGGGCTACGTGATGATGCAGGCCTATGGTTCGGCCACGCCCGAACAGTACTTCTCCACCTTCATGTGGCTCTTTGTACTGCTGTTTGCAGCCAGCGGTATCGGCAACGGCTCCACGTTCCGCACCATCGGCGTCATCTTTGACCGGCAACAGGCCGGCCCGGTGCTGGGCTGGACCTCAGCGGTAGCCGCTTACGGCGCCTTCATCGCCCCGGTGGTAATTGGTGCCCAAATCAAGGCCGGCACGCCACAGATGGCCATGTATGGCTTCGCGGTGTTCTACGCCCTGTGCCTGGTTCTCAATTGGTGGTTCTACCTGCGCGCTGGCTCAGAAATCAAAAACCCCTGAGCGCGCCACGATCACCCTCATAAATTCAGCATGCTATTGTTTTTATAGCTACCTACGCTTTATATACAAGGGCTAGAGGCCGTTTTTATATAAATTTACGCTTTCCAACGAGGTATCCCATGAGCCATTTTCTGGATCGACTTAGTTACTTTTCTCAACCCAGGGAGCCATTTTCCGGCGACCACGGCGTTGCCACCGGTGAAGATCGCACCTGGGAGGACGCCTACCGCGACCGCTGGGCGCACGACAAAATCGTCCGTTCCACCCACGGCGTCAATTGCACCGGCTCCTGCTCGTGGAAAATCTATGTCAAAGGTGGCATCGTCACCTGGGAAACCCAACAGACCGACTACCCGCGCACGCGTTGGGACATGCCCAACCACGAGCCACGCGGCTGCTCCCGTGGCGCCAGCTACAGCTGGTATCTGTACAGCGCCAACCGGGTCAAATACCCCATGGTGCGTGGCCGCCTGCTCAAGCTATGGCGCGAAGCCCGCCTCTCCAATGACCCGGTGGATGCCTGGGCTTCTATCGCCCAGTCCGATGCCAAGCGCAAGGACTATCAGAGCGTGCGCGGCTTGGGCGGTTTTGTGCGCGCCGGCTGGGATGAGGTCAATGAAATGGTGGCAGCCGCCAATGTGTACACCATCAAGAAGCACGGCCCGGACCGCATCATCGGCTTCTCCCCCATTCCCGCCATGTCCATGGTCTCTTATGCCGCTGGCAGCCGCTATTTGAGTCTGATCGGTGGCGTGTGCATGAGCTTTTACGACTGGTACTGTGATTTGCCACCTGCCAGCCCGCAAGTCTGGGGCGAGCAAACCGACGTGCCCGAATCGGCCGACTGGTACAACTCCACCTACATCATTGCCTGGGGCTCCAATGTGCCCCAAACCCGCACGCCCGACGCACACTTTTTTACCGAGGTTCGCTACAAAGGTGCGAAGACGGTGGCCGTGACGCCCGACTACTCAGAAGTCGCCAAACTGTCCGACATCTGGATGAAACCCAAACAGGGCACTGACGCTGCCGTGGCCATGGCCATGGGCCATGTCATCCTCAAGGAGTTCTACTTCCCTGATGGCGGCAAGCCACGCAGCGCGTACTTTGACAACTACGTGCGCCGCTACACCGACATGCCGATGCTGGTGATGCTCAAGGAGCATCAGTTGCCCAGCGGCGAAACCGTGATGGTGCCGGACCGTTACGTGCGTGCTTCCGACTTCAATGGCAAGCTCGGCGCCGCCAACAACCCCGAATGGAAAACGGTTGCCTTGGATGACAATGGCAAAGTGGTTCTGCCCAACGGCGCCATCGGATTCCGCTGGGGCCCGGACGGCCGCGCCGACCAGGGGCAGTGGAACCTTGAAGCCAAGGAAGCCCGCCACGGCAATGAGGTGAAACTCAAACTCTCGGTGATGGAAGGTGAAAACCCCAGCACGGAGACCGCCAAGGTCGGCTTCCCCTACTTCGGCGGCATCGAGAGCGAGCATTTCCCGAACAATGCCAGCGGCGCGGGCGCCAACAATGTGCTGGTGCGCACCGTGCCCGTGCAGCGCATTTCACTCGGCAAGGATGGCGACAAGCGCGAGGCACTGGTCGCCACCGTATTCGACCTGCAGGTGGCCAACTACGGCGTGGCCCGCGGTCTGCCAGGTGAATTGGCGGCCAAAGACTTCAACGACGACACGCCGTACACGCCCGCATGGCAGGAGCGCATCACCGGTACGCCACGCGAACAACTGATTACCGTGGCCCGCCAGTTTGCCGACAACGCCGACAAGACTCACGGTAAATCGATGGTCATCATTGGCGCGGCCATGAACCACTGGTACCACGCAGACATGAACTACCGGGGCGTCATCAACATGCTGATGATGTGCGGCTGCATCGGGCAAAGTGGCGGCGGCTGGGCTCACTATGTCGGTCAGGAAAAGCTGCGGCCCCAAACCGGCTGGACGGCGCTCGCCTTTGCGCTGGACTGGATTCGTCCACCGCGGCAGATGAACTCCACCAGCTTTTTCTACGCCCACACCGACCAGTGGCGCTACGAAAAACTCGGCATGGAAGAGGTGCTGTCACCGCTGGCCGACAAGAAACTCTACGGCGGTAGCATGATTGACTACAACGTGCGCGCCGAGCGCATGGGCTGGTTGCCATCCGCGCCGCAGTTGAAGACCAATCCGCTGCAAGTGGTGCGCGATGCCAACGCCGCTGGCCTGGACCCGAAGGACTACACCGTCAAAGGTCTCAAAGACGGCTCACTCAAGATGAGCTGCGAAGACCCGGACCACCCCGACAACTGGCCACGCAACATGTTCGTCTGGCGCTCCAATATCCTGGGCTCCAGCGGCAAGGGCCACGAGTACTTCCTCAAACATCTGCTGGGCACCAGCCACGGCGTCCAGGGCAAAGACCTGGGCAAGGACGAGGCCAAACCGACCGAGGTGGTGTGGCACGACAAGGCGCCCGAAGGCAAGCTCGACTTGCTGGTGACGCTGGACTTCCGCATGAGCACCACCTGCCTGTACTCCGACATTGTGCTGCCTACCGCCACCTGGTACGAGAAGAACGATCTCAACACCAGCGACATGCACCCTTTCATCCATCCCCTGTCCACGGCAGTCGATCCAGCCTGGCAGTCACGCAGCGACTGGGAGATCTACAAAGGCTTCGCCAAGAAGTTCAGCGAAGTCTGTGTCGGCCATTTGGGCGTCGAGCGCGAAATGGTGCTGACGCCATTGATGCACGACTCGCCTGCCGAGCTGGCACAGCCGTTTGGCGTGCAGGACTGGAAGCGCGGCGAGATCGAGCTCATCCCCGGCAAGACCGCACCCAATATGGCGGTGGTGGAGCGCGACTACCCCAATGTGTACAAGCGTTTCACAGCGCTGGGCCCCTTGATGAACAAGGTCGGTAACGGTGGCAAGGGCATCAGCTGGAATACCCAGATCGAAGTCAAGCAACTGGGCGAACTCAATGGTCTGGTGACCGACGCCGGCGTGACCTGCGGCATGCCGAAGATTGACACGGACATCGACGCGTGCGAGGTCGTGCTGCAACTCGCGCCCGAAACCAATGGCCACGTCGCCGTCAAGGCGTGGGAAGCGCTGGGCAAACAGACTGGCTTGGACCACACCCATCTGGCAATCCACCGCGAAGACGAAAAAATCCGCTTCCGCGACATCCAGGCGCAACCACGCAAAATCATCAGCTCACCGACCTGGAGCGGCATCGAGTCGGAGACCGTGTCTTACAACGCCGGCTACACCAATGTGCACGAGATGATTCCATGGCGCACCCTGACCGGGCGCCAGCAGTTCTACATGGACCACCCCTGGATGACCGCCTTTGGCGAAGGCTTCACCAGCTACCGTCCACCGGTGGACCTGAAAACCACGGCCGGTATTCAGGGTATCAAACCCAATGGCAACAAGGAAATTGCCCTGAACTTCATCACGCCGCACCAGAAGTGGGGCATCCACTCCACCTACACCGACAACCTGATGATGCTCACGCTCAGCCGCGGTGGCCCGGTGGTCTGGCTCAGCGAAGACGATGCCAAACGCGCCGGCATCGTGGACAACGACTGGATCGAGCTGTTCAACATCAATGGCGCCATTGCCGCGCGCGCCGTGGTCAGCCAGCGGGTCAACCCCGGCATGGTGATGATGTACCACGCACAGGAAAAAATCATCAACACCCCCGGCTCGGAGATCACCGGCATCCGGGGCGGCATTCACAACTCGGTCACGCGGATTGTGCTCAAACCGACCCACATGATTGGCGGCTACGCCCAGTTCAGCTACGGTTTCAACTACTACGGCACCATCGGCACCAACCGCGACGAGTTTGTGGTGGTGCGCAAGATGAACAAGGTGGATTGGCTGGACGACGAGCCCGGTTCGACTACCGACTCAACAACTGCCCACGCCTAAGGAGAACACTGATGAAAATTCGCGCCCAAATCGGCATGGTGTTGAACCTGGACAAGTGCATCGGTTGCCACACCTGTTCCGTCACCTGCAAAAACGTCTGGACCAGCCGCCCCGGCATGGAGTACGCCTGGTTCAACAACGTCGAGACTAAACCTGGCATCGGCTACCCCAAGGAATGGGAGAACCAGGACAAATGGAACGGCGGCTGGGTTCGCAAAGCCAACGGCAAGATCGAACCGCGCCAAGGGGCCAAGTGGAAGCTGCTCATGCGCATCTTCGCCAACCCCAACATGCCGGAGATTGACGACTATTACGAGCCCTTCACCTTCGATTACGATCACTTGCAGTCGGCACCTGAGTCGAGAGCGACACCGACGGCACGCCCACGCAGCCTGATCACCGGCAAGCGCATGGAAAAAATCGAATGGGGACCCAACTGGGAAGAAATTCTCGGCGGCGAATTCTCCAAACGCAGCAAGGACAAAAACTTCGACGACATCCAGAAGGATATTTACGGCCAGTTTGAAAACACCTTCATGATGTACCTGCCCAGGCTGTGCGAGCACTGCCTGAACCCGGCCTGCGTGGCCAGCTGCCCGTCCGGCTCGATCTACAAGCGCGAGGAAGATGGCATTGTGCTGATCGACCAGGACAAGTGCCGTGGCTGGCGCATGTGCGTGAGCGGTTGCCCCTACAAAAAGATTTACTACAACTGGAAATCCGGCAAGGCCGAGAAATGCATTTTCTGCTACCCGCGCATTGAGGCCGGTCAGCCCACGGTGTGCTCGGAAACCTGCGTCGGGCGCATTCGCTACCTCGGCGTGCTGCTCTACGATGCGGACCGCATTCAGGAAGCCGCCAGCGTCGAGCATGATCGTGACCTGTACCAGGCCCAGCTCGATATTTTTCTCAACCCGCACGACCCGAAAGTCATCGAACAGGCGCGCATCGACGGCATTCCGGACAAGTGGATGGAGGCGGCACGCAAGAGCCCGGTGTACAAGATGGCGGTCGACTGGAAAGTCGCTCTGCCCCTGCACCCCGAATACCGCACCCTGCCAATGGTCTGGTATGTGCCACCGCTGTCGCCCATCAGTGCGGCGGCCAATGCCGGCCACATCGGCACCAATGGCGAGATTCCGGACGTCAAGCAGCTGCGCATTCCGGTCAAGTACCTGGCCAACCTGCTGACAGCCGGCGACACGATGCCGGTCGAACGGGCACTGGAACGCATGCTGGCCATGCGCGCCTACCAACGCGAGAAGCATGTGGACGGGCGCATCAACACGGCTGCATTGGACCAAGTCCAAATGACCCAGGCGGATGTGGAAGAGATGTACCACGTGATGGCCATCGCCAACTACGAAGACCGTTTTGTCATCCCCAGCACGCACCGCGAATACGCCGAAAACACCTTTGACATGCGTGGTGGCTGCGGCTTCTCGTTTGGCAATGGCTGCTCCGACGGCACCAGCGAGGCCAGTCTGTTTGGCGGCACCAAGAAACGCACGATCCCGATCAAGGCGGAGGTCTGAACCATGGCACTACTGTCCAATCTTCCCAATGCATCCATCAGCTTGCGGGTACTGGCCCGGCTGCTGGCTTACCCAGACGCGGCACTGCGAGACGACCTGCCCGACATGCATGAAGCACTGCACGCGGACCAGACGGTCCCGGCCAGTCGCCTGGCCGAGCTCGACGCACTGATTGCCACTTTGGCAAGCGGCGACGCGCTGGAGAACGAGGCCGAGTACGTTCACATGTTCGACCGGGGCCGCGCCACGTCATTGCACCTGTTTGAGCATGTGCATGGCGACTCACGCGAGCGGGGACCGGCCATGATTGACCTGGCGCAGACTTTTGAGAAAGCCGGTCTGTACCTGGCACCGGGTGAAATGCCGGACTATTTGCCCGTGGTCCTTGAATTTGTGTCCACCCAGCCGCCCAAGGAGGCGCGCGCCTTTCTGGGCGAGATGGCGCATATTTTCAATGCCATCTTCAACGCTTTGCAACAGCGCAAAAGCCCGTATGCCAGTGTGCTGGGTGCCCTGCTGGAGCTAAGCGGCGAGAAGGCGCACGCCATCAAGGTAACACCGGACGAAGCCATCGATACGGCATGGGAAGAGCCGGTGGTGTTCGATGGCTGTTCTTCCAAGGGGCAGGCCAAACCCGGCCAGGCCCAGCCCATTCACTTTGTCAAGAATGACGCGGCCGGCGCCAAGGCTGCCCTGCATCAAGGAGTATCACCATGAACGCACTCGACAATTTCTTGTTCGGTTTGTATCCGTATATTTGTCTCACCGTTTTTTTGCTCGGCAGCCTGATCCGGTTTGACCGGGACCAATACACCTGGAAGAGCGACTCTTCGCAGTTACTCAAGCGAGGTCAGTTGCGCTGGGGCAGCAACCTGTTTCACGTGGGCGTGTTGTTCCTGTTCTTCGGGCACTTCTTCGGCATGCTGACGCCGCACTTTGTCTACGAGCCTTTCATCGGTGCTGGCGCCAAGCAGTTGACGGCCATGGTGTCCGGCGGCATCGCCGGTCTGCTCGCCTTTGTCGGCGTGACTTTGTTATTGCATCGCCGTTTGGCCGAGCCCCGCATTCGCGCAACCTCAAAGACCAGCGACATCGTGCTGCTCGTGCTGCTATGGCTCCAGCTGGCCCTGGGCCTGGCAACCATCCC
>DAITMI010000011.1:0-6475 GCA_036835225.1 Rhodoferax sp. | reverse complement strand
GGCGCTGGCGTTTAAGGAATCGACCATGCAAATCAATAGCCCCGTCAAGCCGGAAATTGCCCACATCAATGGTGTGGCACTGACTACGCTGGAAGAGACCCTGTCTGCCGATGACCTGCGCCAACGTGCCTACTCTGAATTGCTACGACAGGCGGCTCTAAGCCAAGGCTTGCTATCTGACAACGATGCACCCTCTGCAGACGGCGTGCTCAGCGAACAAGCAAGCAGTGCGATTGAAGCCTTGCTGGAACAGACGCTGATCATTCCAGAGCCTTCAGAGGAGGCCTGTCGGCGTCATCACACGGCAAATCAAGCAATCTACAGCACGGGTGAACGGGTGAATGTGCGCCATATCCTGTTTGCGGTAACGCAAGGCGTGGATGTGGTGGCCCTGCGCAACCGCGCCGAGACCACGCTGCTCGACGTACGCTGCCATGACGGCAGCAACGTGGAAGACAGATTTTCCAAGGCAGCCAGCACCCTGTCGAACTGCCCCAGCGGGGCTGAAGGTGGCAGCTTGGGCTGGCTTACCACCTCGGATTGCGCCCCGGAATTCGCCAAAGAACTGTTCGGCCATGTCGAAGTGGGTGTGCTGCCGCGTCTGGTGCATAGCCGTTTTGGCTTGCATGTGGTTGAGGTTCTGGAACGTGAGCCTGGCGTTGAGCAGTCGTTTGAATCAGTACGTGGCGCCGTGGCCATGTCGCTGCGGCAGAAAACCTATGTCACGGCCTTGCGCCAGTATTTGTGCCTTTTGGCCGGTGACGCCGTCGTTGAAGGGGTAGATCTCGAAGCGGCGGACACGCCGCTGGTTCAGTAACTGACCTGTCAACCAAGGGTCTGCACGTGCCTGACGAATTGCTGGAGCGCCTGCGCCGCTTCCACGACCACACCTTCCCAGGCGTTCAAGAACAGTTTCAGAACCTGGTCAAGGAGGGGCAACATCCGACCATCCTGTTTATTGGCTGCTCGGACTCGCGCCTGGTCCCCTACCTCCTCACAGGCACCGGACCGGGAGAGCTGTTCATTGTGCGCAACGTCGGCGCCTTCGTGCCGCCGTATGACGGCTCGGCCGGTTACCACGGCACTTCTGCCGCCATTGAGTTTGCCGTTCTGAACCTAAAGGTGTCGCGCATTGTTGTGTGCGGCCACAGCCATTGCGGCGGCATTCGCGCGCTTTATGAAGAGGTCGATCCGCGAGCCAGGAACCTGGCGGCCTGGCTCGAATTGGGACGCGAAGCGGCCCTGCCGGTGCAGGTCACACCGGAAGCCCTGCGGCGCACGGAGCAGCGTGCCGTTGTGCTTCAGCTGGAGCGACTGATGGGCTACCCGATGGTGCGCGAACAGGTCGAGGCGAACAAGCTTGCGTTGCATGGCTGGCACTACGTCATTGAAGACGGTGAGGTACATGTCTTTGATGTCAAACTCGGTGAGTTTGTGCCGGCCTCCACAGCCTCCCACAGCGGCACCGGCCCTTACCACGCCGTCGAAGACTCGATTGCCAGCCCTGTGTTCAACGAAATTGACGATAGTTATGTCCACCACTCGACGCCGGGCAAGCCCAGTCCAGGCTAACGCTTCTCATAAGCTTTAACTCAGCCGCACGGCTTGGCCCTGCCGGTCAAATGGAATAAACGTTCCCAGTGTGCCGGCCTTGATGGCGTCAACCATGCGCTGCAACGGTTTTTCAGCGGCATCGCTGGTCGGCGCGAGCCCACCGCTACCGGACAAGGCTGCGGCGAATACGATGCTCCACTCTTGATCGAACTGACGCGACTCTTGCGCCAGATCGGCGAAACTGCGCAACTCATCAGGGGTTTTGTCCACGTACATGATGGGCACCAGCGCGCCGCCCTGACCTGCCTGAAAACCCTCGCGCTGCGCCGGCGTACTGTCCTCGGGTAAATCGGCAGCGGCAAAGACAAACAGCAGGCGTTGCGGCTCGGTCTGTTGTCGTGCCGCCTGCAGCAAATCATCAAAACTGGAAATATTCATGGCTGAAACTCCTATTGCAAAAACGGGGAAAATATCAAACTTCAAGAGAGTATCGCCCTGATTCAATTCTTCGCACCAAGCTTGTTTCAAGTCAAAGATTTTCGCGAAGCACGGCCCTAGTATTTCCTAGCTTTTTCAGGAATCCAGTCATGTCGCAAAAATCCCCGGAACGAACGAAACCAGCACTCGCCCTGGCACCTCAGCAAATCAGCCAGGAAGTGCTGCTTGAAAAGTACAGCAAGGGGTCCGAGCAGAGCATCTTCGACGTCAACCAGCGGGTGGCGCGCGCGCTGGCCCAGGTCGAGGCACCGGAGCAGCAACAGCAGTGGGAAAGCAAATTCCTGCAGGCTCTGCAAAATGGGTTCCTGCCCGCCGGACGCATTCAGTCTGCTGCTGGCACAGATTTGGCCGCCACGCTGATCAACTGTTTCGTGCAGCCGGTCGGCGACTCCATCTCTCACGTGGAGGATGGCCATCCTGGCATCTACACCGCGCTGACCGAAGCGGCCGAGACCATGCGCCGCGGTGGGGGGGTCGGCTATGACTTTTCGCGTATTCGACCGCGCGGCGCCTGGGTTGGCAGCACGCAAAGCAGCGCGTCCGGACCGGTGAGTTACATGCGCGTGTTTGACCGCTCCTGCGAAACGGTCGAATCCGCCGGTGCCCGTCGGGGCGCGCAAATGGGGGTCTTACGCTGCGACCATCCCGATATCGAAGAGTTCATCCACGCCAAGGACACAGGCGACCTGAAAAACTTCAATATTTCGGTCGGTGTCAGCGACGCCTTCATGCAAGCGGTGCAACAAAACAGCGAGTTCGCCCTGCAGCATCGCGCCGAACCTGGCACCGCCCAAAAGGCAGCGGGCGCCTACCAGGCACAGGACAGTGGCTTGTGGATCTACCGCAAATTAAAGGCACGCGAGTTGTGGGACCAAATCATGCGTTCCACCTACGACCATGCCGAGCCGGGCGTCTTGTTCCTGGACCACATCAATCGCGACAACAACCTGTCCTATTGCGAAACCATTGCCAGCACCAACCCGTGCGCCGAACAACCCCTGCCCCCTTATGGCTGCTGCTGCCTCGGCTCGATCGACCTGACCCGCTTCATTGCGCACCCGTTTGAGGAAAACGCCCACTTTGACCAGGCAGCATTTGCTGACGTGGTGCGCGTTGCCACCCGCATGCTGGACAACGTGCTGGACGTGACGGTGTGGCCGTTGCCGCAACAACAGGAAGAAGCCCGCAACAAGCGCCGCGTCGGTCTGGGCTTTACCGGACTGGGCGATGCACTGGTGATGCTCAACTTGCGCTACGACACACAGGAGGCGCGTGACATGGCCCGGCAAATCGCCGAATTGATGCGCGACACGGCCTACGAGGCGTCGGTTGAACTGGCACGCGAGCGCGGCGCCTTCCCCCTGTTCAACGCCGACCTGTACCTCAGTGGCCAGACCTTTGCCTCGCGCTTGCCCCTGGCCCTGAAAGAACGTGTGCGTGCCCACGGGCTGCGCAATTCGCACCTGCTTTCCATTGCGCCGACCGGCACCATCAGCCTGGCATTTGCCGACAATGCAAGCAACGGCATCGAACCGGCGTTCAGCTGGAGCTACACCCGCAAGAAGCGCATGGCAGACGGCAGCTTCAAGGAGTATGCGGTGGAAGATCACGCCTGGCGTCTGTATCGCCACCTGCATGGCGAGCATGCGCCGCTCACGTCGGCCTTTGTTACCGCACTGGAGATGAGCGCACAGGCCCATGAAGCCATGGTGGCCGCCGTGGCGCCGTTCATCGATACCGCCATTTCCAAAACCGTCAACGTGCCGGCAGATTACCCTTATGCCGATTTTCAAAATCTGTACATGGAAGCCTGGCTGTCGGGCCTGAAAGGCCTGGCCACCTACCGCCCCAATTCGGTACTGGGCTCGGTATTGAGCGTCACACCAACAGCGGCACCGGCTGGCGCAGCACCCTTGCAGATCGATGGCGCCAATCAACGCTTGTCACTGGAGCGCCTGCCCACCCCCGTGCTGTCTTCGCTGCGCTGGCCGGGCCGCCCCGAGTTGCCGGCGGGCAACCCGGCTTGGACTTTCATGGTGCACCACCCGTTTGGCGACTTCGCCTTGTTCGTCGGCGAACTGGCGCCCGAAGAAGGCGGCGCCCCCAAACCATTCGAGGTGTGGGTCAATGGTGCCGAGCAGCCGCGCGGTTTGGGCGCCCTCGCCAAAACGCTGTCCATGGACCTGCGCGCCAATGACCCCGCATGGCTGCAACTGAAACTGGATGCCCTGGCCACGGTGGCCGAAGAGCACTCGTTTGAAATGCCATTTCCACCGCATGGTGAACGCCGTTTGTTCCCCGGCGTGGTGGCTGCGACAGCGGCGGTCATCCGCTGGCGCTGCGACCAACTCAAGGCCTTGGCCGACACCGACACCCAGGTACCAACCCCCGTGCTGGATGCCATGTTCAGCCGCGACGAGCCGCAAACCGGTCCGTCCGGCACGCTGGCCTGGTCGGTGGACGTGAACAACCCCGCCACCGGCGAAGCCTTCACGGTCACCCTCAAGGAGGTTAATCTGCCAGACCACGACGGCGCCACCATCACCCGCCCTTGCGCCGTGGGTTTTTCCGGCAACTATCCCCGCGCGCTGGATGGATTGGCCCGCCTGCTGTCACTGGACATGCGGGTGATCGATCCGGCCTGGATCGGCATGAAGTTGCGCAAGCTGCTGAACTATGCCGAGCCACTGGGCCACTTCATGGCCTTCGTGCCGGGATTGCCGCGTGGTGAACGCCGCCAGCAGACCTGGCCGTCCACCGTGGCCTACATCGCGCGCCTGATCATTCACCGCTATGCCATGCTGGGTGTGCTGGACGAGAACGGCTTTCCATTACGCGACATGGGTGTGCTCGACACCCCCAAAAATCAGGAGACACCCAGCACCATGGCCGGCAAGGTCTGCCCCGAATGCGGCAACCCCACCGTCATTCACAAAGACGGTTGTGATTTTTGCACTGCGTGCGGCTATGTCGGGCAGTGCGGTTGAAGACTGCTTCGGGCGTGGGTTGACGCATAAGCTGCAACTTGGCCCCCATCAGCTGCAACTTTGGACCCCATAAATTGCAGCTTTGCAGAAATTTCAAAACTCCTTAACCCTGGCGAAGCAATTCGCTGGGGTTTATTTTTCGCAGCTTGAATAGGCACTTTTGATGTGGTTCGTTAATTTGTATATTGGGGAAAATGAGCTTGGACACCCAAAAAATTTCCGTTATCAGCCTGCGTGGTAGTTGGCACGTTAACATTCCAGGCAGCAGCCATGAACAGTTAGATGGCTGACCACTATTAGCAGCGAAGACTGCCAACGGGAGATACCTACATGCAGAAATCCGCTTCTTTATTCTTTTTGACCTTTTTCTTTTGTCTGTCGGCACAGGCGGCACTCCCGTTTGAGCAGCTGCTTTACGAAGGTAAAGCAGTCCCGTTTTACAGCGACTCCCCTGACCCTGAGCAACAGAAATTCATCGAACTCACCAAAAAATGGAACCTCGCTGAACGGATGGCTGGACTCGTAAATAGCTCTCTGAGGATTAAAGGTGACATAGGGGTTGGCTTCGAGTCATGCAACCAAGTTAACGCATTCTTCAGCCCCCAGCGACGCACTATTGTCATTTGCTCAGAGTTCCTTGAGATGGTCTTCAAGACCGCTTACAACGATCATGAGTTCATGAGGAAGTTACCCCCGGAACAAATCACCAAGGCGTTAGTGGGCCTGCTCTGGGGAATCTACTTCCACGAATTGGCTCATGCAATCATTCATACCAACCACGTGCCAGTGACTGGACGAGAAGAAGACGTAGCGGACCAGTTCGCAGTTTGGTACGCGGTCAATTTTGTGAACCTGAACCAATTACCGATTGTTATGCCCAGCATCTGGCTATGGAGCAGGATGGCAAAGGAACGAAGCATACCCACCATGACGGAAGACCAGCGGAAAAGTTTTCTGTCCAATGAACATAGCCTTGATGAGCAGCGCATCTACAACATGGCTTGCTGGGTGCTCGGCACAGGCTCAGCGGGTGGCGCTAAGACCGCGCGCTTTGCTGGCCTTCCAGAAACCCGTGCCCAAAGGTGCCCAGGGGAATATGCGCAAGTTGACCGGGGTATGAGAAACCACTTTAAAAAGTATTTCAAATCAAAGCCACTTCGCGGAAGCTGGTAACAAGCTTTAAAGCTAACGCTCCAGTCTACTAATTATGGACAAGTAATCTTATTCAGCCCGTTTGCCGTCGATCCGCCCATACGAAAACGCCTTGAAACAATCGAAGCTTCCGGCGTCGCAGTGAAGATCACCGCAACAATGAACACCATTTGCTCTGAGCGGGAGTTAAAAGCTGAGGTGCTGGGCTGTCGAATACTCGATACCAGTAGTAAGCGCTCAATTAACCGCGCCCTATCGGCCGGAGGTAAATTCCGTGATGCTTG
>DAITMI010000010.1:0-47975 GCA_036835225.1 Rhodoferax sp. | reverse complement strand
TGACTATGCCCTCCCTGGATTCCCGCATCAGCACCGGAATGTCCTCCTTCAGGAAATCCAGCTCAAGACTTTCTCTCTTCGCTTTGAGTTCCTTCACGGTTTCCGGCATGCTATGTGTCGTCTCGGCTTTTTCGTAAACCGCGAGCATATCGAACAGGCTGACCATGTAATTTTCAAGCGTGCCGAAGTTTGAGAATATGTAGCCAATCGGATTGTTGATTTCGTGGGCAATGCCCGCTGCCAACTGACCAATGGATGCGAGTTTTTCGGACTGAACCAAGTGCTCCTGGGCCGTTGACAGTTTGGCATTGAGCGCGTGCAGTTCTGCATTTCGGTCCAGAAGTTCGCGATCTGCGATCTCGCGGCGCATGACGTCAATCCTCAATACATGATTGGCCTCTGCCAACTGCGCTGTGCGCTGCTCGACTATCTCCTCTATTTCAATCTGTGATTTCAGTAACGCTTCCTCCGCTACTTTTCTTTCTGTGATGTCCTGAAGTGTTTCAATGGCGCCAATCACTTTTCCACTTGAGTTTCGCAATGGCGCTGCGGTGAAAAAAAGCCATCGACCTGACGCTCCCAGTTTGGGAAAATAGCCTTCGGCTTCGTAGGCATCGGGTACCACCAAGGATCCACGGTATCTGTTCTGGTAAAGATCATCGATGAGCTCTTTGATTGCGCCGTCCACTATCAGGTCGGCCATCACGGGTCGCTCATGACCATAAAAGACGCGACCCACCCCTTTTTTTCCAATAACCTGGTCCGCTGAAACGCCTAATGTGATGGCGCAGGCGTTGTTGAAATGGGTAACGACATGATCCGAGTTGATGACGAAGGTGGCTACGGGGCTGGCATCAAAAAAGCCGGCCAAGCTCACACCATCAAGATGTTGTGTTCCCATTGGACTTGCCTGGTTTGAGCCGTTCAAGAATTTCGCTCCATCATGTGGTCAAGACGAGGCTTGTACCCTCAAACTGCTTCTCGACTGTTTCAAATACCGACAGCAGTGTTTTTTCATCCAACCCGAGGTGCATCCACAAGCCGGTGGGAATAGGGGGTACCAGGTCGTCTTCGTCCATGGACAGGTCCAAGGCGTGTGCAATGGCATCGGCTGCAAGAATGACCAACGACAGCGGTGGCATGCTCTGGACCGGCGACGCATGGTGACAGGCCACTGCTTGCTGCATTGCCTCGGGAAATTTCCAGTGCCGCGTCAGCGCATGGCCAACCGCGGCATGGTCCATGCCCAGCACCGCGTGTTCGGCCTCAAGCAGGCTGCAGTCATGCTGTGCCCGATGAGTCATGGTGGCCTCGTAATTGGGCTGGAACTGAGTGACCAAAACCAATCGGCCAATGTCGTGCAATAGCCCAGCGGTGTAAGCCTGTTCGGGATTGTGGTTGAGGTGAACGGCCAGCGCCCTCGCGCAAACGGCCGTTGCAATCGCGTGACGCCAGAAAGGGGCGGCATTGAAGCTGGTGTGCTTGCCTGCGGCAAAGGTGCCTATCAGGGCGGCGGTGGTGGCCAGGCCGCGTACGGTTCTGAATCCCAGGATGGCGATGGCCTCCTGGATAGTGGTGATTTGGTGCGCCATACCGTAGAAGGAGGAATTGGCCAATCGCAGTGTCTTGGCCGTCAGCGCCTGGTCTTGTGCGATTTGTTGGGTCAACGTATCGATGTTCACGTCTTCCTGATCCAAGTTCGCCAGCAACTCCATCACCACTGCCGGCAGGGACGGCAGGTTGTGGATTCTGCGCAGGACTTCGTCCAGTGCGACCGTGTTCATGCTGGTTTAAGCTCTCGGTAGCGGGTCATGATCTGCAGCAGATAGCGGCCATCGGCGCTGTCGCCAACCTGCCGGAACAATCGCGCCAGGCGTTCTTGTTGACGCTGGCGCAACGCAGCCTCCTGGTCTTTGGCTGGCTTTCGGGTCAGATCAAGTTCCTTGCTGTTCATGAGCTCAGTCCGGTTCTGGTTAAAGTCACGAGTCTGCCCCGCGATCGCGAATTCGCCCCCATGGAGTTCCACTCGACAAGGTAGCGGGCGTGGCCAATCAGCAACTCACAGGGGCGTCCGGCAACGGCACCGGCAATGGCCGTATCGACCGCGGGTAGGGCATAGGCCAGCTCCATGCCCAGCAGCGGCCCCGCGCGCGTGAACAGACGTTCTGCGGCGGCATTGACAAAGACCATCAGACCTTCGTCGTCCACGCCAATCACCGGCAGCGGCATGTGCTGCAAGGCTTCGCGCACGATTGCCAGGCTGGTTTCGTCGCGCTCGATCTGGTGGCGTGTCTTTTGCAGGACGTCACCGAGTTGCCGATTGGCTGCCACCAGTTCTTGGTTAGTGGTTCGGATCTTGATGTCGAGTTGCTGGTTTTCTTCCAGTAGTTCCTTGTGCTCAAACGCCTTGTGGATGTGTTGGCGAAGCTGCTCGTCCTCCCAGGGCTTGGTGAGAAAGCGATAGACCGCCCCTTCGTTGATGGCATCCGTAACGGATTGCAGCTCGGTGTAACCCGACAGGACGATGCGGATGGTGTCGGGGTAGTTGACTTTGGCGGCGCGCAGGAACTCCACGCCGGTCATGCCCGGCATGCGCTGGTCGGAGATGATGACATCAACCTTGTGCTTGGACAGCATGTCCAGGCCTTCGAGCCCGCTGTTGGCGGTGAGAATGATATGACCATCCCGCCGCAACAGGCGCTTGAGCGAGGCCACGATATTGGGCTCATCATCGACCAACAACAGGGTGCGTTGCGGCTTTTGCAGGCGCAGCAGATGGGGCGGCAACTGTCGACCCTCGGTGAAGAGTTCCTCGATCGCCAGGGCGGAAATAGGTTTGGAGAAGAAGTAGCCCTGAATTTCATCACAGACGTTGGTGCGCATGATCTCGCATTGGGCTTCGGTTTCCACGCCTTCGGCGATCACCTTCAGACCCAGACCATGGGCCATCGAGACGATCACCTTCACGATCACTGCGTCGCTCTGATTGGTGGTGATGTCACGCACAAAAGATTGGTCGATCTTGACCTTGTCAAAGGGGAAGCGCTTGAGGTAGCTCAGTGAGGAGTAACCCGTGCCAAAGTCGTCCAGTGAGAGTTTTACGCCCAAGCTCTTGAGCTCTCTGAGCATGGCCTCGCTACGCGGAACATCATCCATCAGCGCGCCCTCGGTTACTTCGAGGTAAATCAGCGCGGGATCGACCTGCGACTCGGCCATGGCGCGCTTCACCTGCGCAATCAAATCGGGATCACGAAACTGCAGGGGCGAGACGTTGACCGCCACGTGCGGGACCTTGATACCCTTGTCCAGCCAAGTGCGAATGTCGCAACAGGCCCGCCGTAAAACCCACTCGCCAATGCCTTTGATCAGACCCGATTCTTCGGCCAGGGGAATGAACTGGGCTGGCGAGACCGCACCCAACTCGGGGTGCTGCCAGCGCAACAGCGCCTCCAGGCCACTGATTTGACCGGTCTGCAAGTCCACCAGCGGCTGGTAGAGCAGTTGCAGTTGGTCGAGTGCGGCGGCATGGCGCAAAGCCTTGGTCATTTGATCGCGCGCCAGCACCTGCTGGTACATGTCGTCACTGTAGAACTGGAAGGTGTCACGCCCTTTGGCCTGGGCCCGGTGCATGGCAATTTCAATGGCCTTGAACAGCGAGTCGAAGTCGCCTCCGTTGTCGGGGTAACTGGCGATGCCGATGGAGGCGGTCAGGGTCTGCTCGTGGCCTTCCAGCTGGTAGGGTTGAGCCAGTTTCCACAGCAGTTCAGTGGCGAGGTGCGCGGCGCCGCTCGCTGCCGTGCCCGGCAGAACCAACACAAATTCTTTGCCCGCCAAGCGCGCCACAGTGTCCTGGTCGCGCACAGATCCGCTGAGCCGTTTGGCCATTTCCACCAGCAGTCCGTCGCCCGCTTGATGGCCCAGCGTGTCGGTGATGGCCTTGAAATGGTCAATGCCCACCAGCATCATGGTCAGGGGTTCGCTGGCACGTTGCATCATGCTGATCGTGTGCGTGGTGCGGTCCTGCAGCAGGGCGCGGTTGGGCAGGCCGGTGAGGGGGTCAAAATGAGACAACCACTGAATGCGGTTTTCTGCGGCCTTGGCATCGCTCAGGTCGCTGAAGCTGCCGAGGTAGTGCGTGATCTTCCCTTGCTCGTCGCGCATGGGCGAGATCGCCAACCACACGGGGAATTCAGTGCCATTTTTGCGCCGGTCCCAAATTTCGCCGGCCCAGTAGTCTTTGGTGTCGATGGCCTCCCACATCGCATGATAGAACTCCGGGCTGTGCCGTCCGGAAGAAAAGATACGCGTGTTCTTGCCAAGCAGCTCAGCCTCGGTGTAGCCGCTGATCGCGGTAAAGGCCTTGTTTGCCATGACGATATTGCCTTGCGCATCGGAAATCGTGATGCCTTCGCGGCCCTGCGCGAATACCTGCGCGGCGAGTTTGATCTGCGTTTGCAGCGCTTTTAGAACCTTTTCGGCCCGTTTGCGCTCGGTGATGTCGGTGCCGATGCCGCGGTAGCCCTTGAAGGTGCCGGCGGCGTCAAACACCGGGTTCCCGCTGACGGAAACATGCCGTACGCTGCCATTGCCACTGGACCGCGAAATCTCAAATTCACGGAAGGGCAAATGCGCGTCGAGCAGGGCGCGGTGCGACTGCCAGCCGGCCTCGTCCGGTGAAAGACTCGGCACTTCCCATCGGCGCATGCCCACGAACAACGCCGCTCGGAGATCGAGATCTGCAGCCTCACTTTTGCTCTCAATGCGTTGAGTGAAGCGGTGTTCGTCGTCGCTTTCCCAGTAGAAGTCAGTGGACATCTCGGTCAGGCAACGAAAGCGCGCCTCGCTTGCTTCCAATGCGTCTTTCCGTCGCATCAGAGTCTCAAGCAGGCGATTGAAGCCGTCAATCAATTGGCCGACTTCGTCCTGCCTCGTGATCGGCAAGGGCTGGATGGGCTGGTCGCCAGTTGACAGGGTGGCCAACGTTTTCACGGTAGCGAGCATCGGTGCGAGTTGGCGCCTTAGCATCCAGCAACTCAGACCACCCGCCAGCAAGGTCAGGAAAATCGTAGCCAAAAGCATGCGCTGCTGCATGGCGCGAATCGGGGCAAAGGCTTCGGCCGTCGGTAGCGCCATACCCATAAACCAGCCCGCCACGGGGATGCCTTTGGCTGCGGCCAGCTCTTCCTCACCGCGGAAATTCTTCAAAACACCATAACCCTCGTAGCCGTGCGCGAATTTGTCATGCAGCGGATTGATGCCTAGGGCGGGGAGCGGCCGCATGATGCGGCTTTTGTCAGAGCTGGTGACAAACAGCTTGTGCTGCGGCGCCGCCAGCTGATAGGCGCCAGTCTTGCCGTAGCGGCCTTGCGTAATCTTGTCCAGAAAATTGGGCGTGCCCAGGTTGGTCACACCTGCCAAAGCACCGATGACTTGGCCTTGCGCATTGCGAATGGGCGCCGCCATCACGAAAATCGGAGCCAGTAGCTTCTTGCCCATGACGGGCCGACCGATCGTCGCTTTCCCCTCCTTGAGCGCGGTGCTCATGTAATCTCTGTCCATGTAATTGACGCCGAGCCGTTCTGCCGCGAGCGGAATGGACGCCGTCGCGGTGCCATCAAGCCGTGTGGCGAAGGTGCCGCCATTGAACAGACCCTGAAAAACCAGGCGCTGTTCCAATGATGTTTGCAGGGCCACCGTGTTGTCCAGCATGGCCGGGCTGATCTCTACGGCAACTTTCTCCAGCGCTCTCATCCGGTCGTCCAGCTGCTCGTTGACTGCAGTGGCGACGAAAGAAACTGTCGAGAACTGCTGTTCGCCCAACATGTGCTGCATATCCTCGCGCAGCATGTGGCTGGCGTAGAACGCCAATGCCCAGAGTCCGACCATGAAGATCGCCAGGGTGAACAGGGTCACCCGTGTCCTGAGCGAGCGCCACCGAAAGATGCAAAAATTCATATGTTGACTACCGTCAATGGGGTTCTGCAAGCAGGTCGATGACTTTTGTCCTTCGCGACCGGGTTAGGTTTCTGACTTGGCATGCGCTGCTGCGCCAAAGCCTGTGGCAAGACGCACGAAGAGCGGAGTCCCAAAAATGCGGAAAAAAACCGCTTTGCCTTCAGGAATGGGCAAATGATGCTATTCATTTTGTGGCGAAATTGTTGCTCTCGGCCGGTGGGTACGGGTCAGAGCAGGTTGAAGTTCTCGCCGAAATAGCTGGATGGTCAACGCTGCGGATATTCTGGTCTGTGCGTTAGCAAACACATCAAATTTGGCAAAAATGATAGTTTGCCGGCTTGGGCGCATGTCAGAAACCAATGTCGCAGTGTAAGCGCAAGGCCACCTGGTCTGTAGGAATAAGGACATAGTCCGAGGCCCATCGGTGTTCGTATAACCGCAAAGGCATGCCATGGAAGAAGTTCGCTGCAAACAATGCCCGCTGCGGCGACGGCTGCTGCTGTCGCCTGACAGCAGCGCGGAGGAGGTCGAGTTGGTGCCGTCATTGAAGCGGCGTGAGTTGCGCCGGGGCGCCACCAGATACTGAACTTCCTGCTGACCGGTGACTGTATCGGGGGGCTGCAAAAGACGGGCGATGTGACCGCGTTGCCGGGGAAACGGTTTTCGGCGCGTGACGTTTCAACAGGGTTGCGGTCTTGTCATTGGCCGGTTTGGGCTGGCGTTTGATCCTGCGGTTCCCATTCAAGAGTTTGATCCCCCGTGTCGAGCAAGCGCTGCGGCGACCAGTGTGTGATGGTCAGGCCATTGGTCGGCTGCATGGCCATGCCGGTAGACCGCGTGGCATGCGGCCTCGAAGGCACTCAATCCAGCCGCGAGGCGCGCGCCCACCATGCCGGCCAGCACATCGCCGGTACCCGCCGTGGCCAATCTGGCGTTGCCGGTGGGGTTGATGATCGGCGCTTGCCCGGACGCTGCGATGACTGTGCCCGAGCCCTTGAGCACCACCGTGCAGCCATAGCGTTGCGCCAGTTGCTGGGCCGCTGCCAGACGGTCGTTTTGCACCTGGCTGGCGGTGCTGCCCAGCAGGCGCGCCGCTTCCAAGGGGTGGGGTGTTAGCACGGTGGCCGCAAGACGTTTGCCGCGGGCGATCAGCAAGGCCTGGAGTTGCGTGTCTTTTGCTATTAAATTAATAGCGTCTGCATCAATAACGATGTGGGCTGAGGTGGATAATATCCTTGAAAGTGGAGTGCGAACGGCGTTGCCACCGCCACAGCCACACACCACCGTCATGCCCTTGAAGTCGAGCGCATCGACGGCTCTGAACATCAGCTCGGGCTGGTCGGTGTCCACGCTCAGGCTGCCGCCATCGAGCAGGCCGACAAAGACCCGGCCAGCGCCGGCATGCAGGGCGGCGGACGCGGCCAGCAGGGCCGCCCCGGTCATGCCCGGTGCGCCGCCGACCACCACCACATCGCCATAACTGCCCTTGTGCGAGGCATGGTGTCGTGCCACTGCCATCGGTGCGCCGGCTAGCCAGGCCGTTGGCGCGATGACTTCCTGATTGATCGGTGGGTTTTGACCGGTAGCCAGGTCGTCCAGCCACACGGTGCCGGCGGCGTCACGCCCATGGGCGGTGAACAGGCCGGGTTTGAGCGTGAGCAGGCTCAAGGTGTGCCGGGCCTTGACGCTGTGCTGCGCAATGTGACCTGTGTCGGCCTGCAGCCCAGTGGGCAAATCCACGGCCAGTACGGGGGGTGTGCCGGCGTTCATCAGCTTGATCCAGTGCGCCATGCGGCCTTCTGGCGCACGAACATTGGCACCGATGCCCAGCAAGGCATCGATGCACAAGTCGTAGTCATCGGGTGGCGTCTCGGCGAAGGTGACGCCTGCATCGACCGCGCGCTGGTATGACGCGGCCGCGTCCGGCGGCGCTCTGTCGAGGCTGCCCAGCCAGGTCACCACGGACGGCTTGCCCCAGCGTTGCAGGTGCATGGCGGCTTCCAGCCCGTCACCGCCGTTGTTGCCGGGGCCGCACGCAATCCAGACACGCCGGGCGTGCGGCGCCAGCGCCAGCGCCAGTTGCGCCACGGCCAGCCCGGCGCGCTGCATCAGGGTATGGGGGGGCAGGGCAGCCTGGGCGGCGTGTTCGATGCGGCGTGTGGCGTCAACGCTGTACAGGGGCTGGCGCGAACGGTAGTCAATTTTCAGCATGCGCGCTAAAACTCGTAGGTCTCGCCCTCGCGGGCCAGTCGATAGTCCGGGCCACCGGCTTGCGGTGGGTTATCGGCCAGCACTTGGCGAAAGACCGCATCCAGCGCGTCGTCGCTGCGGGTAGGTTCGTGGTGGGTGCAAAACAGCAGCTTGGCACCGGCGTCTTTGGCGTACTGGATGCTGGAGTTGAAAGTGCCGTGGCCCCAGCCCTTCTTGGCCGGGTATTCCTGCTCGGTGTAGGAGCAATCGGCGATCAGCACGTCCACGCCCTGCATGGCCCGCAAGATGCTGTCGGCTTTTTCATCGACGAAGGTTTGGTACTCGGCATACCCATCCTCCCCCGGCTCATAAATGTTCAGCGGCGGTTCGTGGTCGCCGGTAAAGAACACCGATTTGCCGTTGGCTTCAATGCGGTAGCCGAAGTCAATGACCGGATGGTTCATCAGGTAGGGTGTGACCGTGGCCGAGCCGATCTGGATGCTTTGTTCCGGCGCCAGCGTGACATATTCGATGCGCGCTTTCATCTCGGCTTCGCGCACCGGAAAATAGCTGTACTGCAGCTGTACCGACATGACCTGCTCCACCCCTTTGCCGGACACCGGGTCAAACGCACCATGCAAGCGCAAGGTGTTGCCGGGAATGAAGTTCGGGATGAAAAAGGGCAGGCCCTGAATGTGGTCCCAGTGCGAGTGGGTGATCAGCACATTGGCCGTCACCGGCAACTCGGCCAGCAGGGTCTGGGACAGCGGAAAGATGCCGGTGCCGGCGTCGATGATGATCAGTTCGTTGTTGTCGGTGCGAATTTCAATGCAGGTGGTGTTGCCACCGTAGCGCACGGTGTTCGGGCCCGGCGATGCAATGGAACCGCGCACACCCCAAAATCTGACTTTCATGCCTTGCCCTCAAATTTTTGAAAATATCTTGGCGTCTTCAAACACGGACGCCAAGTCGCCCAGCGAGGCGATGACTTCGTCCAGCGTACCTCCCAAGCGTTTGGCGATCGTGGGCGGGAGTTCTTCAACATAAGGATTGCCAGCAAAGCCGAATGCCAGTTTTTTGCTGATCTGGTTGGCGGCAAAGACACAGGCGAGCATGGGTGTGTCGTTGAGTTCCGGGCTGTGCTGGTGGCGAATGGTCTCAATCAGGCCCGAGGGAAAACGCCATTTTTCCACCAACATCGCACCCACCACGGCGTGGTCCGCGCCGATGACCTCGCGCAGGGCCAGATGCAGAGAGGTCTCATGCCATTGGCTGCTTTCCAGCGCCAGGCGAAACTCCTGCGGCATGAACTGCGCAAACACCACCTTGCCAAAGTCGTGCAGCAGCCCGGCAATAAAACAATCCATCGGGTCGGCGTCATCCACTCGCAGCGCCAGTTGTTTGGCGATACCGGCAGTGGCCAGTGAGTGAATCAGGTACTGCTGGCCGTCAAAGCCCGCGGCGTTGTCGGCGGGCAGCATGCCGATGGCGGCGATGCTCAAGGCCAGGTTCTTGATGGTGTTGAAGCCCAGATACACCACGGCATGGTTGATCGAGGTGATCTGCTTGGGCAGGCTGTAGTAGGCGGAGTTGACGACCCGCAGTACCTTGACTGTGACCACCGGGTCTTTGTCGATCACCTGCACCAGATCCTTGGGCGAGCAATTGACGTCGCGGGTCAGTTCCAGAATTCTCTGGACGCTTTTGGGAAATGCGGGCATGCCGTCAACGGCGGCGGCCAGTTTTTGCGAGAGTTCAGGGCTCATGGCGTGGATTGTCGGTCAAGCTTGCATTGTGCCAACATGAAGTCCACGGCTTCAAGCGCGAAGTCGTTCGGCACCAAACCCGCCGATATCCAGGTCGGGCGCCCGGCAAGCGATCAGGTCGGCCAGGGCGCGGGCCGAGCCGCAACTCAGTGCCCAGCCGCTGGAGCCGTGTCCCAGGTTCAGCCACAGTCCGGGCACGCCGCTGGCGCCCAGGATGGGCAGTCCACCCGGCAGCATGGGGCGCGCGCCTTTCCACTCCTGCACGCCACTGGACAGGTTGGCCGCGCCGGGAAACCAGTCATGCAACACCTTGTACAGGGTTTGCAGGGCGCTAGCCCGCTTTTTGTCGGGCGCGCCCCCGAGTTCGGCACTGCCCGCCACTCGCACGCGGTTGCCCAGGCGGGAAATGGCCACTTTGTAGCGCTCGTCCATCACGGCACTGCGGGGGGCGTTGAGCGGCTCGCGAATGGCGGCGCTGACCGAGTAGCCGTGGACGGCTGCCAGCGGAATTCTCAGGCCCACAGGATCAAGCAGCCGGGCCGAGTCCAGCCCGGCGCACATCACGGCGGCGTCATACTGGCGCGGCGCTTTTTCACCGGCAATGCCAAGCGCGATTCCAGCAGCTGGCGCCAGATGCGTGACGGTGGTGTGAAACGAAAACTCGACGCCCATGCGCTGTGCCTCGTTTTTCAGCATCAGGGCAAACTGGCGGCAGTTGCCCACTTCGTCCTCCGGCAAATAGACGGCGCCAAAAAATGCGGTATCCGGATTGAGCGCCGACTCGATCTTGCGGGCGCCCGCCGGGTTGAGCTCCTGGAAGGTCACGCCGGCATCACGCAGCACCTGCAGACCAGGCTGCACCCCTTGGTTGTCTTTCTCGGAGCGCAGCAGCACCATGTAGCCGTCGCTGCGTTCGTAGTCCAGCTTCAGATCGGCGGTGATGTGGTGCAGCCGCGCGCGGCTGTAAAACGCCAGGCGTTGCAAGTGAGCCCGGTTGACCAGATAGGTGTCCAGCTTGCAGGCGCGGTACCACTGCCACATCCAAGCCAACTCGCGACCCGACAGCGGTAGCCCCACTTTGACCGCCGCGTAGCGGCTGAACAAGTGCTGGATCACCTTGACCGGCATACCCGGTGCCGCCCAGGGCGTGACGTAGCCCGGCGCCACGAGGCCGGCATTGGCGAAACTGGCTTCCTCGGCGGCGGCCCCACGGCGCTCCAACACGGTGACTTCGTGCCCGTCACAGGCCAACTCGTAGGCCGTGGTGACGCCGATGATGCCGGCACCAATGACTGCAATCTTCATGAATCCCTTTATCTTGTAAATCTTGCGGGACAGTCCGAAGCGAAGCGGCGCTCTGTCCTCAAATTATTAGGGAAAATGGCCTCTAGCCCCCGTGTACTATGCGCTAGTAGCTATTATTTTTGCAGTACCTGTTCCATCTGAAGCGCAATATTGAGCACCGGGTCATCGCGCAGGACGCCTGCCCAGACCATCATGCCCACCGGTAACTCGTCGGGCGCGTGGCAGGGTATCGAAATTGCACAGCCATCCAGCATGTTGATCACACTGGTGTTGCGCAGCAACAGGGCATTGACATGAAAAAAGGCCTTGTCGCGTTCCGGCCCAGGTGCTACCTCCGCGATGGGTGGCGCCACCATGGGGACGGTGGGCGACAAAATAGCATCGAAGCCTTGCATGGCAGCGTCCATTCTTTTTATCCAGTTGCGCCGGGCGCCCTGAAGCTCGATGTAGTCGCAAGCACTCATTGTCGCACCGCGCTGGATGCGGGCGGCGACGCGCGGATCGTAGATGTGTGCTTTGTGTTGAAGCAATCGGTGGTGCCAGGCGTAGCTCTCGGCGGCCGAGAAGCCGCCCGTGGCCTGAATTTGCTGGAGCTCATTGATTTCTGACAGCGCGAGCTCATCAATCCGGGCGCCGGCCTGGCGCAGCGTTGCCAGGGTGCGCTGCCAGGCGCGGGACACCGTGGCGTCCAGTCCGTCAAGCATCAAGGTAGTGGCCACAGCCAGGCGGTAAGCAGACAGGGGGGCCGGGCTGCGCGTCACCCGCCGCTGGGCCAGTAGCTCGTGGGCCAATATCGCGTCACGCACAGAGCGGGTAAGGGCGCAGACGGTGTCCAGGGTGCTGGACAGGGGCAGCGCCCCGTCGGCCGGCACCAGTCGGGCGGTATTTTTGAAGCCGACGATGCCGTTGAGTGCCGCCGGAATGCGGATGGAGCCGCCCGTGTCTGATCCCAGACCAATGAACGCGGCACCCGTGGCCACCGAGATGGCCGCGCCCGACGACGAGCCGCCAGGGATGCGGGGCACGTCGCTCGCGCACGCGTTGACCGGGGTGCCAAAGTGTGGGTTGACGCCAACGCCCGAGAATGCAAACTCAGCCATGTTGGTGCGCCCGATGAAAGCGGCCCCGGCGCGTCGCAGCCGGGCGACGGCAACACTGTCCTTGGTGGCGGGTGGCGCATTGCCGAGTGCCAGGGAGCCGGCGCTGGTGGTTTGTCCCGCCACATCGAACAGGTCTTTGATGGATACCGCCAGGCCCGCCAGTGGCTTGGCCCGAATGTCCGGGGCGCTTGCCGCAGCGCGGGCCTCGTCAAAGGTGGATGTGAGAAAAACATGGTTGCAGCGCGCCGATTGCGCCGCATCGATGGCGCGCTCAATTTCTGCTGTTGGGTGGGTCTGGCCGGTGCGCAGCAAGTGCCGTGTCGTGTGGAGGTCTGCAAGCATGGGGTGCTAAGGGTGTGGGGGCTGTGCTATAGTCTTTGGGTTTTGCTGAGCGGCCAGGTGGCTGTTTGGCGAACAAATCAGCAAACCAGTTTCATCAAGGTGTTGCGGCTTTTACAGGCAAATTTAAAAGTGCCTTTGAAAGCCGCAAAAACGAACTGGATTTTAGACCTAACCTTTGGAGTTAAACATGTCAGTTACCATGCGCGAAATGCTGGAAGCCGGTGTCCATTTCGGCCACCAAACCCGCTTCTGGAATCCCAAGATGGCGCCGTTCATTTTCGGCCATCGCAACAAAATCCACATTATCAACCTGGAAAAATCGCTGCCGATGTTCCAGGAGGCTGCCAAGTTTGTCCGCCAGATCTCCGCCAAGCGCGGCACGGTGCTGATGGTTGGCACCAAGCGCCAGGCGCGTGAGACCGTCGCCATGGAAGCCCAGCGTGCTGGTGTTCCTTATGTTGACCAGCGTTGGCTCGGCGGCATGCTGACCAACTTCAAGACGGTCAAGACCTCCATCAAACGTCTTAAAGACATGAAAATCCAGCAGGAAGCCGGCCTGGACAGTCTGAACAAGAAAGAACAGTTGATGTTTGCCCGCGAACTCGCCAAGCTCGAGCGCGACATTGGCGGCATTCAAGACATGGCAGTTCTGCCGGACGCCATTTTCGTGATTGACGTGGGTTTTCATAAAATTGCGATTGCTGAAGCCAAGAAGCTCGGCATTCCCCTGATTGCAGTGGTTGACACCAACCACTCGCCTGAAGGCATTGACTACATCATTCCCGGTAACGATGACTCATCCAAGGCCGTGATCCTGTATGCCCGTGGTATCGCCGATGCCATCATTGAAGGCCGTGCCAATGTGGCTGACGATGTCGTCAAGGCCATGGTGGCCGAGAGCGCTGACGAGTTTGTCGAAGTGAACGAGGCTTCTGCCTGAGTTGTCCGCGACCCCAAAAAAGGGGGCTTCGATGCCCCTTTTTTTTAGTCCCTTTTTAAATAACTGAACTGAGTACGGAGAATCAAAATGGCTGCAATTACCGCAAGCATGGTTGCTGAACTGCGTGGCAAAACCGACGCACCGATGATGGAGTGCAAACGCGCATTGACCGAGGCCGAAGGCGATATGGCCAAGGCCGAAGAACTGCTGCGCGTCAAGCTGGGCAGCAAAGCCGGCAAGGCCGCCAGTCGCATTACCGCTGAGGGCGTGGTCACCAGCTATATCGATGGCAATGTGGGTGCCCTGCTCGAAGTCAACTGCGAAACCGACTTCGTTACCAAGAATGACAGCTTCCTGGCGCTCGCCAATGCGGCGGCCGAGTTGATTGCCAAGAACGACCCCGCTGACGTGGCGGCTCTGGGTGCCTTGCCCTATGCCCAGGACGGCTTTGGCCCGACGCTGGAAGAGGTGCGCAAAGGCCTGATCGGCAAAATTGGCGAGAACATGAGTTTCCGTCGTTTCAAACGTTTTGCTTCGGGCAGCAAGTTGGCGGCCTATTTGCACGGCACGCGTATTGGCGTTGTGGTGGAGTTCGAGGGCGATGAGGCTGCGGCCAAAGACGTTGCCATGCACGTCGCCGCCATGAAGCCGGTGGCCTTGTCGAGCGCCGATGTGCCTGCCGAACTGGTGGCCCGGGAGCGTTCCGTGGCAGCAGCCAAGGCGGCTGAAGATGCCGCAGTGGCGACTGCAGCAGGCAAGCCGGTGCAGTCGGATGAAATTGTCACCAAGCGTATCGAGGGGGGCGTGCAAAAATACCTCAAGGAAGTGTCGTTGTTTAACCAGTCGTTCGTGAAGAACGACAAACAGACCGTCGAACAGATGCTCAAGGCCGCCGGCACGACCGTGAAGGGCTTCACCCTGTATGTGGTTGGTGAAGGCATCGAGAAGAAGGTTGATGATTTCGCGGCTGAGGTAGCGGCCCAGGTGGCTGCTGCCCAACAGGCAAGCTGATCGTCAGCCTGCCTGCGACAACTGGTTTTTCCCATGCCCAAATTCAGATCGAGATCATCGGGCTGAGTTTGGCGCCATTCCCTTTAATATCTATCACATCCAGGAGTTCATCATGACCGTCGCCAAACCAGCCTACAAGCGCATATTGCTCAAGCTGTCAGGCGAGGCTTTGATGGGGGATGACCAGTTTGGCATCAACCGCGACACCATTGTTCGCATGGTGGATGAAGTGGCCGAGGTGACCCGTCTGGGCGTGGAAGTGGCGGTGGTGATTGGCGGCGGCAATATTTTTCGTGGCGTCGCTGGGGGCTCGGTCGGTATGGATCGGGCCACTGCCGATTACATGGGCATGCTGGCCACGGTCATGAACGCCCTGGCCTTGGGCGATGCCATGAATAAGGCAGGCTTGATAGCCCGTGTCATGTCGGCTATTGCCATTGAGCAGGTGGTTGAACCTTATGTCAGACCCAAGGCACTGCAATACCTGGAAGAGGGTAAAGTTGTCATTTTTGCTGCCGGTACGGGTAACCCATTTTTCACAACCGATACCGCCGCAGCTTTGCGGGGTGCTGAAATTGGTGCTCAAATTGTGTTGAAGGCAACCAAGGTAGATGGCGTGTATACGGCGGATCCGAAAAAAGACCCGCTTGCCACCCGTTACAGCAAAATTTCATTTGATGACGCGATGTCGCAAAATCTGGGGATCATGGATGCCACCGCGTTTGCCTTGTGCCGCGATCAAAAGCTGCCCGTCAAGGTGTTCTCCATTTTCAAGCATGGCGCCCTCAAGCGTGTGGTGATGGGGGAAGACGAAGGCACCTTGGTCCATGCCTGAACATGTGAAAATTGCACTAGGTGCATAGAGCCCTTTGAACAGTCGAGTGAGGAACAATAGATGCCGATTGCAGAAATAAAACACACGGTCGAAGCCAAAATGGATCAATCCATCGCGGCTTTCAAAAATAACCTGACCAAAATTCGCACTGGCCGGGCCAACCCCGCGCTGCTGGATTCAGTGCAGGTTGACTATTACGGCTCCATGTTGCCGATCAGCCAAGTAGCCAATGTGTCCTTGCTTGATGCCCGCACCGTCAGTGTCCAGCCCTGGGAAAAGGGGATGGGCGCCAAGATTGAGAAGGCCATTCGCGATAGCGACCTGGGGCTCAATCCGTCATCCATGGGTGATTTGATTCGCGTCCCCATGCCCGCCATGTCGGAAGAGCGCCGTAAGGAACTCACCAAACTCGTCCGCAATGAAGGCGAAAGCGCCAAGATCGCGGTGCGTAATCTGCGTCGTGATGCCAATGAAGCGGTCAAGAAGGCGGTTAAAGACAAGCTTGCCTCTGAAGATGATCAAAAACGGTCTGAGGCAGACATCCAGAAACTAACTGACCGGCACATCGCGGCAATTGACCAGCTGGTTGCTGCCAAAGAGCAAGACCTCATGGCGGTATGAGTTGCTGCCGCCACGCTTGCCACCTCGTGTGCTGCGCTGCCTGCCAAGGGGCCGCTCGCGTCTAGGGGTGGTCCGGCGGCAGTCCTGCCTGATATTTTGGATGCCATGACCATGAGCCAGCTACCTCGCCACATAGCCATGGCCCTGGCGCAGGTTCCTGACCCCGATCCTGGCTATCGAGCTCCTCGATCACCGTGAAAGACGTTTTGCCAAACCCCCAGACCAGCCTGATGCGCAGGCGGCCTCCCCAACAGTTGTATGAGGAAAATAGATGCTAAAACAACGCGTTATTACGGCCCTCGTCCTGTTGCTCATCTTGCTGCCGGCATTGTTCTATCACTCACCAGTTCCATTTTGCGCGATTGCGTTGGTACTGATTGCCGCCGGTGCCTGGGAGTGGGCCCGCCTGAACGGCTATGGTCCGGTGGCGTCGCTGCTTGCCGGCTTGGTTTGTGTGGTCGCCTGCACCGTGACCTGGTGGCTTGGCATGCTGGAGCAATCGCTGCCCGTGCTGTGGCTCTTTGCGGGTTCTGCATGGGTGCTTGCCGGCGCTTGGGTGTTGCATCGCGGTGTGTCGGCGTGGTCCGGCCACCCACGGGCGGTTCGGCTGGTTATGGGCCTTGTCGCTCTCTGGTTGGCCTGGCTGGCGGTGGCGCAGGCCAGGGTGATTGGCATCAACTTTTTGCTGTCAATTCTGGTGCTGGTGTGGGTCGCAGATATCTTTGCCTATTTTGCGGGCCGGGCATTCGGTGGACGTTTCAGCCGAGGCAAGCTCGCACCCAGCATCAGTCCTGGCAAGAGCTGGGAAGGTGTGTGGGGCGGTATGGCGGGCGTGGTCATGCTGGCGTTTGTCTGGCGTTGGGTCGAGGCCGCATGGGGAGTGACGGTCCCCAGCATGTACAGCCACCTCGGCCGACAGGGCGGATGGCTGCTATTGATCGCGGTCTTGTTTATGGCCGCGATGAGTGTGGTGGGCGATCTGTTTGAGTCGCTAGTCAAGCGCAGTGCCGGCGTCAAGGACAGCAGTGGCCTGTTGCCCGGTCATGGTGGTGTCCTGGACCGGGTAGATGCGTTGTTGCCCACATTGCCGCTGGCGATGATGCTTTACTCTTTGTCAATGTTGGGATGAATGTTTTGGTAAATACGGTGAAACAGCGCGTCGCTATTCTGGGATCGACCGGGTCGATCGGCGTCAGCACGCTGGATGTGATCGCGCGACATCCGGATCGATTCGAGGTGTTTGCCCTGAGCGCATCAACACAAACTGATCTGATGTTGCAGCAGTGTGTGCAGTTCAAGCCCGCGTTTGCGGTCATGGCCAGCGAGCCCCATGGTCGCGTGCTGGAGCAGAAGTGCCGGATGCTCAATTTATCGACCCGGGTTCTTTGGGGGGCGTCGGCCATCACCCTGGTCGCGTCGCATGAACTGGTCGATACGGTGATGGCGGCGATCGTAGGCGCCGCCGGACTGGCTTCCTGTCTGGGCGCGGCGCGGGCTGGCAAGCGCTTGCTGTTGGCCAACAAAGAAGCCCTCGTGGTGGGTGGCGATTACTTTATGCAGGCGGTCGCGCAGGGGGGCGCCAAGCTGCTGCCGATTGACAGCGAGCATTCCGCCGTGTTTCAGGCCTTGCCTGATGATGCAGCCGCGTGGTCGAGTCAGATTGACAAAATTATTCTCACCGCTTCGGGCGGGCCATTCCGGCAGCGCGACCCCGACACGCTGCGTGATGTAACGCCGGAGCAGGCCTGCGCCCATCCCAATTGGGTGATGGGACGAAAAATCTCGGTTGATTCCGCCACTATGATGAACAAGGCGCTGGAAGTCATCGAGGCCCGCTTCCTTTTTGGCGTCAGTCCGGATCAGATTGAGGTGGTGATTCACCCGCAGAGCGTCATTCATTCGATGGTGCAGTACAAAGACAACTCGGTGGTGGCGCAACTCGGCACGCCGGACATGAAAGTGCCGATTGCCTATGGTCTGTCGTGGCCGGATCGCATGGCTTCCGGTGCCGCAGCACTGGATTTCCGGTCGATGGCGGACATGACGTTCGAGTCGCTGGATTCGCATGGACACGAACAACGCTTTCCAGGCCTGAAGCTGGCATGGTCCGTTTTGAAAGCCGCCTCGGGCTCGACCGCCGTGTTGAACGCTGCCAATGAAGTAGCGGTGGCGGCATTTCTTGACAGGCGAATACGCTTTGATCAGATTCACGTGGTCAACCTGGAAACGCTGGCAGTCGTCGTCACCAGCAGTCCACAGTCACTGGAAGACCTGTTGGCGCTGGATGCTCTGTCCCGTGATGCCGCGCATCAGGTGGTTCGTCGTGTTGGCATTTAACTCCCCCCACTTGGAGACACCATGCTAACCATCGCAGCATTTGTGCTCGCCCTCGGTCTGTTGATTGCGGTGCATGAGTATGGACACTACCGCATGGCGGTGGCCTGCGGTGTCAAAGTGTTGCGGTTTTCTATCGGGTTTGGAAAGCCCCTGCTTCGTTGGCAGCCGAAGGGCTCATCGACCGAGTTTGTGCTGGCGGCCTTTCCGGTGGGCGGCTACGTGAAGATGCTCGACGAGCGGGAGGCGCCGGTGGCCGAAGGGGAGCGACACTTGGCGTTCAACACCCAGCCGCTGCGCTCGCGTGTTGCCATTGTCGCCGCCGGTCCCGTGGCTAATTTGCTGCTGGCGGTGTTGTTGTACGCTGTGGTGAACTGGAGTGGTGTGCAACTGCCGGCCGCCATTCTGGCAAGCCCCGAGGTCGGGTCGATCGCGGAGCATGCCGGGTTGATCGGCGGTGAACGGGTTGAACGGGTCGGATTTGACGGTGGTGAACTTCAGGACGTCGTGTCGTTTGAAGATATTCGCTGGTTTCTGACCCGCGGCGCCCTGGAGGGGCAGGATGTGCGCCTGGTGGTGACCGGGCCGGCGCGCGCTACCCCTGGCGACGTGGTCTTGAAACTCAGTGGCATGGACGCCAGCGAGGCGAATGCTGACCTGTTTCGCAAGATCGGCATTGTGGGTCCGTTCACCCGCCCGGTCATTGGCGAGGTAGTGGCTGGCGCAGCGGCCGACAAAGCGGGTTTGCAGGAGGGTGATGTGGTGCGACAGGTCGGGACCGTGCCGGTGGTGGACGGGCAGCAACTGCGCCAGCTCATTCGCGCGTCGGTTTTGAATGGTCAAGCGCCTCCTGCTGTTTGGAGAATAAATCGGGCCGGCAGCGACCTCGAACTAACGGTCAAGCCGGAGACCCAACAAGACGGCGAGCTGGTGATCGGGAGAATCGGTGCCTATGTCGGAGCGATGCCCGAGCGGGTGATGGTCAGGTATGGTGCTGCGGATGGTTTGTGGCGCGGTCTGATTCGCACCTGGGATGTATCGGCATTGACGCTCAGAATGATGGGGAAAATGCTGGTCGGCGAGGCCTCGCTCAAGAATCTGAGTGGTCCGCTGACGATTGCAGACTACGCCGGCAAGTCGGCTGGTATGGGTCTGACGCAGTACCTGCTATTTCTTGCCCTGATCAGCGTGAGTCTGGGCGTTTTGAATTTGCTCCCGCTGCCGGTTCTGGATGGCGGTCACCTGATGTATTATCTTTGGGAGGGCATGACGGGGAAACCCGTTTCTGACGCCTGGATGGAGATTTTGCAGCGGGGTGGCGTTGCCCTCCTGTTGCTCATGATGTCGATTGCCCTCTTCAACGATATCACCCGCTTATTTGGCTAATTTTCTGGTGTTGCCAATCGACACCGGCTTGACTTCTCAATATTAAAAATGCAATCTAATCGCTTTCCTGTGCGCGCAGTATCCGCCATTGTTTCCCTTGTTTTTTGGGCTGGCACGGCGTGGGCGGTCGATCCTTTCACCGTGCGCGATATTCGTATTGAGGGCTTGCAGCGAGTGGAGCCAGGAACCGTTTTCGTGTCGCTGCCGGTTCGGGTCGGTGATGTCTATGACGACGAAAAAGGGTCATCCGCAATCCGCACTCTTTTTGCTCTGGGCTTGTTCACGGACGTCCGAATTGAAGTCAGTGGCGACGTGCTGGTGATCGTTGTCGAGGAGCGTCCCACGGTCGCCGGTGTTGAATTTATCGGAACAAAAGAGTTTGACAAGGACGTTCTGCAAAAGGCATTGAGCGATGTGGGTCTGGCCGATAGCCGGCCCTTTGACAAGGCACAACTTGACCGGGCCGAGCAGGAGCTCAAGCGGCAGTACATCAATCGTAGCCTGTACGCCGCGGAAGTGGTCACGACGGTCACACCGATTGAGCGCAACCGGGTCAACCTGACGTTTACGGTGGTTGAAGGGGCACCGGCAAAAATCAGCGAAATCCGGATCGTCGGCAATAAGGCCTTCAGCGAGTCCACGCTGCGTGGACTGTTTGACCTCGACACCGGCGGCTGGTTGAGCTGGTATACCAAATCGGATCGTTACTCGCGCGCCAAGCTCAATGCCGATATTGAAACCTTGCGGTCGTACTATTTGACCCGCGGCTATCTGGAGTTCAAGGTGGACTCGACGCAGGTTGCGATTTTGCCCAATAAAACGGACATCGCCATCACGCTCAACATTACGGAAGGCGAGCGTTTTGTTGTCAGTGGTGTCAAGCTGGAGGGGAATTTTCTTGGTAAAGACGATGAGTTCAAATCGCTCGTGACGATTCGGCCTGGGCAGGCCTATAACGCGGACGAAGTGGCTAAAACCACTAAGGCGTTTACCGACTATTTCGGAAATTTTGGATTTGCTTTTGCACGGGTGCAAGCGCGTCCTGATATTGATCGTGCCAACAACAGTGTGGCATTGACTCTGCAGGCGGACCCCTCCCGCCGCGCCTATGTACGTAAAATCAATGTGACCGGTAACAGCCGGACGCGTGATGTGGTCGTGCGCAGGGAGTTTCGGCAGTATGAGGCCTCATGGTACGACGCTGACAAGATCAAGCGCTCACGTGACCGCGTCGATCGCCTGGGCTACTTCAAGGAAGTCGACATCGAGACCCAGGAAGTGCCAGGTTCACCGGATCAGGTGGATTTGACCATTAATGTGGTTGAAAAACCGACCGGCAGCCTGAGTTTAGGCGCCGGTTTTTCCAGCGGCGAGGGGCTCGGACTTTCGTTTGGTTTGAATCAGGACAATGCCTTTGGGTCGGGCAACTCGCTCGGCGTGCAGATCAACACCAGCAAGGTCAATCGCGTCGTTGTTTTCAACACGACCGATCCCTACTTCACCGCCGACGGCGTCTCCCGCACCATTGACGTCTACCACCGCTCAACCAGTCCGTACCAGGATCCCAATTATTATCAACTCGTGACTTCTGGCGGTAGTGTGCGGTTTGGGGTGCCATTCACGGAGACCGATACGGTCTATTTCGGTGCTGGTGTCGAGCGGACAACCATTGTGGAGGGCACGGGCCTGCCGACCTCGTACGCTGATTACGCCAACAAGTTCGGTTATGACAGCACGGCGGTGCCTTTGACCGTCGGTTGGTCGCGCGACCGCCGTGACAGTGCACTGGCGCCAAATTCTGGCCGCTACCAACGTGCCAATGCCGAGTGGTCGGTCGCGGGCGATGTCCGTTACCTGCGGGCTACTTACCAGTATCAGGAATACTTTCCCATCAACAAGCAATTCACCGCTGCGCTTAACGGCGAAGCGGGATTGGGCGTCGCCTCGGGCGACCGCCCCTACCCGGTGTTCAAAAACTTCTACGGCGGCGGGCTGGGTTCGGTGCGTGGCTTTGAGCAGGGTAGCCTGGGTCCACAGGATGGGGCTGGAACTGCGTTGGGCGGAACCCGCAAGCTGAATCTGAACGCGGAGATATTGACCCCGTTTCCGGGCGCGGGCAATGACCGGACTTTGAGGCTGTACGGCTTCGTCGATGTGGGTGGTGTGTCCGGCGACTTGCCCGCTAATGTCGACCCCACTGTCAATGCCAATGCGAACAGCCTTCGTGCGTCTACCGGCATCGGTATCAGCTGGATTTCGCCGGTGGGGCCTTTGCGGCTGGCATTTGCCAAGCCCCTCAAAAAGTATGATGGCGATAAAATACAGTCCGTCCAATTTCAAATCGGAACTACTTTCTAATGAACTATTTATTACGTCGATGCGGCGCCGGCATTTTGCTGGGTGGCCTGCTTATGGCTGCGCAGGTTCAGGCGCAAGAGTTCCGTGTCGGGTTTGTCAGTACCGACCGAATTTTCAAGGAGGCGAGTACGGCCAAGGCAGCACAGGCCAAGCTGGAGCAGGAATTCTCCAAGCGTGAGAAAGAATTGGTGGATCAGGGTGCTACGCTGAAGTCGATGGCCGACAAGTTCGAGCGTGAAGCGCCAACTTTGGCAGAGGCGCAGCGAGTAACCCGTCAGAAACAATTGGTGGACCAGGATCGCGACTTTCAGCGCAAGCGACGCGAATTTCAGGAAGATCTCAATTCAAGGAAAAACGAGGAGCTGCAGCAGGTTCTGGCCCGTGCCAACAAGGTTGTGAAGCAGGTCGCCGAGACTGAAAAATACGACCTGATTCTTCAAGACGCGGTCTATGTCAACCCTAAACTTGACATAACCGACAAGGTTCTCAAAGTTCTGAATTCGGATGGCGCCAAATAATAGCGTAGCCGCGCCGAAGGCATGGGACGTGTGAGCTTAAGTTTAGGATCTATTGTTGAGGTGCTTGGGGGCGAGCTTCATGGCGAAGCGGGCCTCAAAATCGAGGGGCTGGCACCCCTTGAAACGGCGACTCCTCAGCACATAAGTTTTCTCAGCCATCCCAAGTACCAGCGCCAACTGGCGGCGTCAAAGGCCGGGTGCGTGATCGTGAGTCCACAGATGCGCGACGCCGCTCTCACGCGCGGCGCCTGCATTGTGACAGACCATCCCTATTTGTATTTTGCCCGTGTCACGCAGCTTTGGAAGAAAAGTCTTGTGCAGGTCGTGCGGCCGCAGGTACACCCCAGTGCGGTGATTGATGCCGAGGCCATTGTGCATCCATTGGCCCGCATTGGTCCTTTGTGCGTGATTGAGCGCGGAGCCCGCATTGGTGCCGACACCGAGCTCAAGTCGCGGGTGACGGTGGGTGAGAACTGTGTCCTGGGTGAACGTTGCATTGTGCATGCGGGGGTCGTCATCGGTGCAGACGGTTTTGGCTTTGCCCCTGAGGCGGGTGCTTGGGTAAAAATCGAACAACTGGGTGCTGTTCGCATCGGCAACGATGTTGAGATTGGGGCCAATACCTGTATAGACCGCGGCGCCTTGCAAGACACGGTCATCGAAGATGGTGTGAAGCTCGACAACCTGATCCAGATCGGCCACAACGTCCATATTGGAAAACACACGGCCATGGCAGGCTGTGTGGGCGTGGCTGGCAGCGCTACCATTGGGGCCCATTGCACCATTGGTGGCGGCGCAATTGTGCTGGGACACCTCGCGCTGGCCGATGAAGTTAATATTTCTGCGGCAACCGTGGTGACCCGGTCGATTCGTAAACCGGGGCATTACACCGGCATGTTTCCCATTGACGACAATGCCGCCTGGGAAAAAAATGCAGCTTCTCTCAAGCAGTTGCACAGCTTGCGCGAGCGAATTCGGGCGCTGGAAGAAAAACTGAAAACCTGAAACCTTGTGGGACAGACCGTAGCGACACGACGTGAGCCAGCGCTGTCCCCAATACATTAGAAGAACCATAATGGACATTCACAAGATTCTCAAGCAACTGCCACACCGCTACCCGTTCCTGCTGGTGGACCGCGTGCTGGCGATTGAAAAGGGCAAGAGCATCAAGGCGCTGAAGAACGTCACCATCAACGAGCCGTTTTTCCAAGGCCATTTTCCGCACCGCCCGGTGATGCCGGGCGTGCTGATGCTCGAAGCCCTGGCGCAGGCCGCGGCCCTGCTGGCATTTGACGCGGTCGGTACTTCTCCCAGCGATGACATGATTTATTATTTCGCCGGCATTGACGGCGCCCGCTTCAAGCGTCCGGTGGAGCCGGGGGACCAGCTGATTCTTGAGGTTGAGTTGTTACGCATGAAAGCCGGCATTTTCAAGTTCAAGGCACGCGCTCTGGTGGGCGACGAGCTCGCGGCGGAAGCTGAGTTGACCTGCGCCATGCGCGCCATCACCTGAGGGCTGCCGGGTGACCGCGATTCATGCCACGGCCATTGTGGATCCCGGCGCCGAGCTCGACAGCTCGGTGACCGTGGGGCCGTATACCATCATTGGTTCTCACGTCAGGGTGGGGGCCGGCACCACCATTGGTCCGCATTGTGTGTTGCAAGGGCACACCACCATTGGGCGCGACAACCGCATTTTTCAATTCAACTCGCTGGGTGCCATTCCGCAAGATAAAAAGTACGCGGGCGAGCCTTGCGAATTGCTCATTGGTGACCGCAACACCATTCGTGAATTTTGTACCTTCAATATTGGTTCACCCGGGGATGCGGGCGTCACCCGGGTGGGCGACGATAACTGGCTTATGGCTTATGTGCACCTGGCGCACGACTGTATTGTGGGTAACCATACTATTTTCGCCAATAATGCCCAGCTGGCGGGTCACGTGCATGTGGACGACTGGGCGATTCTGGGCGGCTTTACTGCGGTCCATCAGTTTGTCAAAATCGGTGCCCACAGCATGACCGCGATGTGCACGATGCTGTTGGCCGATCTGCCGCCCTTCGTCATGTGTCAGGGCCAGCCCGCGCAAGCCCGTTCCATGAACTTTGAAGGACTGCGCCGTCGTGGTTTTTCAGCAGAACGGATTGCAGTCGTGAAAGCCATGCACAAGGCTCTGTACCGTGATGACCTGACGCTGCAGGCAGCCCGTACCCGTATTGCGGAGTTGGCGAAAGCCAGCCCCGAGTCGGCGCCGGATGTGGCGATGATGCTCTCATTTTTAGAGCATGCATCGCCCCAGCGCGGCATCGTGCGCTGAGATGAAGGTGGGCATGGTGGCTGGCGAAGCCTCGGGCGATTTGCTGGCGGGGCTGCTGCTGGACGGGCTGCGCGATCATTGGCCGTCCCTGAACGCGTTCGGTATTGGCGGCCCGCAGATGAGCCGACGGGGCTTTGAAGCCTGGTGGCCACATGATAAATTGTCGGTGCATGGCTATGGCTGGGAGGTGCTGCGGCGTTACCGCGAGATTGTGGGCATTCGCGAGCAGCTCAAGAGCCGTCTTCTCCAACAGCGCCCGGATGTGTTCATCGGGGTGGATGCGCCGGATTTCAATCTCGACCTGGAGGCCGGGCTCAAAGCGCAGGGCATTAAAACCGTGCATTTTGTGTCGCCGTCGGTCTGGGCCTGGCGCCCGGAGCGGGTCGAAAAAATACGGCGCAGCGTGGACCATGTGCTGTGCATCTTCCCGTTTGAGCCCGCCTTGCTGGCACAGCACGGTATTCAAGCCACCTATGTCGGCCATCCGCTGGCCAACGTCATCCCGCTGGTGCCGGACCGCTGCGCAGCGCGGGCCAAGCTGGGGCTGGCGCAGGACGACCAGGTGGTCGCCATTCTGCCCGGCAGCCGAAAATCCGAAATTCAGCACCTGGCCTTGCAGTTCTTTAAGGCCGCAGCCCTCGTGAAAAAAGCGAAGTCTGCTATCAAATTCATAGTTCCAGCGGTGCCTGCGTTGAAAGCTGCAATCGAACAGGCGGCCCAAGCCAGTGGTCTTTTGGGGCACCTGCAGATCGTCGAAGGCCAGTCCCACACGGTGCTGGCCGCCTGCGATGTCACGCTGATTGCCAGCGGCACCGCTACGCTGGAAGCCGCCTTGTTCAAGCGGCCCATGGTGATCGCCTACCGTATGGGCTGGCTGTCGTGGCAGCTCATGCGGCACAAACAGCTGCAGCCCTGGGTCGGTTTGCCCAACATTCTTTGCCGCGATTTCGTGGTGCCCGAATTGCTGCAGAATGCCGCCACGCCGCAGGCCCTGGCCGATGCGGTCTTGCGCTGGCTCGATGCCAAAGAGGTGGCGCCGGAGAAAATAAGCGCCTTGCAACAAAAATTCACCGCGCTGCACACTGAATTGCAGCGCGACACTCCTCGACTAGCCGCCCATGCGATCCAGCAAGTACTCCAAGGCTGAACCAGCCGCCATCCAGCAAGCCGCGTTGAGCTGGGATATTCCAGGCTTGGTCGCCGGGGTGGATGAGGCCGGGCGCGGCCCGCTGGCCGGCCCAGTGGTCGCCGCCGCCGTGATTCTGGATGACCTGAATCCCATCAAAGGCTTGGCCGACTCCAAAATACTCACGGCGCAACGCCGCGAAAAACTGTTTGATGAAATCCGCGCCAAAGCCTTGTGCTGCTCCATCGCGGAGGCCAGCGTCGAAGAAATCGAGGAATTCAACATTTTGCAGGCCACCCTGCTCGCCATGCGCCGGGCGGTCGAGGGCCTGCGGCTCAAACCTTACAAAGTGCTGGTCGATGGCAACCGCCTGCCCGTGCTGGATGTGCTGGCCGAAGCCATCGTTAAAGGTGACGCCACCGTGCCTGCGATTTCCGCCGCCTCCATTCTGGCCAAAGTGCACCGCGACCGCTGGTGCGTCGCGTACGATCAGCAGTTCCCGCAGTACGGCTTTGCCAAGCACAAAGGCTATGGCACCGCCGAACATCTGGCGGCCTTGGCCGCGCACGGTGCGTGTCCGCAGCATCGCAAAACCTTTCGCCCGGTGACCGAGGTATTGCGCGAGGTGTTGCGATGACCCGCCCGCAGGCTCAGCACATCACGTCGCGTGACAACGCCTTGCTTAAAGACCTTCGCCGCTTGGCGCAAGACAGCACTGCCTATCGCAAGCAGGGGCGCTTTTGGGTGGAGGGCGACCACCTGTGCCGTGCCGCGTTGGTGCGCGGCGTGCAGCCTGCTGCGGGTGTTTTTTCAGAGTCTTTTTGGCCTCTAGTCCCCGTGGAATGGGCGCAAGCAGCTATTAAAAACATAGTAATTCCGGATGCGCTGTTTCATGACATCAGCGGGCTGGAGTCACCCGCCAGCATCGGTTTTGTGTTCGATTTGCCGCTGGCCGTCGCCTTGCAGGCTGACGTGGCCTCGGTCATTCTGGACCGCGTGCAGGATGCCGGCAACGTCGGCTCCATCCTGCGCAGCGCTTCGGCCTTCGGTTTCAGGCAGATCATCGCGCTCAAAGGCACGGCCGCGCTGTGGAGCCCCAAGGTGCTGCGCGCCGGCATGGGGGCCCACTGGGGCTTGCAGCTGATCGAAGGCGTGACGCTGCCGGATTTGGCTGCGCTGGCGCTGCCGATCATGGTCACCAGCTCGCATCGGGGTTCTTTTTTGCATCAGGCGCTGCAAAATAATGAGCTGCCGACGCCCTGTGCCTGGGCGCTGGGGCACGAAGGGCAGGGCGTGAGCGGTGAGTTGGAAGCACTGGCCCGCCTGCATGTGCGCATTGCCCAGCCAGGCGGAGAAGAATCGCTGAACGTCGCCGCCGCCGCCGCCATTTGCCTGCACGCCAGCGCGACGGCATCGGCGCCGCGGTAAGCGCCGCCAGGGCCAGCGTAGTGGGCAATAGGTCGCCGCGCCGGGCCGTCCCAAGCAAGGCCAGCCCCCTCGGGGGGCAGCGCAGCACACGCAGTGGCAAGCGTGGGGGCAATACTCCCTCGGCTATAATGGGTGGCTTCACCGCATTCCGTACGCCTAGAGCCCACTCAAGCCAATTCCCTTATAAAAGCAAGCCAAGAGTTGTCTCTTGAGCGCGTTTGGGCGTACCCGAAAACCCCATCCGGAGAACCCAGTGCTTTTGTCTTTACAGGGAACCTTTCCCCCCGCCATTCTGGCGCTCGCAGACGGCACGGTGTTTGTTGGACATTCCATCGGAGCCGCTGGCTCCACCGTCGGCGAGGTGGTGTTCAACACCGCCATGACCGGCTACCAGGAAATCCTCACAGACCCGAGCTACTGCCAGCAAATCGTCACACTCACCTACCCGCACATTGGCAACTACGGCGTCAACGCCCAGGACGTCGAAGCAGCCAAGGTGCACGCCGCCGGCCTGATCGTCAAAGACGTGCCGTTGGTAATGTCCAATTTTCGCGCCAGCATGACGCTGCCGCAGTACCTGGTACAAGAGAAAACGGTCGCCATTGCCAACCTCGACACGCGCCAGCTCACGCGCCATCTGCGCACCCATGGCGCGCAAAACGGCTGCATTCTGGCCTTGGCCGCAGGCGAAGCCGTCACGCAGGCGGCTATCGACCAGGCGCTGGCGCTGGCGCAAGCCGCACCCAGCATGGCTGGCACCGACCTGGCCAAAGTGGTGTCGGCCAGGGCGGCCTATGAGTGGACGCAGACCGAATGGCAGTTGGCGCATCCAGACCTGCAGGGGAAACCCGGTTATGGCGTGCAGGCGCAGCCAAAGTTTCACGTTGTCGCGTATGACTTTGGCGTTAAGTTCAATATTCTTCGCATGTTGGCCGAACGCGGTTGCCGGGTTACGGTGGTGCCGGCGCAAACCAGCGCGGCCGAGGTACTCAAGCACAAGCCCGACGGTATCTTTTTGAGTAATGGCCCGGGCGACCCCCAGCCTTGCGACTACGCCATCGCTGCGGTGGCTGAGTTGATCGAAACCGGTATTCCCACCTTCGGCATCTGCCTTGGTCACCAGATCATGGCGCTGGCCAGTGGTGCCAAGACCTTCAAGATGAAGTTTGGTCACCACGGTGCCAACCACCCGGTGAAAGACCTTGGTACTGACGAAAAATACGGCGGCCGCGTCAGCATCACCAGTCAGAACCACGGTTTCGCGGTGGATGATCAAACGCTGCCAGCGAACCTGCGCGCCACCCACATCAGCCTGTTTGACGGCACGCTGCAGGGCCTGGCCCGCACCGACAAGCCAGCATTTTCCTTCCAGGGTCATCCGGAAGCTTCCCCTGGGCCGCACGATATTGCCTATTTGTTTGACCGCTTCACCGCGCTGATGGAGACCCGCAAAAATGCCTAAGCGCACCGATCTCAAAAGCATTCTTATTATTGGCGCTGGCCCGATCATCATCGGCCAGGCCTGCGAGTTTGATTATTCCGGCGTACAGGCCTGCAAGGCGCTGCGCGAAGAAGGCTACAAAGTCATTCTGATCAACAGCAATCCGGCGACGATCATGACCGATCCGGATACGGCCGACGTCACCTATATCGAGCCCATCACCTGGCAAACGGTCGAGAAGATCATTGCCAAGGAGCGCCCCGATGCGATTTTGCCCACGATGGGCGGCCAGACCGCGCTGAATTGCGCGCTTGATTTGTGGCACCACGGCGTGCTGGAAAAATACCAGGTCGAGCTGATTGGCGCCAGCCCCGAGGCCATCGACAAAGCCGAAGACCGCCTGAAGTTCAAGGACGCCATGACCAAGATTGGTCTGGGTTCGGCCCGCTCGGGCATTGCGCATTCGATGGATGAAGCCTGGGGCGTGCAGAAAACCCTGGGCTTCCCCACCGTGATTCGCCCAAGTTTCACGCTCGGCGGCACCGGCGGTGGCATTGCCTACAACTCGGAAGAGTTTGAGGTGATTTGCAAGCGCGGCCTGGAAGCCTCGCCCACCAATGAGTTGTTGATTGAGGAATCCCTGCTCGGCTGGAAAGAGTATGAGATGGAGGTTGTGCGCGACAAGGCCGACAACTGCATCATCATCTGCTCGATCGAGAACCTGGACCCCATGGGCGTGCACACCGGTGACTCTATCACCGTGGCGCCCGCGCAAACCCTGACCGACAAGGAATACCAGATTCTGCGCAATGCCTCGCTGGCGGTACTGCGTGAAATTGGTGTCGATACGGGCGGCTCCAATGTGCAGTTCTCCATCAACCCCGAAGACGGGCGCATGGTGGTGATCGAGATGAATCCGCGTGTCTCGCGCTCGTCGGCGCTGGCCTCCAAGGCCACGGGTTTTCCGATTGCCAAGGTTGCGGCCAAGCTGGCGGTGGGTTACACGCTGGATGAACTGCGCAATGACATCACCGGTGGTGCCACGCCAGCGAGCTTTGAGCCCAGCATCGACTACGTTGTCACCAAGATCCCGCGTTTTGCGTTCGAAAAATTCCCGACCGCCGACAGTCGCCTGACCACGCAAATGAAATCGGTGGGCGAAGTGATGGCCATCGGCCGTACCTTCCAGGAATCGTTCCAGAAAGCGCTGCGCGGCCTGGAAGTTGGCGTCGATGGCATGAACGAAAAAACGCAAGACCGTGAAGTTCTGGAGAAAGAATTGGGCGAGCCCGGCCCCGAGCGCATCTGGTACGTGGGCGACGCCTTTGCGGCTGGCTGGAGCGTGGATGAGGTCTTTGCGCTGACCAAAATTGACCGCTGGTTTTTGGTGCAGATCGAGCAGATCGTCAAGATCGAGTTGGAGCTGGAAACTACCACGCTGGACGCCATTGATGCGCCCACCTTGCGGGCACTCAAACAAAAAGGTTTTTCTGACCGCCGCCTGGCCCGGCAATTGAAAACCACAGATACCGCCATTCGCGAGAAGCGTCTCGCCCTGGGCGTACGCCCGGTGTACAAGCGCGTTGATACCTGTGCGGCCGAGTTTGCCAGCAACACCGCCTACATGTATTCGACCTATGAGGCGGAAGGTGCCGAGTGCGAAGCCGCGCCCACCGACAAGAAAAAGATCATGGTGCTGGGCGGCGGTCCGAACCGCATTGGCCAGGGTATCGAGTTTGACTACTGCTGCGTGCATGCGGCGCTGGCCATGCGCGAAGATGGCTACGAGACCATCATGGTCAACTGCAATCCCGAGACTGTCTCGACCGACTACGACACCTCGGATCGCCTGTATTTCGAGTCACTCACGCTGGAAGACGTGCTGGAGATCGTGGACAAGGAAAAGCCATACGGCGTGATCGTGCAGTACGGTGGCCAGACGCCGCTCAAGCTGGCGCTGGATCTGGAAGCCAATGGCGTGCCCATCATCGGCACCTCGCCCGACATGATTGACGCCGCCGAAGACCGCGAGCGTTTTCAGAAACTGCTGCATGCGCTGGGCCTGCGCCAGCCACCGAATGCCACCGCCCGCACCGAGCCTGAGGCTCTGGAAAAAGCGGCGGCGCTGGGTTATCCGCTGGTGGTGCGCCCCAGCTATGTGCTGGGTGGCCGCGCCATGGAAATTGTGCACGAGCAGCGCGACCTGGAGCGCTACATGCGCGAGGCGGTCAAGGTCAGTCACGATTCGCCGGTGCTGTTGGATCGCTTTTTGAATGACGCCATTGAGTGTGATGTGGATTGCATTCGCGACGCCGGCACCGATGGCGCTGAAGGCGCGACCTTCATCGGCGGCGTGATGGAGCACATTGAGCAAGCCGGGGTGCACAGTGGCGACTCGGCCTGCTCGCTGCCGCCCTACAGTCTGAGCGCGGAAACGGTGACGGAGATCAAGCGTCAAACTGCAGCCATGGCCAAGGCCCTGAATGTGGTGGGCCTGATGAATGTGCAGTTCGCCATTCAAAACATCGATGGCAAGGACGTCATTTACGTGCTGGAGGTGAATCCGCGAGCTTCCCGCACCGTGCCCTTTGTCTCGAAAGCCACCGGCATTCAGCTGGCCAAAGTGGCCGCCCGCTGCATGGTGGGCCAGTCGCTGGCGTCGCAGGGCATCCAGAGCGAAGTTACGCCGCCCTACTTCAGCGTGAAAGAAGCAGTGTTCCCGTTCGTCAAGTTCCCCGGCGTGGACACGATTCTCGGCCCCGAGATGAAGTCCACCGGCGAGGTGATGGGCGTGGGCAAGACCTTTGGCGAAGCCTTTGTGAAATCGCAAATCGGGGCGGGCACCAAATTGCCCAGGCCGGTCAAGGAATCGGGTGAGCCCGCGGGCAAGGTCTTTATCTCGGTCAAAAACAACGACAAACCGCGCGCGATCGAGGTGGCCCGTGCGCTGGCTGCCATGGGTTTTGCCGTGCTGGCGACCAAGGGCACCGCCGCAGCCATGAACGCCGCCGGTGTGTCATGCGGCGTGGTCAACAAGGTGACCGAAGGTCGGCCGCACATTGTGGACATGATCAAGAACAATGAAATTGCCCTGGTCATCAATACCGTGGAAGAGCGGCGCAACGCCATTACGGACTCCCGTCAGATTCGCACATCGGCTTTGCAGGCACGGGTCACCACCTTCACGACCATTGCCGGGGCCGAGGCGGCGATGCAGGGTATGCGGCACCTGGATCACCTGGACGTGATTTCTGTGCAGGAAATGCATGCGCAGCTGGCTGCGGTTTGATTGTCAGTTGATATTCACGGCATAATCTGTTTGTAAAGATACCGCCGAACGGCAACGCTCGGCGGTATCTTTTTGTGTAACGCAATCCAGTTGGGGACAACGCTTGCTATGCGATGGCGGCGGTCGGTCCCACCAAATTTCTACAATCTATAACGGAGCAGTACGTGGCGACCATTCCCATTACCAAGCGCGGCGCTGAAAAGCTCAAGGCCGAGTTGCACAAACTCAAGACGGTTGATCGCCCCTGGGTCATCAATGCCATTGCCGAGGCGCGTGCCCAGGGTGACCTGAGCGAAAATGCCGAGTACGAGGTTGCCAAGGATCGCCAAGGTTTCATCGAAGGGCGTATCCAGGAGGTTGAAGGCAAGCTATCGGTGTGCCAGATCATTGATCCGTCCGAGTTGGATGCCGGTGGCCGCGTGGTGTTTGGTGCCACGGTGAAACTCGAAGACGAAGACTCGGGTGATGTGGTGACCTACCAGATCGTCGGTGAAGACGAGGCCGACATCAAGTTGGGCTTGGTCAATATCGGCAGCCCGATCGCCCGTGCCTTGATCGGCAAGGAACAAGGCGACACCGCAGAAGTGCAGGCGCCTGGCGGCGTCAAGCGCTATGAAGTGGTGGCGGTGAGCTACGTTTGAGCTGATGTCACGGATGCCGGTCTGGGTCGCTGCGCTGTGGTGGGGCAGCTTGACCACAATCGGGTTTTTGGTTGTGCCTTTGTTGTTCGTGCATCTGCCAACACCGGCGATCGCAGGCAGCATGGCCGCGAAACTGTTTGCAACGCAAACCTGGGTGTCTTTCGCGTGTGGCCTGCTGCTGTTAACGAGTACAAGATCAAATCGGCCTCTAGCCTTCGCTCCTGCTGCGCAAGCAGCTATTGTTTTTATAGTGGGCGGGATGCTGCTGGCGCTGTTGTCCGAGTTTGCGGTGGCGCCCCGCATTGTGGCGCGGGACAATTTGCGCTTGTGGCACAGTGTCGGCAGCGCGATGTATTTGCTGCAGTGGCTGTGCGCCGCGGCGACATTCTGGACGTTGACCGGGCCGCGCCAGCGCTCCGTTAGTTGAGGACAGCACAACGCGCTTGGCTGCACCCAATGGCGTTGGTCTGCCCCGCAAACTTTCAGGTTTGACTGCGCTGCTTCTTAACGCTAATTTGCTTGGGCTTGGCGCGCTTGACCTGGCCACCGGCCGTGAGGCGCTGATTGCCTAAAACGCGCAGGGTTTTGACTTCTGGACGCTGGCCTGCCTGTTTGCTGTATTTGAGCACTTTGAAATCGCGTGGACCGGGCATGCGATTTTCATCGACAACTTTTTCCCGTTCCGGAATGGGGCGCCACAGCACGAGCAGTTTGCCGATGTGCTGAATGGGGGCAGCGTTGAGCTCATCCGCCAGGGTCTGGAACATGGCTTCACGCGCGGCGCGGTCGTCAGAAAAGACACGGATTTTGATGAGTCCATGGGCAGTCAAAGCAGCATCGGCTTCTTTTTTGACAGCGGCGGTGAGCCCATCACCACCCACCATGACGACAGGGTCGAGGTGGTGCGCTTCGGCGCGGTGTTCTTTGCGTTGGGCAGGGGTCAATTGAATTTGGGACATGCCGGTATTATCGGTCACGAAGGTAAAAAAATGAAAGTCAAAACTAAAAGCGGCAAGGTCAACCGGGCCTGGATAAACGATCACGTCAACGACACCTACGTCAAACTGGCCAAGCTGGAGGGGTACCGCGCCCGTGCCGCGTATAAGCTCAAGGAAATTGATGAGGCGTTTCATTTGATCAAGCCGGGTCAGCTGGTGGTGGATCTGGGATCGACCCCTGGCGCCTGGAGCCAGTACCTGCGACGCAAAATGTCACCCAAAACCGCGACTGGCGGCGGTGCTGCGGTGGGAGCCCTCAACGGCACCATCATTGCGCTGGATCTTCTGCCCATGGAGCCGGTGGAGGGGGTGGTCTTTTTGCAGGGGGACTTTCGAGAGCCGGCGGTCTTGCAGCGCCTGACGGACGAAATGAAGGGCCGATTGGCGGATGTGGTGGTGTCCGATATGGCCCCTAATCTGTCCGGTATTGCGTCTGCCGATACGGCGCGCATTGAAAACCTGGTTGAGCTGGCGCTTGAATTCGCCCAAAGCCATATGAAACCGCAAGGCGCACTGGTGGCCAAAGTTTTTCATGGCGCCGGCTACGACCAATTGGTCAAGCGGTTCAAGGAAACCTTCCTGGTGGTCAAGCCGTTGAAGCCCAAGGCTTCCCGCGATAAATCGTCGGAAACGTTCCTGGTGGGCGTGGGCTTGAAGCCATCCTGAATCCCATGCTTTGTCTGTGGCTGAAAACTTGAGAATCGCGCCTGCACGCCTTGAAAGGCCTAAAATGGGACCAAACTATGCCTCGTCTTCTAATTTGCGTCCATATTGGAGCTTCGCTTGAATAATCAGTGGTTTTCGAAAATTGCCGTCTGGCTTGTCATCGCTCTGGTGTTGTTCACTGTGTTCAAACAGTTTGACACCCGAGGGCCGGCGGGTGCCGGTTATGTAGGTTATTCGGATTTTCTGGAAGAGGTTCGCGACAAGCGTATCAAGAGTGCGCTGATCCAGGAAGGTCAGGGCGGTACTGAAATTGTTGCCGTGACCAACGACGACCGGAAAATCAGAACCACGGCTACTTATCTTGACCGTGGTCTGGTGGGCGACCTGATTGCCAATGGCGTGAAGTTCGACGTCAAACCCCGCGAAGAAGGCTCTTTGCTCATGACGCTGCTGGTCAGTTGGGGTCCGATGCTGTTGTTGATTGGTGTCTGGGTCTATTTCATGCGGCAGATGCAGGGCGGCGGCAAGGGCGGCGCCTTCAGCTTTGGCAAAAGCAAGGCGCGCTTGCTGGATGAAAATACCAACTTGGTCACCTTTGCCGACGTCGCTGGTTGCGACGAGGCGAAAGAAGAGGTCAAAGAGGTAGTGGACTTCCTGAAAGATCCGGCCAAATTCCAGAAGTTGGGAGGGCGGATTCCGCGTGGTCTGCTACTCGTCGGACCACCCGGCACCGGCAAGACACTGCTGGCCAAGGGCATTGCCGGTGAGGCCAAGGTGCCTTTCTTCTCGATTTCCGGTTCTGATTTTGTTGAAATGTTCGTGGGCGTAGGTGCATCCCGGGTGCGCGACATGTTTGACAACGCCAAGAAAAATGCGCCCTGCATCATCTTCATTGATGAAATCGACGCGGTGGGCCGCCAGCGGGGTGCCGGTCTGGGCGGTGGCAATGATGAGCGTGAGCAAACCCTGAACCAGATGCTGGTAGAGATGGATGGCTTTGAGACCAACGTCGGTGTGATCGTGGTTGCCGCCACCAATCGTCCTGACATTCTTGACGCGGCACTGTTGCGTCCTGGTCGTTTTGACCGTCAGGTGTATGTGACTTTGCCGGATATTCGCGGCCGCGAACAGATTCTCAATGTGCATATGCGCAAGGTGCCTTTGGGTCAGGACGTCAATGCGGCTGTCATCGCGCGTGGCACACCTGGCATGTCGGGGGCTGACCTTGCCAATCTGTGCAATGAAGCGGCGCTGATGGCCGCACGCCGCAACGCCCGTACCGTGGAGATGCAGGACTTTGAGAAAGCCAAAGACAAGATCCTGATGGGGCCTGAACGCAAGAGCATGGTCATGCCGGAAAGCGAACGCAAAAATACGGCGTACCACGAGTCCGGTCACGCCCTGATTGGCAAGATGTTGTCCAAGTGCGATCCGGTTCACAAAGTGACCATCATTCCGCGTGGTCGCGCTTTGGGGGTCACCATGAGCCTGCCAGAGCAGGACCGCTACAGCTATGACAGTGAATACATGCTGCACCAGATCAGCATGCTGTTCGGTGGCCGTATCGCGGAGGAAGTGTTCATGCACCAGATGACCACCGGCGCCAGCAACGACTTTGAACGTGCCACCCACATTGCCCGTGACATGGTTACCCGTTACGGCATGACCGATGCCCTGGGCCCCATGGTCTATGCCGAAAACGAGGGGGAGGTGTTTCTCGGTCGCTCGGTGACCAAGACCACTAACATGAGCGAGCAGACCATGCAGAAGGTGGATGCGGAGGTGCGCCGTATCATTGATCAGCAATACAGCTTGGCGCGCAAACTGATTGAAGACAATCAGGACAAGATGCACGCCATGGCGAAGGCCTTGCTGGAGTGGGAAACCATCGACAGCGACCAGCTGGACGACATCATGGCCGGCAAAGAGCCACGTCCGCCCAAAGACTGGACGCCACGGATACCGGCGACGGGTGGTGATAGCAGCGGCGGTGGCGCACCACCGAACGTGAAGCCCGAGGCAGCGCCTTCAGCAGCCTAAAGCAGTATTCATCGAAAAAAAACGGGGCAAATGCGCCCCGTTTTTTTTTGAGCATGGCATGAGTCCCATGCGGAAGTTCACAATTCCTGTTTGACCGAAAGCGCCAGTTTCGCCATGAAATGGAACACCACCCGATTCCTTGTCGATTTGACGAGCCCCAAAGTGATGGGGATTGTCAATGTCACGCCTGACTCGTTCTCAGACGGCGGACAGCACGCCTCGACGGCGGCGGCTTTGCGACATTGTGAAAAGCTGCTCAAGGACGGTGCGGATATTCTGGACATCGGCGGCGAATCGTCGCGGCCCGGCGCCTTGTCCCTGGCTTTGGAAGACGAGCTGGCACGGGTGCTGCCGGTCGTGCGGGAAGCGGTCTGCTTAGGTGTACCGGTGTCTGTCGATACCTACAAGCCGAAAGTGATGCAAGCCGTGCTGGACCTCGGGGCGGACATCATCAACGATATCTGGGCCCTGCGCTGGACAGAACCGAATGCCGGTGATCCATGGGATGGGAGGCAAGTCGTGTCCCGGCACCCGGGCTGTGGTGTCTGCCTGATGCACATGCATGGCGACCCACTGACCATGCAGGCAAATCCGATGGCGGGTGATGTTGTGCCGCAGGTGCTCTTGTTTCTGGAGCGCATGGCCCAGGATTTGGAAGGACGCGGCGTGCAGCGGAGTCGCATGGTGATCGACCCCGGCATCGGCTTTGGCAAGACCGTGGCGCAGAACTTTGCGCTGCTGGCACGGCAAGGTGAATTGCTGACCAGTGGCTATCCGCTGTTGGCCGGATGGTCGCGTAAATCATCGTTGGCCGCCGTCACCGGCCTCGCCGCTGTCGCGGTGGCTGGCCCGGGTGTTCACGAGCGCATGGTTCCCAGCGTGGCTGCCGCTTTGCTGGCGGTTGAACGCGGCGCGGCGATCGTGCGCGTGCATGACGTGCGCGAAACCGTGCAGGCACTGAAGGTGCTGAATGCTATAAAATAGATAGCTGAAAGTTGATTTAATCAAAGGGATAGGAGAAAAAATGAGCAGAAAATATTTTGGCACCGACGGCATTCGCGGCACCGTGGGGCAAGCACCCATCACCCCTGATTTCGTGTTGCGGCTGGCGCATGCCGTCGGACGGGTGCTCAAAAGAACCGAAACCCGGCCAACGGTGCTGATCGGCAAAGACACCCGCATCTCGGGTTATATGCTGGAGAGCGCACTGGAGAGCGGTTTTAACTCGGCCGGTGTCGATGTGGTGTTGCTCGGCCCTTTGCCAACACCGGGCGTGGCTTACCTGACGCGGGCGCAGCGGGCCTCACTGGGGGTGGTGATTAGCGCCAGCCACAATCCTTTTGCCGACAACGGCATCAAGTTTTTCAGTGCCCAGGGCAGCAAGTTGTCCGACGCCTGGGAGCTTGACGTGGAGGCGGCGTTGAACGAGGCGCCGGTGTGGGCTGACTCCGCCAGCCTGGGCAAGACCCGCCGCCTTGAGGATGCGGCCGGGCGCTACATCGAATTCTGCAAAAGCACCTTTTCCAATGATCTGACGCTCAAAGGCGTCAAGATTGTGGTTGACGCCGCGCATGGGGCGGCCTACCACATTGCGCCCAAGGTGTTTCACGAACTGGGCGCCGAAGTCGTGGCCATCGGCTGTTCGCCCGACGGCTTGAACATCAATCACGAGGTCGGCGCGACCCATCCGCAAGCATTGATGGAGGCTGTCAAGGCCCATAAGGCGGATTTCGGCATTGCACTGGATGGCGATGCGGACCGCCTGCAACTGGTTGACGCGGACGGCCGCCTGTACAACGGTGACGAGCTTCTTTACCTCATCGTGGACGACCGCTTGGGTCGTGACGAACACGTGCCGGGGGTGGTCGGCACCTTGATGACGAATATGGCGGTGGAGGTGGCATTGAAGGCGCGTGGCGTGCAGTTTGTGCGAGCCAAGGTGGGTGACCGGTATGTCCTGGAAGAACTTGACAAGCACAAATGGCTGATTGGTGGCGAAGGTTCCGGCCACTTGCTGGCGCTGGACAAACACACCACGGGCGATGGATTGATTTCGGCCCTGCAAGTGCTGCAAGCCTGCGTTCGCAGCGGCAAAAGCATGGCCCAGTTGCTAGCGGAGGTCACACTATTCCCACAAATTCTGATCAACGTTCGACTGAAGCCAGGCCAGGACTGGAAAGCCAGCGTCAATCTGGCCAGTGAAACGCAGGCCGTCGAGGTGGAATTGGGCGCGACCGGCCGTTTGTTGATACGCGCCAGTGGCACCGAGCCCTTGCTACGGGTGATGGTGGAGGCGCGTGACGCCGCGCAGGCCAAGGCGTGTGCCGAGCGGATTGCCGACACCATTTCGGCCTGACTGTGTCCGACATGCCCACTGCATCTGCGTTGCGCATCTGCCGCGCCGACTATGCCAATCCCGTGCATGCCCGTGCACTGGTGAGCCTGCTGGACGCGTATACCAGGGATCCGATGGGCGGTGGTGAACCCTTGAGTGAGTTCGCCCGGATCCATCTGGTGCCCGCCCTCGCGGCCCGGCCGCAAGCTTTCAGTGTGCTGGCGTTTGGCGGCGCCGGCAGCGCGCACCCGATTGGTCTGGTGAACTGCATTGAAGGTTTCTCCACCTTTGCCTGTCAGCCTTTGATTAACGTTCACGATGTGGCGGTATTGCCGGAGCATCGGGGGCAGCGCGTCGCCGAGCAGATGCTGGCACTGGTGGAAGAGATCGCGCGCGAACGGGGTGCCTGCAAACTCACGCTGGAGGTGCTGCAGGGCAATGCCGGTGCCATCAAGCTGTATCAGCGTGTCGGGTTTGCCAGCTACCAGCTCGACCCGGCCATGGGGCAGGCCCAATTCCTGCAAAAGTGGCTGCGGTAGCCGCGGGCGACTTGCTGTCGCCGCCAAGTACCCACTCAGGGACATGGCGAAGCGTAAAACCGTACACTCGCCGGTTCCCCCCCATGTGTGTCCCATGAACGCTCCTGTTGACGTCTCCTTTTTCGCGCGTGCCGCCAAGCCGCTGACCAGTTACCGCAAATACTGGGCGGCCCGCTTTGGCACGGCCAAATTCCTGCCCATGAGCCGGGCCGAGATGGACCTGCTGGGGTGGGACAGCTGCGACATCATCCTGGTGACCGGAGATGCCTATGTGGACCACCCCAGTTTTGGCATGGCGGTGATCGGGCGCATGCTCGAGGCCCAGGGATTTCGGGTCGGCATCATCGCCCAGCCTGATTGGCAGAGCGCCGATCCGTTCAAAATCCTGGGCAAGCCCAATCTGTTTTGGGGCGTAACGGCGGGCAACATGGATTCCATGATCAACCGTTACACCGCCGACCGCAAGATTCGCAGCGACGACGCCTACACCCCGGGCGATGTGGGGGGCAAACGCCCTGACCGCGCCGCCATTGTGTACAGCCAGCGTTGCCGCGAGGCCTACAAGGACGTGCCGATTGTGTTGGGTGGCATCGAAGGCTCGCTGCGCCGCATTGCGCACTACGACTACTGGTCGGACAAGGTGCGCCGCTCTATCGTGGTCGATGCCAAGTGCGATTTGCTGTTGTACGGTAACGCCGAACGCGCCCTGGTCGAAGTGGCGCATCGCCTGGCGGCGCGCGAGCCGGTGGAAAAAATCACCGACGTGCGCGGCACCGCCTTTGTGCGCCGCTCTGACGACGACAGTGGCAAAGGTTGGTTCGAGATCAACTCCACCAGCGTGGATGAGCCGGGCCGGGTGGAAGCCCAGGTCAACCCCTACATGACCACCTCCGAGCAGGCGGCGGGCCAGGGCAGCACCTGCGCCAAGGAAGATGCGCGGGGAGATGCTACAGAAAACGGAGCTACTAACGTAGATTCCACGGTGGCTACAGGGCTAAAAGGCTTAAATATTGCGGTGAACCCGGCCATCCAGCCGCTGATCTTCATGCCCAACCCGGCACTCCAGGGCAAGCTCAAGGTGCCGCCGCGCGACCGCTCGGTGATTCGCCTGCCCAGCTATGAGCAGGTCAAGTCCGATGCCGTGCTCTATGCCCACGCCAACCGGGTATTGCACCTGGAGACCAACCCCGGCAACGCCCGCGCCTTGGTGCAGGGCCATGGCGAGGGCGTCTCGGCGCGTGACGTCTGGATTAACCCGCCGCCAATTCCGCTGACCACGGCCGAGATGGACTTTGTGTTCGATCTGCCGTACGCACGCAGCCCGCACCCCAGCTATGTGGATGAAAAAGGCGGCCATGATGGCGTCACCAAAATCCCGGCGTGGGAGATGATTCGCTTTTCCATCAACATCATGCGCGGTTGTTTTGGCGGCTGCACCTTCTGCTCCATCACCGAGCACGAAGGCCGCATCATCCAGAGCCGTTCGGAAGACTCGGTGATTCGCGAGATCGAAGACATTCGCGACAAGGTTAAGGGCTTTACCGGCACCATCTCGGATCTGGGCGGCCCTACCGCCAACATGTACCGGCTGGGCTGCCGCAGCCCCGAGATCGAGGCCGCCTGCCGCAAGCCCAGCTGCGTCTATCCCGGCATTTGCCAGAACCTGACCACCGACCACGGCCCACTGATCAAGATGTACCGCCGCGGCCGTGCGCTCAAGGGCATCAAGAAAATCCTGATCGGTTCCGGCCTGCGCTACGACCTGGCGGTGCAAAGCCCGGAATACGTCAAGGAGCTGGTCACGCACCACGTCGGCGGCTATCTCAAGATCGCACCCGAGCACACGGAAGCCGGCCCGCTCACCAAGATGATGAAGCCCGGCATCGGCACCTACGACAAGTTCAAAACCTTGTTTGAGAAGTTCAGCGCCGAGGCCGGTAAGAAGCAGTTTTTGATTCCGTACTTCATCGCCGCCCACCCCGGCACCAGCGACGAAGACATGATGAACCTGGCGGTCTGGCTGAAGAAAAACGGCTTTCGCGCCGACCAGGTGCAGACCTTTTACCCCTCACCCATGGCCACCGCCACGGCGATGTACCACAGCAACAAGAACCCGCTGCGCAAGATCACCCGCGACAGCGAGACCGTGGACATCGTGCGCGGTGAGCGCCGTCGCCGCCTGCACAAGGCCTTTTTGCGTTACCACGACGCCAACAACTGGCCCGTGTTGCGCGAGGCACTCAAGGCGATGGGTCGGGCTGACCTGATCGGCAACGGCAAGCACCACCTGATTCCAACCTTCCAGCCGCTGACCGATGGCAACTACAGCAGTGCGCGGCGCAAGAACTCAACGACGGTGGCGAGCCGGCCCGCGTCGGGTCGCCCGGTGCAGGAAGGCCGTTTGCTAACGCAGCACACCGGCTTGCCGCCCCGTGAGACCGGTGCCAGGGTGAAGCCGCCGACACGCAAGCGATCTTGAAACGCTCTCAGTCAGCTTGAGCCGGGGCTCGCTGCAGTTTGATGTTGGCGGCCAAGCCGCCCGACGTTGTATTGCTGAGGATAAAGGTGCCGCCCATGCCCACAATTGTTTTCTCGACAATGGCCAAGCCCAGCCCGGCGCCGTTGGCCGCCGTGCGGGCCGCTTCCCCACGGTAAAACGGCTTGGTCAGATTGGCCAGTTGTTCCGGCGAGACGCCCATGCCGTGGTCGCGCACCCTGAGTAGCACCCATTTGTCATGCGCCTTGGCGGCTATGTCAACCACGGCAACGCCGGTGTCCACCGACTTGCCATAACGGCGGGCATTTTCCAGCAGGTTGGTGATCACGCGGCCCAGTTCCACCGCGTCGGCGAGTACCAGCAGGTCGTCGGCCAGGTCCAGGTTGAAGCGCATGTCGGTGCGCTTTCGGGCGCTGTAAAGGCAGGCATCAATGACGTCGCGCAGTGCGATGGTGCCGAGGTCAACGCTGCCGGGTCGGGCGTAATCCAGAAACTTGTCGATGATGGCATCGAGTTGCGCAATGTCCGCCGCCATGTGGGCGCGGGCCTCGGTGTTGCTGACGCTGAGTTCTGTTTCCAGTCGCAAGCGGGCCAGTGGTGTGCGCAGGTCGTGGGAAATCCCCGCCAGCATGATGGCACGGTCCTGCTCAATTTTGGCCAGCTTCTGGGTCATGCGGTTGAACCCAATGTTGACGGCCCGAATTTCGCTGGTCGCCACGGATTCGTCCAGCGTACTGGCGTCGAAATCACCCTCGCGCACACGGCTGGCCGCAAACGACAGCTGCTTGAGCGGCCGGTTGATCAGGCGCGCAATCAAGGCCGCGCCCGCCAGCGACAGTGCGGCGGCTGTCAGCAGCCAGATCATCCAGGTGCTACCGGCCGTGCGGTTGAAGCGGGCGCGATCAGTGAGCATCCAGTAGTTGTCGCCATCGATGGAGAAACCGACCCACAACCCTTCATCCCGGTTGACGCTGTTGGCCACCACCGTGCCGGGTCCGAGTCGCGCCCTCAGCTCCAGCGAGATGCGCTGGCCCAGCGCATCAGTATCAAAAGGTTCGAATGTGTCACCGGGTTCGCGCGGCACGATGCGCACCCCTTCCTGCTCCGTCATGGTTTTGATCAGCGATACCCGATTGATCGCATCGGAGTGAATCAGCGCGGCGCGACTCAAATTGACCAGTGACGCGATTTGCTGCGCCGTCTGGATGGCGCGGGGTTCAAACTCGAGTGCGCGCAGGGTTTGCAGCCAGGCCAAAATGCTGCCAATCAGCAACAGTGCCAGCAGAAAAAACGTGCGCCAGAACAGACTTAAGGCCATCCACGACTGTGTCGTTTTAGCCCCGGCCGTGGCCTCCAGGGGCATCGGGCTAGTGAGGTCAGGGTGCGCGGCTGGCTCGTTATTCAATGTGCTCAACCTGCACCATCCGGTACGAAAACGTAGCCAACGCCCCAGACAGTCTGAATGTAGCGCGGGGCTGCTGCATCAACTTCCACCAGTTTGCGCAAACGCGACACCTGAACATCCAGACTGCGGTCAAAGGGCTCAAACTCACGGCCACGCGCCAACTGCGCCAGTTTCTCGCGGGACAGCGGCTGACGCGGATGCCGTACCAGCGCCTTGAGCATCGCGAACTCGCCGGTGGTGAGCGGCAGGTCCTCGTTGTCGCGGCGCAAGGTGCGCGCGCCGAGGTCAAAGGTGAACGGCCCAAACGTCACGACTTCGTTGTCGCTGGAGGGCGAGCCGGGTGCTTCATGCGCGGGGCGCCGACGCAGCACCGCATGAATACGGGCCAGCAGTTCACGGGGGTTGAAGGGCTTGCCCAGGTAGTCGTCCGCGCCGACCTCCAGGCCGACGATGCGGTCCACATCCTCGCCCTTGGCGGTCAGCATGATGATGGGGGTGCGGTCGTTGGCCGCCCGCAGGCGTCGGCAAATCGACAAACCGTCCTCGCCCGGCATCATCAGGTCCAAGATGATCAGGTCGACGGTTTCACGCAACAGGATGCGCGTCAGCGACTTGCCGTCCTCGGCCTGCAGAACCTCAAAACCCTCCTGCGTCAGGTAACGCCGCAGCAGGTCGCGGATGCGGGCATCGTCATCGACGACCATAATTTTGTCATTGCGGCTGGGGACTTGGCTCATGTAGGTACCACTCAATTTGTAACAAAACCGATTTTGCAGGGTTCGAGGGGCCAATTGCGGAATTCGGTGCCAGCGTTGACACAATGTTACAAATGTTGCCCTCAAGTCCCAGCCCATGGCTGAACAATGTGAACGGCGCTATGCGTTTTGGCGTTATGTTCGCACTATGAAGCATTTTCGGTTTTTCCTGCTTATGACGGTTGTCGCGGTCAGTGCGAACGCGCAGTCGGCCCTTAATCGCGAGACGGCCCCCGTTCAGACGGCGCCTGAACAGCGGCGTGCCGAGTTGCGCTCGGCGCTGAAAGCACCTCGTGGGCCAGCGGCGCCGGACAAGGTGCAGCAGCTGGATAATGCGTTGACCATGAATCGGCATTTGTCGGCGCAGGAACGAGCAGCCCTTCGGCAGCAATTGCGTCAACAGCGCCATGTTTCCAAGGAGTAGTTTTGAATATTGCTATTAAATTGGTAGCTACTGTATCAATATTGACATGGGCTAGCGGTATTTTTGCCCAACAAAACCTGTATCTTCCCTTGCAAAATGTGGTGCAACTCTCGGCGAATGGCGCAGTGGAAGTTCAGCAGGATTTGCTGTCGATTGCGATGAATACAAGCCGGGATGGCAGTGACGCCAGTGTGGTGCAAAGCCAGCTCAAGACAGCGATGGATGTGGCGCTGGTCGAAGCCAAAAAACTGGCACAGCCGGGCCAGCTGGATGTGCGCACCGGCAACTTCAGCCTGTATCCGCGCTACGGCCGCGACGGCAGGCCAACCGGCTGGCAGGGGTCGGCCGAGCTGATTCTGGAAGGCCGCGATTTCGCCCGCATCAGCACCACGGCTGGCAAGATCCAGACCTTGACCGTGGGCAGCGTGACTTTTGGCCTGAGTCGCGAGCAGCGTGCCAAGGTCGAAGCTGATGCACAAGGCATTGCCATTGAGCGCTTCAAGACGCGGGCGACGGACATCGCCCGCAGTTTCGGCTTTGCCGGCTATACCCTGCGGGAAGTCAACGTCAGTGCCAATGATCAGGGCGTCACACCGCGACCACGGGTGATGGCGTTGGAGGCCAGGGCGGCGATGGCCGACGCGCCAGTGCCTGTCGAAGCGGGTAAGACCTCGGTGGTGGTGACTGTATCCGGGTCGGTGCAACTGAAGTGAGGCGTCTTCCTCCAGGCCAGTCCCCGGGCTGACTGTGCGGCGCTGCTAGATCCATTTGGCCGAACGCTCCCATCGCAGGAGCTTGAGCCGTTTGGGGTACGGTTTTGGCCGGCGACACGTCCCGCCAACTGGCAGCCAGCAGATGGCGTCAGTGTCATACTTGCGCCATGCCATCAAATTCTTACGCCGCTCGCTCGTATCCAGTGCTTCATGGCTAATTTTTCACCACTCGCCACCATCAAGAGACTGGCCGCTGGCCAGTCTGGTCAGCAGAAGCCCGCCATGCTGGGACGTTTCGAGTTGCGACGCATCTTGGGCCAAGGTGCCCAGTCGGTTGTCTGGCTCGGCTTTGATCCGCGCCTGGAGCGCGAGGTGGCGATCAAGCTAATGAAGGTGGGCAACGGCTCCGATGCCTCGGTGATTGCGCAGTGGCTACAGGAAGCCCGCAGTGTCAGTCGCCTGACGCACCCCAACATCGTTCCGGTGTTCGAGGCCGAGGTGCACGATCAGCAACCCTACCTGGTGTTTGAGTATGTGCCGGGGCAGACCCTGGCCACGCTGCTGGGTAAGCGCGGTGCCTTGCCGCCCGGCGAATGCGCGGCCCTGATGATCGATGTGCTGGACGCCCTGGTCGCGGCCCATGCCGCCGGCGTCGTTCATCGCGATTTGAAGCCGTCCAATGTGATGGTGGATGTTGCGGGCCGGGCCCGGGTGATGGACTTCGGCATTGCCGCGCGCCTGAAGGATAGCGGTGGTCCGGGAGTGGCCGCGCTTGACGGCGGTACGCCGGGGTATCTCTCGCCCGAAGCCGCTCAAGGGACGCCCGCCACGCCCCTGATGGATATTTTTTCGGTTGGCATTGTGCTGGCCGAGATGCTCTCAGGCAGGCCGCTTATCAACGAAGCTGATCCCTACCGTGCCATCTATCGGGTCGTCCATGAGCAGCTGATGTTGCCGACCGACCTGAGTGCCGAGGTGGACGACCGGCTGCGCGCGGTTCTGATGCGTGCCCTCGCCCGCGACCCCCTGCAACGGCACCCCAGCGCGAAGGTTTTTCGTGACGAGTTGGCCAAGTGGTCTGGTGCTGCAGCAGCCGCTGAAACGGCAGAGGCCGAAGGGTCCGCAGGCGCCAGTGGCAATAGCACGCTGGATTTCTTGTTGCGCCGCATGCGTCATAAGAACGATTTTCCCGCCATGTCGGACTCGGTGGTTCGCATTCAGGGCATGGCCAATTCCGAGACCGAGAGCGTCGGCAGTGTCACCAATGAAATCCTGAAGGATGTGGCCCTGACCAACAAGTTGCTGCGTTTGGTCAACAGCGCCCATTACGGACGGCGTGGCAGCATCAGCACCGTGTCGCGGGCGGTCAGCCTGGTGGGCTTCAACGGCATTCGCAACATGGCGCTCAGTCTGGTGCTGCTGGAGCACATGCAGGACAAGGCCCACGCCAATGTGTTGAAAGAAGAATTCTTGCGCTCCTTGATGGCGGGTACCATTGCGGGCGAACTGTGCCCCGCGGTGCGGGAAAGTGAAGAAGCCTTCATTGGCGCCATGTTCCAGAACCTGGGGCGCCTGCTGGCCGAGTTCTATTTCCCTGAAGAGGCACGCACGGTGCGTGGCCTCACCTCCTCGAGCCGCCAGCCGGTGAGTGAGGCGACAGCCTCTGCCAGTGTGCTGGGCTTGAGTTTTGAGGCGCTTGGCATCGGCGTGTCCAAGGCGTGGGGCTTGCCCGAAGGCATTCAGCGCTGCATGTGCAAACCCACCGGTGACCCGCCCGCGCGCACGCCGATTGAGAGCGGTGAACGCCTGCGCTGGATTGCCATCGCTGCCAATGAAATGGCCGATATCCTGCTTCACACCGAGCCCAAAGAAGTCGATATGCGGCTGGCGCAGGTGGCCCGACACTACGCCAAAACCCTGGGCGTTAGCGCCGCAGCGGCACAGTTGGCAACCGTTGTGGCACGCAAGAAACTCATTGACATGGTGATGGCCATGGAGCTCAACGTGCTTGCCGGTTCCGCCGCATCCAAGCTGTTGAACGCGCCGGCGGAAGACGGTCGCGCGCAACAGGACTCCGACGAGCAGCCCCCTGACACGCTGGCACCCCTGGAGTTGCACGCCACCCAGACGGCACCCCGGAAAAATGGTGAAGTTGCGCCGCGCGATGGGCAACGCGTGGCGGAAATTTTGACGGCGGGTGTTCAGGACATCACCAATGCCATGGTGGAGGACTTCCAGCTGAGTGATGTGCTGCGCATGATTCTGGAAACCATGTTTCGGGCGATGGACTTTCAACGCATCATCTTTTGCATGCGCGCTCCCAAAGTCGACGCCCTGACCGGTCGGTTCGGCTTGGGCGTGGACATCGAGCGCGTCGTGAAATCTTTTAACGTGACGCTCAATGCCGCTACGCCGGACTTGCTTGCTGCGGTGTGCCTCAAGGGCGCCGACACCATGATCAGCGACGCCACCGAGGCGCGCATCGCCGAACGCCTGCCGGCCTGGTATCGCAAGGAGGTCAACGCCCCCACCTTTTTGCTGCTGCCAGTCAGTATCAAGGGCCGGCCGTTCGGCTTGATTTATGCGGACAAAGCCGAGAAGGGGGGACTCGCGCTGGATGAAAAAGAGCTCGCGCTGTTGCGCACGCTGCGCAACCAGGCGGTGATGGCGTTCAAGCAGTCCAGCTGATTTTTAGAGCA
>DAITMI010000009.1:0-49058 GCA_036835225.1 Rhodoferax sp. | reverse complement strand
GTACGACACGTTACCGCGCGACACCGATGTGATCCAGTTCTGGCAGGGCCGCATGTACGCGGCACAGTACCTGGCCAGCGAGGACCAGACCGTGGTCTGGTTCAGCGAGCCGCTGGGTTTCCACTTGTTCAACCTGGACAGCAACTTCATCCTCGTGCCTGGCCGCGTGCTGATGCTGGCGCCGCACGCCAGCGCCCTGGTGATCGGTACCGAGTCCCGCATCTATGCCTACACCAGCGACAAGCTAGAGCAGCTGGCCGACTACGGCGTGGTGCCGGGCAAGGCCTGGGACCGGGACGGCGAGCGCCTGCTGTTCTGGAGCCAGCGCGGCCTGTGCACGGCGCTACCGTTTGCAAATCTGACCGAGCAACAAGTTTCTGTGGCACCGGGCGTTCGCGCCGGGGGCTGCCTCATCCGCAGTGGAGGCCAAAAAAGGTTTCTGACTGTGCTGCAACAGGGCGGTGTGCCCTTCAACAACGCCCTCTAAGGAGCAACAGAATGACAGTACGATTTTCCACGGGCCTGCGCACTGCGCTGGCCGGCGCCACCGGCTTTGCCGCCACTTTCGAAAAAGGCATCATTGAGATTCGCAGCGGCACTCAGCCATCTACGGCGGATGCGGAACCCACCGGAACACTGCTTGGCATCATGACGCTGGGCTCTGGCGCCTTTACGCCCGGTTCTCCGACCAATGGCCTGACCTTTGCAGCTGCTTCTGCAGGCGCAGTCTCCAAGACGGGAGCCTGGTCGTTCATCGGCATCGCAGCCGGCACGGCCGGTTGGTTCCGCCTGAAGGCCAACGCCATCGACAACAACTCGCTTTCCACCGCGCTACCGCGCATGGACGGCTCCTGCGCCACCAGCGGCGCCGATCTGAACCTCTCGAACATCGCAGTCGCCGTCGGGGCGCCCAATACCTGCGACGCGTTTGTTTATACCCAGCCCGCGCAGTAAGTTCGCGCGTGGAGCATCGCCTGATTCTGGGCGGAGCGCAGTTTCTGCCCTTCGCCCGTAGTTGCATCACCAAGCTCAAGAAGCTGGGGTTGCCCTACGCGAGTCAGTCGTTCGAGCTAGATGGCGCGTCGATCAAGGTGCGCATCGAGCCGGGGCACGAGTACATCCGGCTGGAGGGCGGAAGCACCGGCTACCAGTTCTTTGCCACTGGCAAGACGCCGAAGTTCTACACCGACGCTTTTGGCTTCAACATCTTCTCCGGCTACGCGGTCCGGGCGGACCGTGAAGCCAAGGCCAAGGCCACTGGCGCATCCTTTGAGGCTAGTACCGATGCAGCAAAGCCGTGGCGCTTCGTCACGCCACCGGAGGACATCACCAGCGTGTTCGCCCGTAAGAAAATCTGGCAGATTGAGGGCATCACCCAGCGGGTGTTCTACGGCAGCGTCGGTGGAACCTTGGCGTCCTACCCGGCGCTGGTAAATTCCTGGTGTCACGCCGATCCGCTGCACACCCTGGGAATTCTGGGTGGATCACCCACCAACACCTCGCTGTTTGACGTCGGCTATGACGCCGCGCCCAACCGGTTCAGTCGCAATGCGCCATCGCCAGCTGGCGCCAACGGCCTGGCGCCCGATGCCGACTGGTACAAGCGCGCCGCCTTCCGTAAGGTGATTCACCCCGAGTACGGCGAGCGGAACTTCATCATCCTGTCGGACGTGTCCGGCACCTTCTACGTGTACCCGACCGGCGAGACCGACGACACGCTGCTGGCGCCCGCGCTGGCGGCCTACCCCGGCCAGGCACTCAAGACCAATGTGCCCGACAAGTTCGTCAAGACGGCGCGCGCGCCCTGGCCTGACTGGTGCCGCGCACCCAGCGTCAAGGCGCGTGACTTCTACCGGCTCGACGGCAGCAACCTGCTGGCGTACCTGCGCGCCGTGCCGCAGTACCGCTGGGCCTTCAACAGCACCGCGACCCGCGCCTGCGCCATCGTGTTCGAAGACCTGGACAGCCTGGCGCTTGACGACCCGGCCGCCACGGTGCCGTCCAAGCTGTTGGGCGGGGTTGAATTTCCTCTCAAGGAATCGCTTCCCGGCCTGTTGGAGCTTGACATCGACATCCAGATCACCGGCCTGAAGCCGGAAGAGTTCAGCTTCACACTTGGCGTTGCGCAGGCATCCCGGCCCAGCGTGGCGCAGCAGTACTACATGGCGGCGGAGTACGCCTGGGACTGCGGGTTGGATGCCAGCCTGGACGATCTGCTGGTAGCACAGGGCGAGATTTACCACAGCTCGGGCGAGCGCATCAGCACAACCCAGCGGCTGGACCTGTACGCGCACACGTCACGCCTGGTGGTGCGCAACCTGACGCAAGTTAAGGCCGTACGCACCTTCCTGACCTTCAGTGACAACCGGCTGTACGCCTCGGACACCATCGTCGGCTTCCCTGTCAACCTGCCGGCCGGGGAGAACCGCAAGGTGGCCAAGGCGCTGGTGCTGGCCATGGACCTGCGGGTGCTGGCCTTCGTACTGCAGCAGCGCTACATCGAAAGCGCCGTGACCTGGAATTCAGGCATCCCGACCGAGGGCGCCTACAGTGCGGCGCAGCGGGTGCTGACCTATATGCACAACGCGCTGGTGGACACGGTAGTGATGGACCCGGGCACGGCGCTGGACGCGGCGCTGGTACTGGCGCACGACGCCACCGGTGTGACGGATCTGAGCAAGCTGCCGCTCAACCAGGTCGGCCACTACCCGCCGTACCTGTCCGCCGACTATTCAGAAGGCCACTCGGCTTACGCCAGTGCCAGCATCATTGACCTGTCCGGCATCGCCCCGACGCCCTACGAGAACACGCGCGCGGCTTTCCTCAACTACGGCGGGCAGTTCCAGGCCGGCGCCTACCTGTATGCCGAACTGATGGCCACGGCCGTGCCGCTGAACCACCGTGACGTGTTTGCCTACGCCCCAGACGGCAGCTGGAGCGTGGCCACCGGCCCGATCTTCCACTACGCCGGGGCCACGACGCTTGAAGGGGTTGTCAGCACGCTGGACTTGAACCAGATGCGCCAGACGCGCATCGACCTCATCCGGCTCAAGCCCAGCCTCAAGTACAAGCCGCCAGCCGAGACCCCGCCGCTGCAGGACGCCACTGGCATGTTCATGCTGACTCACCTGGACCTGTTTAACCAGGCTTACGGCAAGACCGACAGCGCGGCCGACTACCTGTGCGCCTTCAGCCTGTTCGAGGACAACTTCACCTGGACTGATGCGGCCGATGGCGTGCCGGGCAAGACGGTGCACGCCTACCTGCTGGCCCGGACGCCCGCTGGCGCGGCACTGTACTTCTTCCTGGAGGGCTACTCGCAGCGCAATGACAGCCAGACCAAGTTCTACAACCGGCGCCAGCAGCCGCTGAGCTTCGTGGATGCCCGCCTAGCCGCACCGATGACCTACTCGAAGTACCCAAAGATCATTGGCTTCAGCGGCAGCCTGCTGGCTGATAACAGCGGCGCGCGAAACTACAGCGTGCTGACTGAGGACGGGGAGCATACCCCGCTCAACTACGACACCGCTACCTTAAACGGCAGCGCTTACTTTTTCTAACTGGAGATCATCATGACCTTGAAAACATCCACCGGCCTGCGCAATAAGATCCTCGACACCGGCTCGCTGAAAGCCACCCTTGGCACCGGCTTCATAAAAATCTACAGCGGCACCGTGCCCGCGACTGCGGACGACGCCCTGACCGGCGCGACCCTGCTGACGACCGTCTCCAACAACAGCACGGCGACCGGCATCACCTTCGCTGCCGCCGCTGCAGCAGCCGTGCTGTCCAAGCTGGGCACCGAAGTCTGGAGCGGCCTGAACGTGGCGGGCGGGGTAGCCTCGTTCTACCGCCATGTCGCAGCTGGCGACACCGGCGTGCTCAGCACTACCGAGGCACGTATCCAGGGCACTTGCGGCCTGGCCGGCGCAGACATGAATCTGACCAACACCACGCTGAGCAACGGCGCCACGCACACCGTGGACTTTTACCAAGTCAACCTGCCGACGGCGTAAACGGCCATGGACAGCGCTGCCAAGTACACCGCCATCGTGCTATCGGCAAGCCCGGTTACCTTGATTATTCCTGGGGTGCGGGTGCTTGGGCGCGTACAAACCATCGCCACGGCGGCGCAGTTGCATGACGCTAGACTTGATGCGCTGGCAGATGTCGAGACAGAGTTCTGTTTTTATCTGGACGATGACGATGAACTTCCGCCGGACTACCTTGACGTGCTGGCGCAGTGTGCGGCGGCTGGTTCACCACTGGCTTATACAGACGAAATGATGGTTTCGGCGACTGATAGCGTCCACCTTACATCGGGGGCATATAGCCGGGCACGACACCTGGAGAACGCCATGCTGGTGCATCACCTGGCGGTTATGAGAACAAGCGCCGCCTCCGCTACCGCCCGGAACATCCCGCGCGGGGCGTACTGGACGGAGATGCTGCTGTACTTCAAGCTCGCAGAGGGCGGGGCAGCATACATCCCGAGGGTCGGTTATATCTGGAATCGGCGACCCGGCGGGCTGAGCAACAAACCGCACACATTGATCAGCCAAGTCGCTTCCATGACTTGGTGCAACAGGAGTTAGCATGGCCTATATCGGCTGGGGGACTGCCACCAATGCCTACCCCACATACCAGTTTCCAGCAGTTGCGCCATTCGCCAGGGAGAACACTGGAATCTACGAGGGCTCAGTTGGAGAGCGCTACATTTGCGGGGTAGTTGGGGCATATAGCACTGTCGTGTTCAGTCATGCATGGAGCCCGGTTGCAAGTTCAGGCACCCCTGTGTCCGTCGCAAATCAGGTAGCAGAAACCTACGTCCTTGACCTGTCGATAGCTTTTAGCCCACCCACACTAGGGACGCTCACCATCAGCGCGCTGATCGACGGCGTTGCGGCGCAAAACACCTTGGTCTTGGTGCTTACCACCCAATTGGGCAGCTATGCCGATGTCGCCTGGGCAGAAGCCATCCCAGCGCCTACCGACTTCTGGACCAACTTCGTCGCGGCGCGAGAGATTCTATGAGCGCCCTAATCAAAGACACGGCGTTCAGCTTCATCCCGGGCACGCCTGGCACACCTGGCGACCCCGGTACCCCGAGCACGCCCGCCTACTGCACCACGGTGACGGCGACAGAGGGCGGCGGCGCAGGCTACTACGTTCTGGAGGCCATCGAAGCCACCCCGACATCCAGCGCCACCACGCGCTGGGTTTGGATTTCGACCGGCCCAGCCACATCGAGCACCAGCACCGTGTGCTACCCGGCCACCGCTGGCACGCCACCGACGCCGGGCACGCCGGGCACCGCCTCGCAGCTGATCGCCGACTATAAGCTGGGCTGGAATGCCGGCGCGGTCGGGGTAGCGGTGCAAGGTGGCAACTGCATCTTGTCGCTGCAGGTTTCACCAACCTCCATTGGCGTCGTCGCTGGACTGAACAACGGCAACGAGGGCGCTGGTTACACCGAGATCGACTACGGGATCTACTTCACGCACGGGCGCGCGGTAGTGTACGAGCTGGGCGTGCCCAAGTCGTCGCCCGTCACCTTCGTTACCGGGGACGTGTTCCGGGTGCAGCGCCTGGGTGTGCTGGTGCGCTATCTCAAGAACGACATGGTGTTATACACCAGTGACGTCACCAGTTACGGTCTGTTGTTCGCCGATGCCTCCCTCTACTCCGGCGGTGACAAGATTGTTGCCGCATGGGAAGTCATCGGCAGCGCCTCGGGGTCCATGCTGCCACTGGGAGGCTTGGGGGCCAACAAGCGCTATGCAGAATCACGCGGCAGCCTCATGGCTGTTACAGGCTCAGCCACAGCAACGGGGATGAACGAGTCGTTTGGCGTGATGTCCCCGCTAGCTGGCGGAGGGTCGAACAAGCCCTACGCCAGCGCGCAGGGCGAGATGCTCCCCATGCGCGGCGAGGCGACAGCCGGGCTGAGTGGGTCGCTTGGCGTGCTGCTGCCACTCGCCGGCACAGCCGCGAACAAGCCCTACGCCAGCGCGCAGGGCGTGCTGTCGCCCCTGAGCGGCGAAGCGAGCACCGGCCTGCTGCAACCGAGCTACACCCTGGCCAGCGGCAGCCTCGCAGTGCTGCTTGGGTCATCCCGGGTGCTGACCGGCGAAGTGTCCAGCGTCAGTGCCGGGCTCTTGCCACTGGCCGGACTGTCGGCCAACCACGCCTATACCGAGTCGCGCGGCACGCTGATCCCGCTGCAGGGCTTCAGCGCGCAGGCGGTCGTCGTGGACGGCCACGCCTTCCTCGCAGCACCAGCCGGCACCCTCTATGCCGCCGGCCATGACAGCACGGGCGAGAACGCCGCGAACATTACGGCGCCGATGGCAGATCTGTCGGCCTTCATGGGCATGGCCGCCAACGTGCGCGCGCCCCGAGCCACCCTGAGCGCCAGCGCGACCGGAACCAACTGGCTCACGGCCGAGGTCACAGCACCAGCAGGCACCCTCGCCGCCAGTGGCACCGTGTCGGGCATCAGCCGGGCCGACCTCCACGCGCCGATGGCGACGCTGATCGGCTACGGCGGCACGGTGGCGTCGATCACACTGACAGGGCACCCGACGCTGCAGGCCAGCATGACCAGCGGCAGCGTGAGCCAGGCCGGCATCACGGCTCCGATGGCGGAGCTGACCCTGTTCGAGCTCACGACAGAGGCGTATTGCAGCGCCGACCTCATTGCCCCGATGGGCCAGATGGGTAGCACGCTGCAGGCCTGGATCATGGCGCCGATGGCCACACTTACCGCCATCGGTACGGCGGTGGTCACGGCCAGCTACGAGGCCTACGCCGTCAACCTGAACCACAATGACCCGGCAGTCCATGACGAGCTGACGCGCTACACGAACTTCCCATTCAATCGTGTTGTGCGCTACCAGGGCAGCTACTACGGAGCCAACGCGACCGGTTTGTATCTGCTTGAAGGCACGACCGATGACGGAGTTGCCATCCAATGGAACTTCAAGACCGCCATGACCGACTTCAAGAGCCCATTCCTCAAAACAGTGGTATCAGCCTACTTCGGCGGACGGCTGGGGTCAGCGGCCACGATTGATCTGCATGTCGGCGAAGATGGTGCACAAAGCTACAGCTACGCCACTGTGCGCAGCGATCACGCGCAGAACTACCGCCAGACCTTTGGACGCGGATTGAAATCTCGCTACTACGCGCTTGGAGCTTCTGGCGCTGACACGCTGGAGCTCGACAACATCGAGTTCAACACCCTTAATTCGACCCGGAGAATCTGAAAATGTCAGCAGCACAAAACTTACTCGACGACCAAAAGACATTCATCACGGATCTGCAGAACGAATCAAGAACGGCGCAATTCAATGCGCAAAATGCTGTCATGCAGTCAAGACCGGGCCAGGTTACACCCGTGACAGTGACAATTCCGCCGCCCTATAAGTTGACCGAGCCACCACCACCACCGCACTTTGATCCGATTGACTTGGGCCTTCCTAATCCGGCTCCTGGTATGGGTGAGTTTGTCGTTTTGTCTGAAGTCAATCAAGACATTACCCCGGTATTCGAGGTGCCACCTCCTCATCTTGACTTCGGTACTACGCCAAACCAGCTGCCGGAATTTGCCGAGCAAACTCCAAACATATCGACCAACTTTGTATTTCCCGAGCCACCGGGCGCTTTGGGCCAGATCATTCAACTGCCAACAATCTCGCAGCGGGACGAGCCGCAGGCGCCAAATATCGCAACAGTTGACTTTGACAGTCTTGCGCCGGTCAATGATGCACAAGCACCGGCCGACGTGGCCGGAACTTACCGGGCGTCTTATGCCGATATGTCCAACACCATGACAACCGTTGTCAATGGCCTCATGGATGACTACCTCAATAAGTTCAACCCGCAGTACCACAGCCAGTTGGCGGCCACCGAGAAGCAGCTGACGAAGTACCTGGCCGGCGGCACCGGGCTGAAGTCCGAGGTCGAGGATGCGATCTACGCGCGCGGCCAGAAGAAGAACGACGTGGAGGCCAAGCGCGTGCAGGACGCCGCCTTCGCCGACGCCGCCGCCCGCGGCTTCACGCTGCCCAGCGGCGCGCTGGCCTCGACCCTGGCGCGCGCCCGCCAGGATGCCGCCAACCTGAATGCGGCCAAGGTCAACGAGATCATCGTCATGCAGGCTGAAATTGAGCAGAAGAACCTGCAGTTCGCCGTCACCACGTCAGCCGCTCTACGTGCCACCGCCATTGCATCCATGATCAGCTACATGCAAGGGGCCATCTCCATCACCGGCATGGCGCTGGAGTATGCCAAGGGGATTTTGGGGGCCATCGTCAACGTCTATGACATCCAGGTCAAGTCGTTCTCGCTCAAACTCGAAGCCTACAAGGCTGCTGCGACAGTGTACGAGGTCAAGGTACGCGCATCAGTGCAGGCCGTCGAAATCTATAAGACGCGAATACAAGCGCTTGAGGCAATGACCAATGTTGACCGCTCCAAGGTCGATATGTACAAGGCGCAAATCGACAGCATGAAAGCGCTCAGCGACCTGTACAAGACGCAGATAGAGGCGGTTGTCAGCAAGGCATCGCTTGAGAAACTGAAGATAGAACTCTTCCAGTCACAGGTGCAGGCCTATGCGGCACAAGTCCAGGCAAAATCTGCTGAGTGGCAGGGTTATCAGGCTCGCCTCGCCGGGGAAGAGTCCAAGGCCAAGATATTTGGCTCCCAGGTTGATGCGTTCAATGCACAAATAGCCGCCTACAAAGCCAAGACAGAAGGCATCTCCGAGAAAATCAAAAGCGAGAGCGCCAAAAACAATGCCGTGATCCAGCAGTATGTTGCCGGCGTTTCGTCTTACGAGACGGGTGTGCGGGCCGCTGCTGCCGTGGCCAGCGCGAATATTGACATTCAGCGCCAGGAACTCTCAGGCTACCAGGGGATGGTCAGTTTTGCCGTGGCACAGGCAAATATGGCAGTGGATGCCTATAAAGCCAATGTGGGCGCATCGGAATCCAACGCAAAGTTGAACATGGATATGCAAGTGGCGAATGTCACATCGGGCCTTGGCCAGATGAAGGCACTTTCGGACGTCCACCAAGAGATTCTGAAGATTTACAGCGGCCCAGCCTCCGCTGCCGCTGCCGGAATGAACTCCCTGGCGTCCATCAACCATGATGAGTAGCGACTGACCCGCTAAGGTTTGCGCCATGGGGCGCCCGCAGGCACAGTCCACCGATGGACTTCCGAGGGCTCCCATGGCAACTATCGACGAACTGAAAAAGAACGACGGCAACGCTGTCAACCTCGGCTCCGTGCGCCCAAACCCCGTGGCGAAAGGGTTTGCACCTGCGCCAGCGTCAAATAGCTTTAGCGATGCCGCCGCATCCAGTCTTGACGCGCGGGTGAGCCAGATCCCAGCCACGGGCGGCGCCTTCCCGGCTCCCGCATACGATGGGAAATCCAGCACAGAACTCGGGCGCAATGTCAGCAATACGTTATCAGCACTGCCAGGCGCGGCGCCAGCGCTGGGCGCCATATCATCACTGGCGCGCGCTATCCCCGCCGTTGGCAGCACTGTTGCTGGATTCGCTGGAGCAGGCGCCGGGGCTGCTGCGCTGGGTGCCAAAGTGGCGCCCTACGCCATCCCTGCCGCTGGGCTTGGCGCCTTGAGTGCCGCATCCAAGTCCGGGGCACAGGCCTACTCACCCACCCCAGCCATCCCCGGCTCGCCCGCAGCCCTCGCGCAGTCAGCCACGTCACCCGACGCCACCGGGATGCAGCCGCCCAGCCAGGTCAGCAAGACAATGCAACCAAATGGCGTCACATCCTACAGCGGAACCAATGTAGTTGGCGACATCAACCTGCCTGGTAAACCGGGCGGAATGATCAGTGCGCAGAACAACCAGGCCGCCGAGAATTTGGCGCGCGCAGGCGGACAGACCAGCGGATTTGGCCCGTCGGGCGCCATCCGTGGCGGCGGTCAGGTCAGCAGCCTGGACACCAGCGCCGGCTATGCCGCCGACCTAAAGCAGCTGGCCAGCATCGATGCCGCCAAGGCCGGACAAGAAACCAACATGCAAGCGCAGGCCGACTTCGCTGCGAACAAGGTACTAGAAGGCCGGGCGCTGACTGGCAACCGGGGTGCCTTGCAGATCCTGAGTAACAACGCCCGCAGCAAGACCGAGCAGCGCGGCCAGGACATCCAGGCTGGCGCCACGCGCGCCAACTACCAAATGGCGCAGGACAAGCTCAAGCTCGATACCGCCAAGGATGGCCGCGACGCCACGGCGGCCGGGTTCGCTGCCCGGTCAGCCGGCCGTATCGAAGCGCTGCAGGCCGCCTATGAAGCTGCCAAACCGGAAGATCGCACCGCCATTGCCGAGCAGTTGCGCGTGATGACCGGCAAGGACAAGCCATCGCAGTGGAAGGCACTGGCGCTGCAGGGCGCTACCGACTCCATGGGCAACAAGACCGAGGGCGTACTGGCGGCTGTCAATGAGCAGACCGGTGAAGTGCGGCGACTCGATCAAGGCGCTGCGCAGGCCAAGGCTCCACACACACAAGACATTGCACGGCTTAAGGAAAACCCCAAAGAGGCAGCCATGTTTGAGCAGATTTACGGCGCCGGCACAGCAAAACAATATATCGGAAAGTGATAGATGGCAACCAACCCCTACGGACAACCCGAAGTAACTGACACATCAAACCCCTATGGCAAACCCGAGGTAAAACCAGCCGGCGCCCTACGCAAAGCAGTTGGCGACAAGGTTGTCGGCTTCGCCAGTGGCGCAGTCGGTGCAACCAAGGCCATTTCAGATGCGGCCGGAGCGGGCAATGTGGTGTCGAACACGCTGGAGGATATCAACAAGGGAATCAACGACTACCTTAGCCCGGAGGCGAAAACTGACCAGCAAGAGCAAGGCGCCATCATGGCCGATGCCAAGGGCAAAGGTATATGGGAAGGCGTCAAAGCCGGTGCACAGGCGTTTGCCGTGGCGCCGGTTCAGACTGCGGTGCAAGGCTTGGGCTCGATTGTCCCGATCTTGGCTGGCACGGCTTTGACTGGTGGCGCAGCGCCTGCGGCTGCCGTGGGCGCCGGTATTGGCGTGGCCATGGGGGCCGGCACCGCCAAGGGCGCCATCTTTGACGACATCAAGAAGCGCAGTCTGGCCGGTGGCATGAATGAGGCCGATGCCTCTGCCTCCGCCACCAAGGCGCAAGAGTACACCGGCGCCAATACCGATCAAATTGCATTGGGCGGCGCCCTGGGTGCAGTCGATGCGCTGACCGGCGTGAGCCGCATGGCGGGCAACATGGCGCGCGGCGCCCTACGTAAACCCGTGGCCGAAGTGCTGACCAACACCACCGAGCGCGGCATCCTTGGCCGTGCCGGCATGGGCATGTTGAGTGAAATGCCACTGGAAGCCGCGCAAGGCGGACAAGAACAAGTGGCCACCAACATCGCCGCCCAACGCGCCGGCTTTGAGGCTGGCACTTGGGACAATGTGGCGAGCAACGCCACCCTGGAAGCGCTGGCGTCTGCCGGACCCGGTGCAGCTTTTGGTGCGCTGGAGCGCGCACCGACTGCGCCAATTACCCCACCCGCTCCGGGAGAGTCACCTGCACCTGCTGGCCCGGCGCTGCAAATCGGCAATACGCCCGACCCTTACATTTCATACGCCGATGGCATGGTAGCCCGGAAATCTGAGGCTGACGCCTACATCAGTGGCCTTCCGCCCGAGCAGCAGCCTGCCGCACGCGCCAAGATAATGGGACTGGCGCCACAGCCCAGCATCCCGGAAGTCGCGCCCAGTGCCGATATGGGGATTCCCATCACGGAAACCGCCATCACACCCATCAAGCCCTCCGAAGCCATGGGCCTGAACCCGGCCGCCGGCCCCCTGTCGGCCGCCGCCGTCACTGCCGTGGACACGGGCGCACACCAAGAGATTGCACTGAACGAGGCCAATACCGCCGACCAGGCCGCCTACGAGCAAGCCACGACCGCTCAGACACAGCAGGACGCCGAACAGGACACCATCGACAAGCCGATCACGACTGGCCCGCTGGCCGAAGCTGCCATGTCGGATGAAGACAAGCGCGCGATTCTGTTCAGCAACAAGGCAGTTGCCGATGGTGGCATCCAGTACGAAGGCACGCAGGACGGTGACATCCTGAATGGCATGGGCAAGCCCTACCCCACCCGCTTTGCCGCCCAGCGCCGCGCTCGCATGGAGGGTAAGGACTGGACTATCGCAACGGTGTTCGATGGCTTTGTGGCGCGCCGCAGCGAGGGCAAGGCCAGTGCACCCCCTGCCGCCGCCGTTACCGCTGTTGTTGGCAATTCTTCCGCTCAAGCACCCACTGAAGCTGTCGTGGAAAGTGCACCAAATACGGCTACAGCCCCCGCAGATATTGCGCATGCAGCTACTGAAACTGTAGCAAAACCAGAAACTCTAGACGACATTGCTACCCGTGCGTGGGCTGCCAACTACAGCAAGGTGACGGGTGACATTCAGGCTGCCAGCGATAAAGACATTGAGCGCGCTGATGGCTACGCAGCAAAGATGATCACCGGCTACCAGCAAGCCGCCTTTTCCGGCGACCAGGCAGCTAAAGACATGATTGGGTCACTCCAGGCCGAGCAAGAAGGATTCAAGCAAGAGCTGCAAAGCAGAAAGAACAGCACGCCAGCCGCCTCTACCCAAAGCGCACCGATTGGCGCCACTCCACCAGTTACGCAGCCTGCACAGCCCGTCATGGGCGAAGGGGCCGGGGGTTCCCAGCCGACGCAAGCTGCACCCACCAAGAAAGAGCAGGCCAAGGCCGACCTCGATCACCTGTTCGGCGTGGACGACAAGCGCGCCAAGGCCATTGAGCGCATTGCCAAAGGCACGGCCTATTTCAGCAAGCCATTGAAGGCGCAAGAGTTCATTGCCAAGAATGGGCTCAAAGACACGCACAAGGCCGTCAAAACCAGCGAAACCCGTTGGGACATTCAGGCCAAAGATTCACAACCCCAAGGAAGCACCAATGGCACTCAAACCCCTCAAGCCGTCGAAGCAGAAGCGCAAGGACAAACGCCAGAACGAGCATCCGGACAACCGGTAGCTGACCACATCGGCCGCGACAACCGGCCCTTGTCCGAAGGCGGTAAGCCCTTCAAGACCAAAGACGACGCCGCCGAGGCGAAGAAGCTGCAGCCCATGCTGCGCGTGGTGAAGTCGGGCAAAGGCTTTGTGCTGGCGCCCAAGACCGACAAGCAACTGGCCGCCGAGGTCAAGGCTGCCAAACGCCTGAGCAATCCGCAGACCAGCCCGCGCGGCGAGCCGATCCCGGCCCATGCTTTCATCGCCTCCGAGGGCGGACTGCGCCGTGATACCAAGTCCGACATGAATATCGGAATCAACCCGCGGGTTGGCAATCGCAACCTGTTCGCCGGCAAGGACAAGAGCCTGAGCCTGGAGCGAGCCACCGCCCGGCTGATCGAAGAAGGCTACTTGAAGGAAGGCGCCAGTCACAGCGATGCCGCAGCCCTGATCAAGCGCAGCCTGACCACGCCGCAGTACACCGCCACCGGCACCGAGACGGCGGCACAGTCCGCCATGGATGCCCAGTTTGACGATTACCTTGCGTTGCAGGAGGAAGCCGCGCAAAATGAGGACTTCGACCCGTTTGCGTCCATGTCGCAGGATGGCTTCACCCCGTCCGACATTGACATGACCGGCTATGACGAGTTGCAAGACCCGATCAAACTTGAAGTCAATGCGCTGCTGGCCAAGGCCGAAGCCCTTGGCATTGACGCCAGCGACATCACAGAGCAAGCATATGAAAACACACGAAACGGCTCCGAACAAGACTACTACGAAGCCGCCCGCGCCGCCCTTGCGGCAGCCATCGAAGGAGGCAATCGAAGTGGCCGCCAGGATTCTGGCGAAACGGGCAATGCGGGAGAGCAAGCAGGGCTGACGGAACCGTCCTTCAGCATCAAGCTGGGAGCCGGGCAAAACACCCTGCATTCCAACCCGCAGTTTCAGGAAGCCCAAGCGCAGGCCAAGACCCTGCCACAAGGGCAGTACACACGCATCACGATTGAGCGCGCCGAGCTTTACACCACCTCTCCGGCAGAGCCCACCCGCTACGGCGCCTGGGTCAGCAACGGCGACAGCACCGCCACCTTTGTGGACAAACCCTTCCCCGCCTCACGCGAACCCCTGACTGGTGCCGACATTGCGGCGCTGCATGATGCTGCCACCCTGAAAGACCGCAACCGGGCTGCGAAGATTGCCGAGGCAGATCAGGACCGAAAGGAGTTGATCGAGTCCAAGAAGCTGCGCATGGGCGCCGAGTGGACTGGTGCACAAACCTATGTGGCGGGTAAAACCGGAATCACGACCTTCAGCACATCCAAGATCACCGGTATCAATGAGCATGGCTTCCTGACGGTGGAGAGCACGCTGCGCGGGTCCGGCAAAGTCTACAAGTTCACGGTGGACGCCAATTCGCGCCTGTTCGACAACTACCCGACCGCCGAAGGCCTGACCGCCCCCACTCGCGCCGACATCCTGGCGCAGCAGGAGCGCACCGACAACGCGCAAGCACTGGACGACAAGGCGCAGATCGACGCCGAAGCCTCGCGCCAGACCATTACCCAGCAGACCGCGCCCGAGCAGCGCAGTGACACCAGCGGCGATATGTTCGCCATGGAAAAAGCGCAGGCCGAGATTGACCAGCGCAATGCGGGTGTGCAGGCGGAGAAAGACCCGAACCAGTCGGGCATGTTTGATGAGCCCGCGCCCGAAGCAGCGCCTGAAGCAGCGCCACAAGCCAAGACCCCCAGCGCCGCCGAACTGCGCGCACAAGCCGACTTGCAGGCCGCACTGGCCGACCTGGGTGACATCTTCGGCAAGAACACCCGCCTGAACATGATGCCAGAGCAGGAGGCGAAGATTCTGCCGGTGATGGTCAGGCTGTTCGATGCGGCGTTCCGGCTGGGTTACATCAAGTTCAAGGACGCCGCACGGTTCACGCTGGACAAGATCCGCGCCTCACTGGGTAACGAGGCGGCCAATGACATCACGCTGGAACACCTGCAGGGCGCCTATATTTCCATGTCCAGCGGAAAGACCGGCGTGGACGGCATTCGCGCCGTGAGCAACATTGAAGCCAAATCAGAGATTGAAAGTCACACCGCGCAGACTGATAATGAGCGCAACGGAGAATCAAATGCAGCAAGTACCAACCCCCGTGTGGAACGAGATCGCCAAAAGCCAGCCGCTGAGCCAGCCGTGGGCGACTCTGTTTCGTATGAGTCAAGCGGAACTGCCGGGCGGGCTGGACCGACTGGTGGACAAGCCACTGGAGGCACAGGGGGCCGACAACAAGACGGTTCTGGCGTACCGTTTGGTAGCGCCCCTGTTGCAGGAGAACGAGGCGATCAGCGCCTACGTGGTGGAGTCGCAGAGCCCGAGCTTGCGGTTATCATTGCCGGAGCTGACTTCAGTGAACCAGGCGGTGATTCTGGCATCGCAGGAGTACCGCCTGAATCCATCGCAGCAAGCCAAGTTGACGCAGCTGCTGACCAAGGCACTGCAGGCTTAAAAGCCGGTATCAAGCGGGCGCGTGCCGACAAGGCGCCGCTCAAGCTGGGCGACATCGACAGCATCCGCGCCACCCTGCCGCAATTGCTGCCGGGCCAGCAAGACGACGTGCTGATGGCTGAAAATCGCTTTGCCGACCCCAAGGGTTACGGCATGCTGTTCACCAATGGCACAGGCACAGGAAAAACCTTCACCGGACTGGGCGCCATCAAGCGCCACGCGCTGCAAGGCAAGAACAACATCCTGATCGCCGCGCCGGACGACAAGATCGCCTCCGACTGGATCGAGTCCGGCAAGTTGCTGGGTCTGGACATCAGCAAGCTGGCGGACACCAAGGACGCCGGCCAGGGCATTGTCATCACGACCTATGCCAACCTGGGCGAAAACGACATGCTGGCCACGCGCCAGTGGGATCTTGTGGTGGCCGACGAGGCGCACTCCCTGATGCAGGCTGCTGACGGCAAGCCCACCGGCTATCTGCAGGCAGTGCGCGCCCTGACCTATCACCCGGATGGCGCTGGCTCCCGCCATGCCATGCTGAACCGGGACAAGCTCAACCGCAGCGCGGAACTGCGCGCGCAAATCAACGCCAATAACTCGATCATCAACAACCAGGACACCATGGATGTGATGGTGCAATCGCTGGGCGCCGAAAACACCAAGCTGCATGCCGAGCAAATCAAACTCAACGCCGAATTGAGTGCGTCCATGGACGCCATGAAGGCCGAGGTGACGGCCAAGCAGGGCGCCGCCCGCCCGCGCCTGGTGGCATTGTCCGCCACGCCATTCTCCTACGAAAAAACGATTGACTGGGCCAATGGCTACCTGTTCGAGTACACGGACGGCTACCCCCACGACCCGCAGCGCGCCGGCCTCAACTACAACCAGCCCGACCCGCGCGAGTATTATTTTCAGACGCGCTTTGGCTACTCGATGCGCTTCAACAAGCTGACGCAGCCGAGCGGCAAGATCGACAGCGGCATGCTGCAGCGCCAGTGGAATGGCGAGCTCAAGAAGACCGGCGCCCTGTCTGGCCGGATGCTCGATGTGGTGCCCGACTATGACCGGCGCTTTGTGCTGGTGGACTCGGCCATCGGCAACCGGATTGACGAAGCGCTGGCCTGGCTGACCGATCAGCGCCTGGCAGCCGCCAAGGGCGACGGCGGTTTCGGCATGTTGAGTGATGCCATCAACAACAAGTTCAAGTACCTGGAAAAACGCTACCTGCTGGAGGCCATCAAGGCGACCGAAGTAATCCCGATCGTGAAGCAGCACATGGCCATGGGCCGCAAGGTGGTGGTGTTCCACGATTACAAGAAGGGCGGCGGCTTCAACCCGTTCCGTGTGAATGCGGGCGCCCCGCTCAATGCCAGCGCGGAAAACGTGGCCACCATCAAGTCGTTCAATGCGGCCGTGGCCGCCTTCAATGCCAAGTTCGGCGATCTAGTGAATGCGCCACTTGGCAGCATGCCGTCACCAATTGACGTGTTCAACCGCGAAATCCCCGCAGTGCTGCTGATCAATGGCGACCAGAAAGCGAAAGACCTACTGGCACGCTACAAATCATTCCAGGACGACAGCACCGGGCCGCAGGTCATGCTGGTGCAGTCAGCCAAGAACAAGGGCTGGAGTGGACACGACACCACCGGCAAGCACCAGCGCGTGCTGATCAACCTGGGGCAGCCCACGGCGCCGACGCTGGCGATCCAGCAGGAGGGCCGTATCTACCGCACTGGGCAGGCCTCCGACGCCATCATGCGCTACCTGAACACCGGCACCAACTGGGAGCGCTGGACCTTCGCCAGCACCATTGCCAGCCGTGCCAGCACCGCCGAGAACCTGGGCATGGGCGAAATGGCACGGGCGCTGAAAGACTCGTTCATTCAGTCGTTTGAGGAATCCGACGCCTACCCGCCCGGCCACGAGCAGGAGGGCAAAGGCGGCAAAGAACGCGACAAGGCGGCCAACAACGCCCTGACCGAGTTCGACCGGGCCAAGACCCACTACTGGGCAACGCAGAAGAAAAACAGCCGGACCAGGGCGCAGGAAGGCGCCGACTACTTCGCCACGCCCGAGCCATTGGGCCTGAAAATGGTGCAGTGGCTGGACGCACGCAGCGGCGAGGATCTGCTGGAGCCCAGCGGTGGGCACGGTGCGATTGCGCGCTGGCTGCCGGAGAAGACCAACAAGACTGCGATCGAGCCCAGTCTCGCGCTGCGCTCGCGCCTGGCGATGGTCATGAATGTGGCCGAGGACCGAATAATTGACGGAACCTTTGAGGATCATGCGGTCGTCAACAAGTATGACGGCATCGTCATGAACCCGCCCTTTGGCTCAGGCGGCCGCACGGCAGTGGACCACATCGCCAAGGCGGCAACGCACTTGCGCGACGGAGGGCGCATCGTGGCGCTGCTGCCCACCGGGCCAGCTGCTGACAAGAAGTTTGACCAGTGGTTTTTTGAAACCAGCGATAGGCCGGCACGGTCACTGGCAACCCACGACACCCTTGGAAAGATATTCAAGGGCGATACCTTGACGGTAACGGACTTCATGGGGCGGAGGTCCAAAATCGTTGTGGAACGGATAGGGACAGGCTCTGCGATGCAAAAGTTTGTCATCGGCAAAGATGACAACCGCATCAACATCGACTACGTGATGGCGGTTGAGCCCACGGGAAAGCGTACCGAGACTTTCAGCCCGGCAGCCGGCCTGCAACTGATAGCCAGCATCAAACTGCCGCAAGTGACGTTCGAGCGCGCCGGCACCGCCGTGGCCACCCGCATTGTGGTGATCGAGAAGACTGACGGCAACGTCATGCAGCGTGACCGCGATCTGAGCGACATCACCGACATCAACGACCTGTTCGACCGGCTGGAAAACATGGATTTCCCCGCTCGCCCCAAGGTGGACGCCGTGGAAGTCGAGGCACCTGCCAAAGCCGAGAAGCCAGCCAAGTCGCCCAAGCAATCCGTACCAGTGGCCGAAGTGGGCAGCGGCATCACACTGGGAAACAAGTCGTACCCGGTGGCCATCTACACTACCAACGCTGGCAAAGAGTTGCGCGGCGTGTGGGTTGGCTCCAAGGCGGAGGCGTTGCAATACGGCCCCTCCACTTTTGAGAAAAAAGGACTTGGGTTCTTTGTGCGCGAGCGCGATTTCCAGAAAGTGGAAGCGCCGGATGCGCCCGCCATGTCGCGGGGCCGCCCCGCCTTCAGCCGCGGCGCCCAAGCCCAGGCCACCGAGTCCGTTGAAAAGCTGGTCAACGCCATCAAGGCCGGCTGGGACAACGCGCCCGAGATCATCGTCGCCTTTGACATGCAGGACGGCCGCATCCCCGATCGCGTGCGCCAGGAAGACCTGAAGCAGCGCAGCGGCGGTGCAGCCGGCACACCCGAGGGTTTCTACTACGCCGGCAAGGTGTACCTGATGTCCCCTCAGTTGGCCACCCCGAATGATGTGGCGCGCGTGCTGTTCCATGAAACCCTGGGGCACTTCGGCCTGCGTGGCCACTTCGGTGGCGCCCTGAAACCCATTCTGCAACAGATCGTGACCTTCCGCCGCGCCCTGGTGGATGCCAAGATCAAGGAATACGGCCTGCGCAGCGTCAACAATCTGGACCGCCTGACCGCCGCCGAAGAAGTGCTGGCCGAAATGGCGCAAAACACACCCGAGCTTGGCTTCGTCAAGCGCGCCATTGCCGCCATCCGCAACTGGCTGCGCACCAATGTGCCCGGCTTCAGCAACCTGAAGATGACGGATGCGGACATCGTGCAGCAGTTCATCCTGCCGGCGCGGGCCTTTGTGGAGCGTGGCGGCAATACCCCGGAACCCAGTGGATCACGCGGAAGAAATACTACTAAGACCGCTTTCGCCCGGGGCGATGATGCGGTGCGAGTTGGTGATGTGTTTCGGGCTCCAACCGGTGAGGCGGTAACGGTCATGCGTGCACTGCCAGGCGGGAAGGTCGAGGTTCGCATTCAAGGAAAGCGCTTGCGACTGGGCGACTTCACAAACAATGAATTGAAGGCGTGGGAAAAAATTGGCCGGGCTGAATATGCCGATGGCATTTACACCACACCACAATCATTGATTGACGTTGCCAAAAATGAGCCCGCCGGGCCGGATAGTGGCGGCGCATCTTCTATCGGCGGGAAAGATGCCGACCCCACTGAATCTACCAAAGTTCAATCCGGCATTGAGGGTAAAAGCCTGATTGATGCGGCGCGGTTTATTCAGCAAACCGGATCACCAGCACAGGCAGCAATTGCCAAGCAAGTCGTATCGAAACTGGATCGGCTTCAATCCAGTGGCGTGAGTTTGCGCCTGGTCGTGGCGCACCGGGGCGACTCTGTGCCTGCCAGTATGGGCACGGGACGGGGCTACACAGAGACTGGATTTGACGCAAAAGGCCGCGACATTACAGTATGGGTTGGCGGGGCCGACATCGCAGGGCGGGTTGGAACGGATTACGAAACCGTCTTGCATGAGCTGGTTCATGCCGCAACCATGGGGGTTGTCCAATACGGGCGATCAAATCCGAATTCATTGGCTGGAAAGCAGGTCAAAGACTTGTCCGCTGTGACAAGCGCCATATCAAGCCACATCATCGAAAGATTCAACCAGGCTGACAATGGAAAGGTCGCGCTGACCGAGTTTGAGAAAGACATGCGCGCGGGTGCGAACAACGCGTTCCGTGGCGCCGATGAGGTTCTGACATGGGCTTTGACAAATCCAGAGGCGCAAACCTATCTGGAGTCAATCCAATACAAGAATGCAACCCTGTGGACGAAGTTGGTTCAGTCCATCAGAACACTGCTTGGGCTTTCCCCGGCAGCCGATACGGCGTTGTCCGAGGTTCTTCGGGTTGCGGAAAACCTGATGGCATCCGACTTGAATGACGGTTCAATGCAAGCGTTTTGGCACAAGCGCGGCATCAGAATGAGCGCCATTCAGGCCAAAAACAACATCGTACTGAAGGGGTCGGACAGCTATCAATCTGAAAACCCCGACATCCGTTTCAGCCGCAGCATGGCCGATACCCTGCACGCTGCTGCCAACAATGTGCGCGATGTGAAGTTGCCTGCTGGCTACATGGTGGCCGACCTGATCAACGCCACCCCGGGCAAGCTGAACTGGTGGCACAAAACCGTGGGAACCCAGTACAACCTGGCCCAGCGCAGCGCGCCATTCAAGCGTGTGTTCGATTCGGTGCAGAACTTCCTCAACGATGTGAGCTTCTTCGCAACAGAGTCCGCCGACCTGGCGCCCAACATCCTGCCCAAGCTGGAAAGCTGGAAGGACATCGCCAAGTCGCCCCTGTCGCCCGCCGATACCAAGGCCATTAGCGCACCGATTTTTGAGGGCACTTTGATATGGGCGCGCGACGAGTCGGGCAAGCCGGTGAAGATGGAAGTGTTGGAAGCAGCCGCGGCCAAGCTGACGGTCGACCAGAAATCACAGCGCCTGCTGCGTGGCAATCACCTGAGCCAAGGCGTTCTGAAAATGTGGCGCGGGCTACCGCTGGACCAGTATGAAGCCCTGATCAACGGCAAGTACGAGAGCGACATGCTCAAGGCCGGAATTGTGTTCACGGACACTGAACTGAAGTCCATGTTTGGCCTGACCGACAAGCAGATCCCACTTTACCGCGAGTTTCGCGCGGCCACCGACAAGAGCCTGGGCAATCTGGCGATTGCCGACATGCTGCGCTTTGGCGGCAAGGATGTGGCGCCGATCCGCGAACAAGTGCTGGTTGCCAAGGATGTTACCGAGGCTGCCAACACGCTGGCCGACTATCTGCGCAGCCTGACCGACCTGGACCCCGAGCGGGCGGCTGTGCTGACAGACGCCGCTGACAAGATGATTGACAAGGGCGGCAAGGCGGCCGACCTGATGAAGCGCGGTTATGCCCCCCTGTCCCGCTTTGGCCAGTACACGCTGGACGTGGTGCACAACGGCGAGCGCGTCTATTTCGGCATGTTCGAGAACCGCTTTGATGCCGCCAAGATGAACCGCCAGATGCAGGCCGAGTACCCTGGCGCGACCATCAGCCAGGGCACCGTGTCAGAACAAGCCTACAAGATGTTCGCCGGGGTGAGCCCGGAAACGCTGGAACTGTTTGGCGACATGCTGGGCCTGGAGGCGACCGGCGACGGCGCCGCCAACGAGGCATTCCAGACTTACCTGAAGCTGGCGAAATCCAGCCGTTCCAGCATGAAGCGGCTGATACAGCGCAAGGGTATTGCCGGTTTCAACGAAGATGCAGGCCGGGTGCTGGCTGGGTTCGTCTATTCCAACGCGCGCCAGACAGCGAGCAGCCTGCACATGGGTGAAATGACCCAAGCCGCGACAGACAAAGCCGCCTTTGGCCACCAGGGTGAGTTGCAGGACGCCGCGGCCAAGCTGGTGGACTACATCAAAAACCCGCAGGAAGAGGCGCAAGCCTTCCGGGGTATGCTGTTCGCGCAGTACATCGGCGGCTCCATCGCGTCGGCCATGGTCAACACGACCCAGCCGCTGACGATGACATTTCCCTGGTTGGCGCAGTTCGGCGGCGTGACCAGTGCTGCCAAGCAGATGGCGGCTGCGGTGAATGATGCCGGAAAACCAAAGACCGGCGATGCGGCGCTGGACGCTGCACTCAAGCGCGCCGAGGAAGATGGCACTGTTTCCCCGCAGGAGGTGCACCAGCTCTTGCAGCAGGCGCAAGGGCGCGGCGCTCTGCAGTCGGGCGATGGCACCACAGCGGGCAACGCCATGGCCACAGCCAGTAATACCCTATCACGCATCACGCTGGCCTGGGGTAAGCCCTTCTCCTGGGCAGAGCAGTTCAACCGGCGCTCCACTTTCATTGCCGCCTACCGGACCGCCGTGGCACAAGGCATGACTGATCCTGACGCCTTCGCGCGTCGGGCCATCAGTGAGACGCAGGGCATCTACAACAAAGGGAATAAGCCGGCTTGGGCACGGGGTGCGCTGGGCGGCGTGCTGTTCACATTCAAGCAGTATTCCATCAGCTATGTCGAGATGCTGTCCCGCATGGCGAAGAACGGCCCAGAAGGCAAGAGGGCTGCCCTGCTGGCGCTGGGCGTGCTGTTCCTGTTGTCCGGCGCTGGCGGCATGCCGGGCGCCGACGATCTGGACGACCTCATCAGCGGGGCGTTGCAGTCTATGGGCTACAACTTCGACAGCCGATCCAAGCGTCAGGCCTTCTTTGCCGAACTGTTTGGCGAAGGCGGCGCGCAGTTCCTGGAGCGCGGTGTGTCGGGCCTGCCCGGCGTTCCTATCGACGTGTCCGGTCGCATGGGCCTGGGCAACTTGATTCCCGGCACTGGCCTGTTCACCAAGAAGCCGGACCATACCCGCGATGTGGTTGAGTTCGCTGGCCCGGGGGGCGATCTGGTCAAGCGTGGATTCGACGCGGCCGGCAAGTTGATAACCGGCAATGTCGGCGGTGCCATGAAGTCGATTGCACCCAAGGCATTGCAGAATGTCGCACAAGCCTACGACATGGCCAACATGGGCATGTACCGGGATGCCAAGGGCATGAAGGTGTTGGACAGCGATGGCACTGATGCACTGATGAAGGCCGTCGGCTTCCAACCCAATGACGTGAAGCGCTCACAGGACGCCAGCTTTGAGGTGCAGCGCATGATCGGATTGAATAGAATGACGGAATCCGAGATTGCCAACCGCTGGGCACTGGGCTTGTTTGAGAAGGATCAAGCCAAGGTGCAGGCCGCGCGCGATGATTTGGCCGAATGGAACCGGATCAACCCGGAGAGTCAAATTCGCATCAAATTCGGCCAGGTTGCGCAACGTGTCAAAAAGATGAATGAAACCAAGCAAGAGCGGATCATGAAAACCAGTCCCAAAGAAATTCGCAACGCAGTGCGCGAAGAACTGGCAGCGTCTCGATGAACTGGGCCGGGGTTTCCATTGCCCTGGGCCTGCTGTGGCTGTCTGCGATAACCATGCCCTGGGGTCTGCTGATTCTAGTGGGCATGGTGTGGGCCTGGCGCAAGGGTTGATTCAATAAAAAAGGCCATTCTGAGCAATTGAAAAAGAATGGTGCCGTCCAGCAACGGGCTCCACCTGGAGTGGATATAAAGAGAGCATTGCATGTGGGCCGCCTCGTAGCAATACCGGGCGGCTTTTTCATGTCCGCTAAGGTTTGCCCGCAACCGCAACCGCATCAACACTCAAGTGCTCCCGATATGGCAAGGGGTTACCGCCAGCCACGGATACTTGAAGGACACTCACATGAAACGTAGTTTTCTGGCCATTGCAGTTCTGGCCTGCGCAGCACTCGCATCTGCTTCCTATGACGCAGTGGCGAAACCCATCATTGCCGCCTACCAAATGGTGAAAGGCCTTGTGCTTGATGCCTTCAAACTGGCGTCAATCGAGGGTAGCGGCTTTGCCAAGCCGGCCGTGCACCGCGTGCAAGCCAAGGCCTTTGTGCAGCGACTGGAGAAGCGTGAACGCCCAGTGGTGACGAGCTCTTGGCGAATGTGCCCGTCAATTTGACGCTTGCTTGATCACCTGAAAAGCCCGCAAACCGCGGGCTTTTTTGCTTCCAGTACCCGCTAAGGTTTGGTTATCCACCAGCGAGTTTGCACAATCGCGTCCATGAGCGAATCAAACCACACCACTGGAGATGGCCATGGCTGAACCCACCTCCACGGCTGCTATCGTGACCTTTGCTGCAGCGAGCATCAGTGTTCCGATGCTGACTGCGTTCGGTGTACCGCTTGGCTTGCGTGCCGACTTGTTGGTTGCTGGTTTTGCTGGGTCGCTGGTTTCAATTGTCTTGTTGAACAGCGTTCCCGGCTACGGGGACACTTGGCGTCAGCTGATTCGATCCACCATACGCCGCATGCTTGTCTGTTGCGCCTCCAGTCTGACTGCGGGCTACCTCACGCCGTTGGCGCTGCTGATGGCCAATCTGCCTGATCCACTGGTGATTAGCGCGGCTTTTTCCGTTGGGGGTGGGGCACAACAAGTGCTGATGTTTGCCATTCGCCGTCTGCGTATTGACCCACCAGGAACCACGCCATGAGTACGGTATTGCAGCTATTACACTGGCTCGCTGGGATGATCGTCCTAGCCGAAGCCCTCAACAAATTGGAGCGCATCAGACTCTTCGAGCGGGGGATAACGATTGAAACCCTGGGTGCCATGGGTTGGCTCATGGTCGCAATGGGGGCGGGTGGTGCGGTGATTACCCCCGTTTTGCTCATGCTTGGGTTTAAACCCTACCTCCACACCATTCTGATGCGCTTGGAGCGACCCACATTTGCCGAAGTCGTTGTGCTGATGGGTTTTGCGTTCCTTGTCCTGCGTGCCAGACTGAAGGAAGGCGGCACACCCCCAAGGCGCCGGATTGGAGATCCCCTGTGAAGCCAACCCTCACAGACCAAGACTTTCGTGACGCGGCCGCCGTGCTGAGTTGCGATGTAACGGCAATCCGGGCAGTGTGCCAGGTGGAGGCTCCGAAAGGTGGGTTTAACCCGGACAACACACCCGTGACGCTCTTTGAGGGGCACAAGTTCTACAAATACACCGGGGGAAAGTTCGCGGTGCAAGCGCCGGATCTGTGTTTCAAGACCTGGACCCGGGCTCACTACGGAAAAACCTGGGAACAGGAGCAGTCTAGGCTGCAGCGCGCCATAGCACTGGACCGTGACGCAGCGATCAGGTCAGCAAGCTGGGGGAAATTCCAGATCATGGGGTTCAATCACGCAATGGTGGGCTTCCCGACCTTGCAGGCGTTTGTCAATGCAATGTACGCCAGTGAACGCGAACACTTGCTGGCTTTTATACGCTACGTGCAGACGGCTGGCCTGGCCACTGCCTTGCGTCAGCATGACTGGGCTGCCTTTGCCGGTGGCTACAACGGCCCGGCGTATGCAGAAAACAACTACCATGGAAAAATGGAAACAGCTTTCGTGAAGTTTGAGGCGGCCGCATGAGCTGGGCTGCGCAAGCTGTCATCGCCGCACTGATCTTCCTGGCCGGTGGTGCCGGCGGAATCAAGTGGCAGTTGGGTGTGCAGGCACAGGACGAGCTGGCTGCTGCTGATCTTCGCGCCAGCGATGCCAAGCGACAAATCAAGGTCATCGACAAAGCGGCTGGCGCACATGCCGCAGCCCTGGCCAAAGTCAACAACCAATTAGGAGACGCCCGTGAAAAAATTGCTTCTTTGTCTGGCCGTGAGTGCTTCGGTGGCGATGTTGTCGGGGTGCTCAACGCCATTGGTGGTGAGCCAGTGCAAGCCGCTGCCAGCGAATCTGCGAGTGCGTCCTCTGCCGTTGCCTCCGGTAGCGGCCTCCGGTTTGCAACTGAGCGCGACGCCGCTGGCGCCATTGCCATTTGTCGCGCCAGGTACTCCGAAGTAAGCAGCCAACTCAATCAGATCCTGGACATCGAAGCGGAAAGACGCCCGCCCGACGAGCTTGAAACCCCAAAGGCAGCCTGGTCGAAGTAGATAATAGCCTGTCCTACGGCACCTCAAATTCAGCACAGATTTAGCACACGCTATCAAAATAAACATGAAAATCCAGCATCCATGCGGCTTGCCGAATGGTGATTCGAGGGTTCGATTCTCATCACCCGCTCCAGCTCAAAGCCATGACACCTACAGAATCCGACGCATCCCAGTTTGATGCGCCGTTCGTGTTTTCGGCTGACGGCGTCAAATCCCTTTATTTCACCCTGGACCAGCTGCAAAGCCGCATGTGCAGCGGGCAGCCAACCCAATTGGAAGTGGATTACACCCGCACGATGATGGGGTTTTTGATGTTTGACAGCCATCCCGTCAACATCGCCATGATTGGCTTGGGCGGCGGGTCGCTGCTCAAGTTTTGTTACCACCACCTGCCCGAAGCACGCTTCACCGTGGTCGAGATCAACCCCCATGTGATTGCACTGCGCCAGGAATTTGAAGTGCCTGAAGATGAGGCACGCATCACCGTCGTCTGCGCCGACGGGGCCGACTTTGTGCGCGACACAGCACAGGAGTACGACGTACTGCTGGTGGACGGTTTTGACAGCGGGGGCCAAGCACCAAGCCTGTGTTCACAGCGCTTCTATAACGACTGTTTCCAGGCACTCTCACCACAAGGCATCATGGTGGCCAATCTGCATCACGACCACCCCGATCACGGGATTTTCACGGGGCGCATTCGGCTGGCGTTCGACGGCAATTTGGTGGAGGTTGCATCCCAGGAAAAAGGTAACAGCATCCTGTTCGCGCGCAAGGGCCGACCGATTTCAGTGAATGCACTGCGGCAGAACGACCCGCTAAAGAACTTTGCCCCGGAAGTACGCGCTCAACTCCAGCGTGAGTTTTCGCGTATCTCCTGGGACATGACAGAACCCGCTTAGTGCAGTGGCACGCCAGTCTTGCCTTGCAACTCTTCGCGCGTCACGCCGGGCGCCATCTCCACCACCTTCAGGCCATGGGGCGTCACGTCCAGCACGGCCAGATCCGTGATGATGCGGTCCACCACACCGACCCCGGTGAGTGGCAGGGTGCAACTGGGCAGTATCTTCAGATCGATGGTGCCGTCCTTCTTTTTCGCCACGTGTTCCATCAACACCACCACGCTCTTGACGCCGCCCACCAGGTCCATCGCGCCGCCCATGCCCTTGACCATCTTGCCGGGGATCATCCAGTTGGCCAGATCACCCTTTTCGCTTACCTGCATGGCACCCAAAATGCTCAGGTTAATCTTGCCGCCGCGAATCATGGCGAAGCTGTCGTGGCTGCCAAAAATGCTTGATCCGGGAATGGTCGTCACGGTCTGCTTGCCCGCGTTGATCAGGTCGGCATCTACCTCATCTTCGGTGGGAAACGGGCCGATGCCCAGCATGCCGTTTTCACTTTGCAGCCAGACCTCGATGGCGGGGTTGACGAAGTTCGCCACCAGGGTTGGCAAGCCAATCCCCAGGTTGACGTAGAAACCATCCTGCAATTCCTCAGCGGCTTTGGCCGCCATTTGGTCGTGTGTCCAGGCCATGATCAGACTCCTGCTTTCTCGGTAATGGTTCTCTTCTCAATCCGCTTTTCCGGGTTGGCATTGAGCACAATCCGATGCACGTAGATGCCGGGCAAGTGCACCGCATCGGGATCGAACGTGCCGGTTTCAACAATCTCTTCCACCTCAACCACGGTGATCTTGCCCGCCATCGCCACAGCCGGGTTGAAGTTGCGCGCGGTCCGCCGGAAAATCAGATTGCCGCTCTTATCCGCCTTCCAGGCCTTGACCAGCGAGACCTCGGGCAGCAGAGCATGCTCCATGACGTAAACATGGCCATCGAACTCGCGAGTCTCCTTGCCTTCAGCGACCAGTGTGCCCACGCCCGTGCGGGTGTAAAACGCCGGAATGCCGGCACCACCAGCGCGCAATTTTTCAGCCAATGTGCCTTGCGGTGTGAATTCAAGCTGCAGCTCGCCGGCAAGGTATTGCCGCTCAAACTCCTTATTCTCGCCCACATAGCTGGAGATCATTTTTTTGATCTGGCGCGTTTCCAGCAGCTTGCCCAGGCCAAACCCATCAACGCCGGCATTGTTCGAGATGACTGTCAGGTCTTTCACACCGCTGTCACGCAGGGCGTCAATCAGGGCTTCGGGAATGCCGCACAGGCCAAAGCCGCCGACGGCCATGAGCTGACCGTCTTTGACAATGCCTTCCAGCGCCATGGCCGCGCTTGGGTAAATCTTGTTCACTGATCAATCTCCTTTGAAGAAATAATGACCTTACGATACTACCTAACCATATACGTAGTTTTTCGTAAAGTACAAACCCTAGGTTTTTCAGCCCAACCCAACATGGAAATCGATTACTGTCTTGCCTTCGAGTTGGCACCGGTCGGACTCGCCCTCTCCAGCAACCGTGCCATTGTGGACTGCAACCGCCACTTGTGTGAAATGTTTGGTGCATCACGCGAACTGCTGATCGGTCAGTCGTTTCAGGTGCTCTATCCCAGCGCTATCGAGTTTGAGCGCACCGGCTCTCGCATTGCACCCCTTTTGAACCGCAATGGCACCTATGCGGATGATCGCATCATGAAACGAGCCAGCGGCGAAACCTTCTGGTGCCACGTGACCGGACGGGCGCTCAACCAGACCGCACCCCATGAGGCCGGCATCTGGACCTTTGAAGACCTAAGTTCACGCCGGCCGGTCAAGGCCGAGCTGACCGCGCGTGAGCGCGAAGTGGCGGCACTCCTGATGGACGGACTCACAAGCAAGGAAATTGGCAAGGCGCTCACGATTAGCCACCGCACTGTTGAAATCTACCGCGCCCGCTTGATGCAAAAATACAATGCATCCAACACAGGTGATCTGGTACACAAACTACTGGCGGGGTGAATCCGGGTTGATCTGTTCAAGGCACACAAAAAGAGAAAGGGTTAGCAGGCATGAACCGGCTAACCCTTTTGAATTGTGGTCGGGGCGAAAGGATTCGAACCTTCGACCCTCTGGTCCCAAACCAGATGCGCTACCAGGCTGCGCTACGCCCCGACTTGCGTGTATTGTAACGGGTCGCAGTATGGATTCCCCCGAAAAACAGCCATTTATCGTTGAATTGCCAAAGGGAATTCACCAAAAAATGGCGCTTGTAGACGCGCGCCATCGGATACAGTCTTTCAATGCCATCCCAACCGCCCCTACTTCCATGGCTTTCTCCGGGTCAGAACTTCCCTCCTGCAAGTCAGGCGTGGGGCGAAAGCTCTCCTGCTCCAGGACTGTTGGCAGCCGGCGGCGTGCTGGATGTTGACACTTTACGCCGCGCCTACAGCCACGGGATTTTTCCCTGGTACAGCGAAGGACAGCCCACGCTGTGGTGGAGCCCCAATCCCAGAATGGTGCTTGATGTCGCCGAATTTCGGCTGCACCCGTCATTCAGAAAAAAGCTCCAGAAATTTCGCAAAACAGAGGATTGTGAAATTCGCATGGACTCGAACTTTAAACAAGTCATTGAAGCCTGCTCAACCAGCCCTCGCGAGGGCCAGGCGGGGACATGGATCGTGCCGGACATGATTGCCGCCTATGGTGAACTGCATAAAGCCGGATTTGCCCACAGTGTGGAAACGTGGGTCAATGGCGAGCTGGTCGGGGGGCTGTACTGCGTGGCGCTGGGAAAATCTGTGTTTGGTGAGTCCATGTTCAGCCGCGCGACCGACGCCTCCAAGATTGCACTGGCGGCCTTGGTCGGTTTTTGCCGCCACCATGCCGTCCGGCAGATTGATTGCCAGCAAAACACCCGTCACCTGGCCTCCCTGGGTGCACGTGAAATCTCCCGTGATCTGTTTGTGCAGCAAGTGGCGGCCGGCCTCGCGCAGGTGGCCCCCGTCTGGCGGTTTGACCCCCTATACTGGCAAGAACTACTGCCAGCAATGTCAGCGCAAACGTGACGCATCTCAAGGACCTCCCCCTGCAGACGTTGCAATTTTATGCAACGGCGCCCTATCCGTGTAGCTACCTGCCCGGAAAACAGGCCCGCTCTCAAGTGGCAACGCCCAGCCACTTGATCAACAACGCTACCTACTCCAAACTGGTCAGCAAGGGATTTAGACGCAGTGGCATGTTTACTTACCGCCCCTATTGCGATGGATGCCATGCCTGCACGCCGCTACGGGTTCTTGCCAACGAATTTCAGCCTGACAGGAGTCAACGACGCGCGTGGTCACGTCATTCAAACCTGCAGGCCAGAGTGCTTCAACTGTGTTTTGTACAGGAACACTACAGCCTGTACCTCCGCTATCAACACGGGCGACACGCGGGTGGTGGCATGGACGAAGACAGCATCGACCAGTACACACAATTCCTGTTGCAAAGTCGGGTGAACTCGCGACTGGTGGAGTTTCGCGAAACACTGGCCGACGGCAGACCAGGTGCATTGAAAATGGTCTCGATCCTTGACGTGCTCGATGACGGCCTTTCGGCTGTTTACACCTTTTTCGAACCGGAGTCCAACACCAGCTACGGTACTTACAACGTTCTATGGCAGCTTGCACAAGCCAGGACACTTAAGCTTCCTCACGTTTACCTGGGCTACTGGATTAACGAGAGTCCAAAAATGAATTACAAGGCAAAATTTACACCGTTGGAGCTACTGGTGGCTGGGGTATGGGTTGCTGACAATCCACCCCACCGATCAGCGCATTCAACCCGACCCTGATTTCTGGATAGCGGTTAAATATTTCACAAGATAAAATAGCGACCACGCAGATCAGGAGTACCCATGCCAAAAAAAAGAGATTCCAGCATTCCAACCACCCCAACCGTTCAAGTCATCGAACGCATGTTTACCCTGATGGACGTGCTGGCGTCCCGGGAAGAAGCGATTTCACTTAAGGAGATTAGCGAGAAAACTGGCCTGCACCCGTCCACCACACACCGTCTGTTAAATGATCTGGCCACAGGCCGTTTTGTGGATCGCCCCCAGTCAGGCAGCTACCGATTGGGCATGCGCCTGCTGGAACTGGGGAACTTGGTCAAAAACCGTCTCAATGTGCGTGATGCGGCATTGGTGCCGATGCGGGAACTGCACAAATTGATACAGCAACCCGTTAATTTGAGCGTGCGCCAAGGTGACGAGATTGTTTATATTGAACGCGCTTACAGCGAACGATCGGGCATGCAGGTGGTTCGCGCCATCGGAGGGCGTGCCCCACTGCACCTGACCTCCGTGGGTAAATTATTCCTGGCGGCCGACGACCCGCAACGGGTCCGGACCTACGCCACACGCACCGGCTTGAGTGGTCACACAAAAAATAGCCTGACCCAATTGCCAGCCTTAGAACGGGAACTGTCAAAGGTGCGTCAGTATGGCAATGCGCATGACAACGAAGAGCTTGAACTTGGCGTGCGTTGCATGGCCGCCGGCATCTACGACGACCAAGGCACGCTGGTAGCGGGCTTGTCGATTTCCGCTCCGGCCGGGCGACTGGAAGAAGAGTGGCTTCCCAAACTCCAAGCGACCGCCCGTGAAATTTCAATGACTTTGGGCTACAAACCTGACCCGGCGCGCTAACACCGGATCAGTCGCCTAGATGGGTCGGGAATGAATGTTTCACCTACCGCAGCACCGGCACCAGAGGCACTGAAGCGGCCAACTTTGAAGGACTGGATTCCACCCAGCGCCGAACGCGCTCGGCATCGCCCAGACGACTAAGTTTGCCCGCTGAATCAAGAAACACCATGATGAGTTTGCGTCCGGCAACTTTGGTTTGCATGACAAGACATTGACCGGCTTCAGAGATATAACCGGTCTTCTGCAAGCCGATGTCCCATGACGGATTTTTCACCAGGCGGTTCGTGTTGTTGTATTGAAGCATCCGGTTGCCGACGTCGACCTGGTATCCAGGTGACGTGGTCAACTCACGCAAAGTCGGATCGCCATAGGCAACGTTGACTAGTTTGGCCAGATCATGCGCACTAGACTGATTTTTGCTGGAGAGTCCGGTGGGCTCCACATAGTTGGTGTCGTTCATGCCAATTGATCGGGCCTTCGCATTCATCAAGCCAACAAAAACTGACAACCCACCCGGATAACTGCGGCCAAGTGCATGCGCCGCGCGGTTCTCGCTTGACATCAAAGCCAGATGCAACAACTCGCCTCGGCTCAGCTCAGTCCCCACCTTCAGGCGCGATGAACTGCCTTTTTCCGTGTCCACATCGGCTTGGGAAATGGTGATCATCTCGGTCATAGGCAAGCGGGCTTCACTGAGGACTAACCCTGTCATAAGCTTGGTGAGAGAAGCAATAGGCAAGACCGCTTTATCGTTCTTGCTGAACAACACCTCGCTGGTATCCTGATCGATCACCAGCGCCACACTGGATTTCAAATCCAGCGCGTCATGACCGCCATGCAAGCCGGCAATCTGCCCAAACGAGGGCCGTAATGGTGCAAGCTCAGCACGAACAACCGATTTACGTTTGGCAACAACAAATGTTCTGGGGACTTTCCGTTTGACAACGACCGCGCTTCTGAATGTCTTGACAATCTGGCGCTTTTTTTGGGCTGCGTTAGCTTGGGGCAACGAAACGGCGACAACGAAAACCGCCAAGCCAAAGAAAAAGAGTATTCGGCGCAAACTATTTCCAAACGCAAATTGAAGAGAACAGGACATGTGGCCATCTCCGGATTTATTTCTTGATGTTGCAAGTTTATACAGAAAAGTCACGCAATATCAAATACTTGCACGACTTTCTTAAAGAAGAACCCAGGAATTAAGTAGTTACCCTAGCCTTGTGCGGCGACCCGGTCAGCCTTGCTGTGCAATTTATTGAGTGCACTCAGGTAGGCTTTGGCGGACGCTACTACGATATCGGGGTCGGCGCCGACGCCGTTGACCACCCGCCCATTATTCTGCAGACGCACCGTCACCTCACCCTGGCTCTCTGTCGAACCGCTGATGGCATTCACAGAATAGAGCACCATTTCCGCACCGCTTTTGACGTGTGCTTCAATGGCTTTGAGGGATGCATCGACTGGGCCATTACCATCTGAAGAACCTTTGACTTCTTTGCCATCGATTGTGAAAACAACACTCGCCTGAGGACGCTCGCCCGTTTCGCTGTGTTGCGACAGGGAAACGAAACCATACTGTTCCTTCTCATGCGTCACGCTCTCGTCGCTCACAAGCGCCAAAATGTCCTCGTCAAAAATCTCACTCTTGCGATCAGCCAGCTCCTTGAATTTGGCGAAAGCGGCATTAGTGTCGGCCTCGCTTTCCATCTGCACACCCAATTCCTGCAAGCGCTGCTTGAATGCGTTGCGCCCGCTGAGTTTTCCCAGAACAATTTTGTTGGCAGTCCAGCCAACATCCTCGGCCCGCATGATTTCATAGGTGTCACGCGCCTTAAGGACGCCATCCTGGTGAATGCCAGAGGCATGGGCAAAAGCATTGGCACCAACCACCGCCTTGTTGGGCTGGACCACAAATCCCGTGATCTGGCTAACCATGCGACTGGCCGCCAGGATATGCTTGGTATCAATACCCAAATCCAACCCAAAGTAGTCCCGGCGCGTCTTCACTGCCATGACGATCTCCTCCAGGCTGCAATTGCCTGCCCGTTCGCCCAGCCCATTGATGGTGCATTCCACCTGCCGGGCGCCGCCAATTTTCACACCCGCCAGTGAATTGGCAACCGCCATGCCCAGATCGTTATGGCAGTGAACGGACCAGATCGCCTTGTCCGAATTTGGAATTCGCTCGCGCAGGTTTTTGATGAAATTGCCATAGAGTTCCGGCACAGCGTAACCCACCGTATCAGGTACGTTGATGGTAGTAGCGCCCTCGCGGATCACAGCCTCGATAACACGACACAAAAAATCAACATCGCTTCGGTAACCATCCTCCGGACTGAACTCCACATCGGCAACCAGGTTACGCGCAAAGCGAACGGCCAGCTTGGCCTGCTCGAACACCTGGTCAGGCGTCATGCGCAGCTTTTTCTCCATATGCAATGCCGACGTTGCAATGAAGGTATGGATACGGGGGCTGTTGGCACCCTTGAGCGCTTCAGCCGCGCGCGAAATATCCCGGTCATTGGCGCGGGACAGCGAACAAATGGTGGAGTCCTTGATTGCATTGGCGATGCCCTGGATCGCCTCGAAGTCACCCTGTGAGCTCGCCGCAAAACCCGCTTCAATCACATCAACCTTCAAACGCTCCAACTGGCGCGCAATGCGCAGCTTTTCATCTTTGTTCATTGACGCGCCGGGTGACTGCTCGCCGTCACGCAACGTCGTATCAAAAATAATCAATTTGTCAGCCATCTGGTTTCTCCTGTGTTCCTGAAAATCCGCAATCAAAAAACGACGTGCCAAACAAAAAGCCCGTTGCGGATGCATACGGGCTTTTGGTTTTGGTGAGCGCGTGCGCTACCGTCTCCGCCCGTCTGGCGATAGCAGTAGCGCTAGCAGCATTGTTTTCATAATATCAATGTACCACAAGTTTTCCGGCGACATAACATGGGCTTTGCCTGACCCACCCATCATTCATGCAGTCCTCTTTCATCCGGTTCACTGGTTGATGTGCTGATGACACTGGTCTGGAGACCTTTGGCCTTACGCCAGACATAAATGACATACCCACTGAAGCCATAGGCAACAAAGATAGAAAAAAGAACAATCGGTGGATCGATATTGATGACGGCGATAACCAGGGCAATCAGCACAATCACGGCAAAGGGCACACTCTTTTTCATGTGAACATCTTTGAAGCTGTAAAACGGGACGTTGGTCACCATGGTCAGCCCCGAATACAAGGCCAGTGCAAACATCGGCCACGCTACGGTCGGGCCCTTTACACCAAGGTCAGTCATTAACCAGATGAACCCGGCAACCAATGCAGCTGCGGCAGGAGATGGCAGACCCTGAAAATAGCGTTTATCCACCACCGCGGTATTCACATTGAACCTGGCCAAACGCAAGGCCGCGCAAGCGCAATAAACAAAGGCCGCAATCCACCCCCAGCGCCCCAAACCCTGCAGCGCCCAGACGTAAGCGATGAGCGCGGGCGCAGCACCAAAAGACACCATGTCCGATAGTGAATCCATCTGTTCACCGAAAGCGCTTTGCGTGTTCGTCATCCGTGCTACTCGTCCATCGAGGCTATCCAACACCATGGCACAAAAAACGCCGACAGCGGCCAGATCAAAGCGGCCATTGATCGCCATGACAATGGCAAAAAAACCACCGAAAAGTGCAGCCAGCGTAAACAAGTTGGGCAAAATGTAGATGCCCTTGCGGCGTTTTCTCACCACTACGGTGTCGCCTTCAGTAAAGTCTGATTCGTTCCCGTCATGCATAGAATTGGCCTCCAGCCCTGCATAGTAACAAAGGCCACAGATGTGGCCTTTGTTACGTCAATCATCTGACTCAGTTGCGGGTCTGGTCAACAAGCTTGTTCTTTTTGATCCAGGGCATCATCGCGCGAAGGGTTTCGCCGACTTTTTCAATTTGATGCTCGGACGTCAGACGGCGACGGCTCAGCAAGGTGGGCGCACCCGCTTTGTTTTCCAGGATGAAGCTCTTCGCGTACTCACCCGTCTGAATGTCTTTCAGACACTGACGCATCGCGTCTTTGGTGGCGCTGGTCACAATCCGCGGGCCAGTCACGTACTCGCCATACTCGGCATTATTGGAAATGGAGTAATTCATGTTGGCGATGCCGCCTTCATAAATCATGTCCACAATCAGCTTGAGTTCGTGCAGGCACTCAAAATAGGCCATCTCAGGCGCGTAACCAGCTTCGACCAATGTCTCAAAGCCAGCTTTGATCAGCTCAACCGTACCGCCACACAAAACGGCCTGTTCGCCGAACAGGTCGGTTTCAGTTTCTTCGCGGAAATTGGTTTCGATGATGCCTGCCTTGCCGCCACCGTTGGCCATGGCGTAGCTCAGAGCGAGATCGCGTGAGCGGCCGGACTTGTCTTGATGAATCGCGATCAGATGGGGAACACCACCGCCCTGCGCATAGGTACCACGTACTGTATGGCCCGGCGCCTTGGGCGCAACCATCCAGACATCCAGATCTGCACGCGGATTTACCAAACCGTAATGAACATTGAAGCCGTGTGCGAACACCAGCGACGCACCCTGCTTGATGTTGGGCTCGATGTCGTTGGTATAGACCGTGCCAATTTGCTCATCGGGCAACAAAATCATGACCACATCCGCGGCCTTGACCGCCTCAGCCACTTCAGCCACTTTGAGACCGGCTTTTTCAACCTTGGGCCAGGAAGCACCACCCTTGCGCAGACCGACGACAACTTTGACGCCACTGTCGTTCAGATTCTGGGCATGGGCATGACCCTGGCTGCCGTAGCCAATGATTGCAACCGTCTTACCTTTGATGAGACTCAGGTCACAGTCTTTGTCGTAAAAAACTTTCATTTCTCTCTCCGTTGTAAAAATTTAAACTCTCAAAATACGCTCGCCACGACCGATGCCACTAGACCCGGTACGGACGGTTTCCAAAATCGCACCACGCTCAATGGCCTCCAGAAATGCGTCGTTCTTCGACTGATCTCCGGTCAGCTCAATGGTGTAGCTTTTCTCGGTCACGTCGATGATGCGACCCCGAAAAATGTCAGCCATGCGCTTCATCTCTTCACGCTCCTTGCCGACGGCGCGCACCTTCACCATCATGAGCTCACGCTCAATGTAAGCACCCTCAGTCAGATCAACCACCTTCACCACTTCGATCAGACGATTCAGGTGCTTGGTGATCTGCTCGATGACATCATCTGACCCGGTGGTCTGGATCGTCATGCGGGACAAACTTGGATCCTCAGTCGGGGCCACCGTGAGAGACTCGATGTTGTAGCCTCGAGCCGAAAAAAGACCCACAACCCGGGAAAGAGCGCCAGACTCATTTTCGAGCAATACTGCAATGATATGTTTCATGGAAAGCGATTCCTCTTTTCGCGGCCCTCCCCCTGCAGCGGTAACTACAGGGCTTGGCAGACAATAGATTCGTCAAAAGTTAGTTAAAGATCTTCAGAGCCAAGCAGCATTTCGGTAATACCCATGCCAGCCTTCACCATGGGGAACACGTTCTCCGTGGGATCGGTACGGAAATCCATGAACACGGTGCGGTCCTTCAGCTTGCGTGCTTCGCGCAGGGCTGGCTCGACGTCTTGCGGCTTCTCGATCAACATGCCGACGTGTCCGTAGGCTTCGGCCAATTTTACAAAATTAGGCAGTGCATCCATGTAGCTATGGCTATAGCGACCTTCATAATCGATCTCCTGCCACTGACGCACCATGCCAAGATAGCGGTTATTGAGGGCCACTACCTTGATCGGCGTGTTGTATTGCAAACAGGTGGAGAGCTCCTGAATGCACATCTGCACGGAGCCTTCGCCCGTGATGCAAAACACTTCTGAATCAGGTTTTGCCAATTTGATGCCCATGGCATACGGAATGCCGACACCCATCGTCCCCAAACCACCTGAATTGATCCAGCGACGGGGCTGGTCAAACCGGTAGTATTGCGCTGCCCACATCTGGTGTTGACCGACATCGGATGTGATGTAGGTCTCCACGTCCTTGGTCATGTTCCAAAGGGTTTCGACGACATATTGTGGCTTGATCACATCACCATTGCCGTGGTCGTATGTCAGGCAATCACGCTTGCGCCAACCTTCAATAGTGTCCCACCAGGCACCGAGCGCATTGGCGTCAGGCTTGGCCGCACCTTCCTTGATCATCGCGATCATCTCGGACAGCACATCTTTGACGTCCCCAACAATGGGAATATCCACCTTCACCCGCTTGGAGATACTGGACGGATCAATGTCAATGTGAATGATCTTGCGTTCATTCTGGGCAAAGTGCTTGGGATTGCCAATCACCCGGTCGTCAAAGCGCGCGCCCACCGCCAGCAGCACGTCGCAATGCTGCATCGCGTTGTTGGCTTCTACCGTGCCATGCATGCCGAGCATGCCCAGGAACTTGCGATCACTTGCCGGGTACGCACCCAAGCCCATCAGGGTGTTGGTGCAGGGATAACCGAGCATATCGACCAGCGTGCGCAACTCCGCAGAGGCGTTGCTCAGAATCACGCCGCCGCCTGTGTAGATATAAGGACGTTTGGCCGTCAGCAACAACTGCAGCGCCTTGCGAATTTGGCCGCCGTGGCCTTTGCGAACCGGGTTGTAGGAACGCATCTCCACCGTCTCAGGGTAGCCCGCATAGTGCACCTTCTTGAAGGAAACATCTTTCGGAATATCCACCACAACGGGGCCTGGCCGACCGGTACGGGCGATGTGAAACGCCTTTTTCAGGGTTTCGGCCAGGTCACGTGCATCTTTGACCAAAAAATTGTGCTTCACGATGGGGCGGGTAATGCCAACAGTGTCACATTCCTGAAAAGCATCGAGCCCAATGGCGTGCGTCGGCACCTGCCCGGTCACAATTACCATCGGAATACTGTCCATGTAGGCCGTGGCAATGCCGGTAATTGCATTGGTAACTCCCGGGCCGGACGTGACCAGGGCCACGCCCACGTCACCGGTCGCGCGCGCATAACCATCGGCGGCATGAACTGCCGCCTGCTCGTGCCGCACCAAAATATGCTGAATGGTGTCCTGCTTGTAAAAAGCGTCGTAAATATGAAGGACGGCACCGCCAGGGTAACCCCAGACGTACTTGACACCTTCAGCCTGCAAGGCTTTGATGAGAATCTCGGCACCCCGAAGTTCCTGACCAATTGACGCCGCAGCTAGCGTTTTTCCAGCAGCGGTTGATGTCTGACTTGATGTTGCGGTCGTTGCCACCGCCGCCGAAGTGATTTCGGCTTTTGATATTTTCATGATGAACCTTTGTGAATTTCTCTGACGAAAAACCTTGGGTGCTCCTTCGCAAACACTTATGGCGTCGCGTCGGAACTTGAGGTCAAAGCCATAAGCACAGTGATTCTTGCGCCGGACCGTGACCCGTTTGCCTTTTGATTTGCAATTTTCATTATCGCACTGCAGCAATTGAAACACCAACGAGTAACCGAAAAATCGCCACCTGAATGCCATAATTGAACCAGAACAGCACGCGAATGCATTCTCCGCGCGTCAAAAACGAGACAACCCAACTTCACGGCCATTCCACGGCAACAAACTCTTGGCAACTGAACAAGAACTCTCTGATTTTCTGAAAAGCGTCGAGAAACGCGCATTCAAGCGATCGGTTTACCACGTGCGCAACGAAGAGTCTGCGCTGGACATTGTGCAAGACAGCATGATGAAATTGGCGGAGCACTACGGGCATAAACCTGCCGCCGAGTTACCGATGCTGTTCCAGCGCATCCTGTCCAACTGCACCCTGGACTGGTTTCGGCGACAAAAGACCCGAAGTGCGCTTTTTTCAAACATGAGTGATTTCGAATCCGCTGGGGAAGAGGGGGAATTTGATCTTTTGGAAACTTTAAACGTACAAAGTCAGTCAGATCAAACAGAAAGTGCGGAGAGCTCAACGCAACGGGCACAAACCTTGCGTGAGATCGAGTCTGAAGTTCAAGAACTGCCAACGCGTCAACGAGAAGCGTTTCTCATGCGTTATTGGGAAGAGTTAGACGTGGCGGAAACCGCTGCAGCCATGGGTTGTTCGGAAGGCAGTGTCAAGACGCATTGTTCGCGGGCAGTTCACGCCCTTGGCAAAGCATTGAGGGCAAAGGGAATAACACTATGACAAATTCAAATCAATACCAGAATCAGCTTGCGCAGGACCGTTTCGGATTGCAGGTCGCCGCGCGCCTGTCTGACACTGTTGACGACTTGCCTTACGATATTTCGGAGCGTTTGCGCGCCGCTCGGGCGCAGGCATTGGGCAAACGAAAGCGCACTGCCATCCATACGGCGACCAGCGCGGCGGTGTCTGGGGGCGCGGGAACACTCACATTTGGAAATGAGCACCTCAGCTGGTGGGATCGCGTGGCGGCGGCTCTGCCGCTCTTGGCCCTGGTTATTGGCTTGATCGCCATCAATATCATTCAAGACGATAACCGTGCCAATGAGCTTGCCGAAATAGATGCGGCGTTGCTGACAGATGACCTGCCGCCGGCAGCTTATACCGACCCAGGATTTGCACAATTTCTCAAGATGAACTCCAGGCAGAATCAATAGATTGAACCCGACAATGCTCATGCGCGCCGCTGATCACCGCCATCGTCGCTTCATCGCGATGGTGCTGGCTTATGGATCCGCCTTTTGCTTACTGGCGGCTTTAAGCCCCCCCGCCCTGGCACAAGTAGTGGTGGCGCCAACCCCGCTGTGGGCGCCATCTTCCCCGGTCTTGCCCAAGTCAGCTGCGCTGGTTACAACTTTGGGGACCCCGAAGATTTCTTCGAAGTCGGCATGGCAGGAGTTGACCCCTGCGCAACAGCTGTCACTCAAGCCCCTGGCAGCAAACTGGAACACGCTGGGAGAAGCCAAAAAGCGAAAGTGGATCGCCATGGCGGCAAACTACCCAAGGCTTGCACCAGCGGAGCAGGAAAAGCTGCACAGCCGCATGGCGGAATGGGTGTCACTCAGCCAAAAGCAACGCGATCAGGCGCGACTGAATTTCGCCCAGTCAAAGCAACTCACGCCAACCCAGAAGGCGGCCACGTGGCAGGCTTATCAGGCCCTCAGCCCGGAAGAAAAGCAGAAACTGGCGATTTCGGCCACACCCAAACCGACCGGTGCGGCCGCGGCTGTAAAACCTGTTCCGCCTCAAAAACTGGCGGCAATCCCCGTGACCAGACAAACACCCAAACAACTACCGAGATTGGCGGCCGCCACCCATGGGGTGAATCGCAACACCTTGCTCCCGCATTCACCGCCTCCGGGTAAGGCCACACCGGCGCCGAAGAACTGAACAACTCAGGTGCTGGCAAGATGAACTCAAAATTGACGACGCCCAGTCTCACCCGCCGCATGGCCTGTTGGCTGTATGAAGGTATGTTGATGTTCGGCGTGGTGTTCATTGCCGGCTATCTGTTTGGCACCCTGAGCCAAACACGCAACGCGATGGACAACCGCCATGCCCTGCAGGCCTTCCTGTTCATCGTCTTTGGCATCTATTTCGTCTGGCTATGGGCGAAGGGGCAGACCCTGGCCATGAAAACCTGGGACATCACCGTTGTGGATCGTTCAGGTCAACCCATCACACAAGCGCGCGCTTTGCTTCGCTACGTGTTGAGTTGGCTCTGGTTCCTGCCTGCACTGGCGGCGGTTGGCCCCTTCAAGCTATCGGGCGCTGAATCGGTCGTCATCGTGCTTGGCTGGGTGGCCGTATGGGCCATCCTCAGCCGCTTTCACCCGCAGCAGCAGTTCTGGCACGATGCATGGGCGGGCACCCGGCTCGTTTCGACGCCTCGGCGCAGCCAGGCTTAACCAAAATCAAATAGCCGACTCGTCCTGCTCGCCGGTACGGATACGCACCACACGCTCCACACTGGTCACAAAGATCTTGCCGTCACCGATCTTGCCGGTGTGGGCGGCTTTCACGATCGCATCCACGCAACGATCCACATCGTCCGTCTTCACGACCACCTCGACCTTGACCTTGGGCAGGAAGTCCACCACATACTCGGCGCCACGGTAGAGCTCGGTATGTCCTTTTTGGCGACCGAAACCCTTGACTTCGGTCACGGTAAGGCCGGTCACGCCGCATTCGGCCAGTGCCTCACGCACCTCTTCAAGTTTGAATGGTTTGACAATGGCGGTGATCTGTTTCATGTTGTTCCTTGACATATGTTGAATCGCTACGCGCGAAATCGATTGGTAATAGGATAACGCCAATCCTTGCCGAAGCTGCGGTGGGTCACACGAATGCCTACCGGCGCCTGACGACGTTTGTATTCATTGATCTTGATGAGGCGCGTCACCTTTTCCACATCCGCCGGGGCAAAGCCCGCCGCGATGATGTCCTCAATGCTCTCGTCGTTCTCCATGTACCGCTCCAGGATCGCGTCCAGCACCTCATAAGCGGGCAAACTGTCCTGGTCGATCTGATCAGGGCGCAATTCGGCGCTGGGCGGGCGGGTGATGATGCGCTCAGGAATCGGCTCGCGGCCGGTGCCATAAGGATCGTTGGTGTTGCGCCAGCGTGCCAGCCGGAAGACGGCCGTTTTGGCCAGATCCTTGATCACGGCAAAGCCACCGGCCATGTCGCCGTAGAGCGTGCAATAACCAGTCGCCATTTCGGACTTGTTGCCGGTCGTCAGAACGATGCCGCCAAACTTGTTGGACAGCGCCATCAACAGCGTACCGCGAATGCGGGCCTGAATATTCTCTTCGGTCGTGTCCTCGGCCAAGCCCTGAAACTCAGCCGCCAACGATGTCTTGAAGGCTTCAAACTCCGGCACGATGGAAATCTCGTCGTAGCGCACGCCCAAGCGCGCCGCCATGTCACGCGCGTCAATCCAGCTGATGTCCGCCGTGTAAGGCGACGGCATCATGACGGTGCGCACCCGGTCTTTGCCCAGGGCATCCACCGCCACCGCCAGTACCAGCGCCGAGTCAATACCACCCGAGAGGCCCAAAATCACCCCGGGGAAGCCGTTCTTGCCAATGTAGTCGCGTACACCCAGCACCAGCGCGTCCCACAGGTCGGCCGACGGCGAGCGTTCCGGCGCCACTTCTGCTACCAAATGAATAGCTTCCTGCGCACGACTGACGTGGACTACAAGCATATTTTCTATAAAACTTGGGGCGCGACCGGCGAGCGCACCGTCGGCATTGAGGGCAAACGAGTGCCCTTCAAACACCACTTCATCCTGCCCCCCCACCAGATGCGCATACACCAGCGGCAAGCCACAGTCACGCACCCGGGTGCGCATCATCTGTTCGCGCTCGTCGCCTTTGCCGACGTGAAACGGCGAGGCGTTGATAACAGCCAGCAACTCGGCGCCGGCGGCTTGGGTCTGCCGGGCGGGCTCTTCAAACCAGGCGTCCTCGCAGATCAGCAGGCCGACTTTCACCTTGCTGCCCGCCTCACCGGCTTCAAACACGCACACGCCCTGCCCCGGTGTGAAATAGCGTCGCTCGTCAAACACCTGGTAATTGGGCAGCTCCCGCTTGGCGTAAGTCGCCACGACTGCGCCCTCGCACAAGACGCTGGCGGCGTTATGCCGGCTTGGCACCGCCACCGAGCGGCTTCGGCTGTCGCCCCCGGTCGGGTGCCCGACCACCACCGTCATGTCTTTTAACCCGGCCAGCTCGCGGGCCACTGTTTTCACGGCATCATCGCAAGCCGCGATAAAGGCATGGCGCAGAAACAGGTCTTCGGCCGCATAGCCGCAAATGGACAGTTCCGGCGTCAGCAACAGGCGCACCCCGTCTGCGTACGCCGAACGCGCTGCGGCAATTATTTTTTGCGCGTTGCCGGCCAGATCGCCCACCACGAAATTGAGTTGGGCAACGCAGAGTTTGAGTGTCATGGACCGCAGATGTGAAAGGAATGGAACGCCAGTGAAGCACGAGTCGAACGATTATGTCATTCGGGTACTGAGTTCACCCGACGAGGTGAATGCGGCCGACTGGAATGAACTGCTGAGCTTGCAGGACGCACCCACCCCGTTCATGCGGCATGAGTACCTGCTGGCCTTGCACACCAGCGGCAGTGCCACGCCCCAGACCGGTTGGACGCCCCGCTTCCTCCTCCTGGAGCGGGACGGCACACTGGTGGGCGCCTGTGCCCTCTACCTCAAAGCCCATTCCTACGGCGAGTATGTGTTCGACCACGCCTGGGCCAATGCCTATGCGCAGCACGGCCTGGCCTACTACCCGAAAGCGGTCGCGGCGGTACCGTTCACCCCGGTGCCCGGCAGCCGCTTGCTGGCACGCACCGCCGCCGACCGGGCGGTGCTGGCCAAGGCCCTTATTCAGTGGTGCGAAGCAGAACAACTCTCGTCGCTGCACCTGCTGTTTTCCAGCGCTGACGACATTCAGGCGTGTGAACAGGCCGGCATGCTGCTGCGGCACACGGTGCAGTTTCATTGGAAGAACATCGCCCCCACGCTTGCCACTGCGTGTGCTGCGCTGCCCCCCGAGGGGGCACATTTCGCCTTGGGGCGGCCCGGCGGCGAAACCTCGGCCTATGGTGATTTCGACGAGTTTCTGGCCTCGCTGTCTCAGGAAAAACGCAAGAAGATCCGTCAGGAACGTCGCAAAGTGCTGGACGCCGGCGTTAGCTTCCGCTGGTCACTGGGAGCAAACATCACGGCGCAGGACTGGGATTTTTTCTACCACTGCTACGAGCGCACCTACCTGGAGCACGGCAACGCGCCGTACCTGAGCCGTGACTTCTTCCGGCGCATGGCCAGCACCATGCCGGAGAACTGGCTGCTGTTTGTGGCAGAACGGCAAGGGCAGCCAATCGCTACAAGTTTAATAGCTATAAGCGCATATTCCACGGGGGCTGGAGGCCAAAATGGCTTGAATAAAGTGGATGCTGCTGCCTATGGGCGCTACTGGGGTGCGCTGGAGCGGGTGGACTGCCTGCACTTTGAGGCCTGCTACTACCAGCCGCTCGCCTGGTGCATTGCGCACGGTTACCAGCGCTTTGAAGGCGGCGCCCAGGGCGAACACAAAATGGCGCGGGCTCTGCTGCCGGTCAAAACCAGCAGCGCCCACTGGCTGGCGCATCCGGCCTTTGCCAATGCGGTAGAACGATTTCTGGAGCGCGAGGACACGGGTATTGGCCAGTACCTGGATGAGCTGGGTCAGCGCAGCCCGTTCAGGCGCCACGAGGGCACTTGATTAGCGGCGATCCAGCGGCGTGATGCACAGCCGATGGCCATCATGACTGCAACGCCGCGGCCACCATCCCCAATTCAGCATTGCCCATCAACGCTTCAATGTTCATCACGATCAGCATGCGTTCGCCAACGTCGGCCAAGCCGGTAATGAAACGGGCGTCAATGGCGGTGTCGAACTGGGGCGCCGGCTTGATCGACTGCGACGTCAGGGTGACCACATCCGACACGGCGTCCACCACCGCGCCGATCACCGTTCCGCGCACGTTCAGAATGATGACAACCGTGAACTCGTTGTACTCCACCTTGTCGATATTGAGCTTGAGACGCAGATCCACAATGGGCACGATGACGCCGCGCAAATTGATCACGCCCTTGATGAACACCGGCGCGTTGACCATGCGGGTGGGCTCTTCATACGAGCGGATTTCCTGCACGCGCAAAATGTCGATGGCGTATTCTTCGCCCCCGAGCCGCAGCGTCAGAAATTGACCACCATCCGCCACGGTGTGCGCTGCCGCAGCGCCGGACTGAAAGGCGTTTGAGTTTGTTTTCTGCATCGTTTCCATGGCGCTTCGATTCCTGTGCTGGTCGTGAATCAACAAATGATACACGGGCGACGTCACACCCCGGTGGCGCAAGCAGCTGCGAGTCGACAAAAAGAAGCGCCGGCGGGGATCAAACCGCCGACGCTTCTTTTTTAATAGCTACTAACGACCATTCCACGGGGGCTAGAGGCCAAAAACACTCATATTATTCGAGTGATTGGTTGTAGTTGGCGATGCCGTCCATGATTTCTTTCTTGGCTGACTCTGGCCCTTCCCAACCCATGATCTTGACCCACTTGCCCTCTTCCAGATCCTTGTAGTGTTCAAAGAAATGTGCGATGGTTTTCAGGCGCAGCGGATTCAGATCTTCCGGCTTTTGCCAATGTGAATAGATGGACAAGATTTTGTCGATCGGCACCGCCAGCACCTTGCCGTCTTCACCGGCTTCGTCGGTCATTTTCAAAATGCCAATGGCGCGGCAGGTCACCACCACGCCGGGAATCAGGGGCACCGGTGTAATGACCAGCACATCCACCGGGTCACCGTCGCCGGAGATGGTTTTCGGCACATAACCGTAGTTGGTGGGATAGTGCATGGACGTGCTCATGAAGCGGTCCACAAAAATCGCACTGGTGGCTTTGTCCACCTCGTACTTGACGGGATCGGCGTTCATCGGGATTTCGATGATCACATTGAATGATTCAGGGACTTTGCTGCCGGGGGTAACGTTGTCGAGGGACATGATGGTTCTTTGGATTGAGTTAAATCATTAAGAGCTAAGGATTAACCCTGATTTTACTTACTCGCCACTTGCTGGGGTTCCTGCAAAAGCATTTTCCACGGTACAGTGCGCCGGTTGGCCAATCGTCTGCATCAATCACCTGTTGATGTTTCGCGGCGAGGAAGCAACGCAGCGGTGGTGCCGCTTGCGTTGCACCACTACTCAGCGAAACAACGACAGGAGATTCATATGACAGGCAACTACGCGCTGATTTTGGCGCTTGTTTGTGGCTTCATTGCCGTGGCTTACGGCTTTTGGGCCCGCAGCTGGATTCTTTCCCAGGATGCTGGCAATGCGCGAATGCAGGAAATTGCCGCCGCCATTCAAACCGGCGCCGCCGCCTATCTGGCACGGCAGTACAAGACTATTGCCGTCGTGGGCGTGGTACTGGCCGTACTGATCTACTTCTTTCTTGACTCCCTCAGCGCCATTGGCTTTGTGATCGGGGCGGTGCTGTCTGGCGCCTGCGGCTTTATTGGCATGAACGTCTCGGTGCGCGCCAACGTACGCACCGCACAGGCCGCCACCAAAGGCATTGGACCGGCGCTGGACGTGGCGTTTCGCGGCGGCGCCATTACCGGCATGCTGGTGGTCGGGCTCGGGCTGCTGGGTGTCACCGGTTTTTACTGGTTTCTGGTCGGCAACGGCAACCTGACACCGGATATGAACCTGGCCAAGCTGCTCAACCCGCTGATCGGCTTTGCCTTCGGTTCCTCGCTGATTTCCATCTTTGCCCGCCTGGGCGGCGGCATCTTCACCAAGGGCGCTGACGTTGGCGCCGACCTGGTCGGCAAGGTCGAGGCCGGCATTCCCGAGGACGACCCGCGCAACCCGGCGGTGATTGCCGACAACGTGGGTGACAACGTGGGCGACTGCGCCGGCATGGCGGCTGACCTGTTTGAGACCTACGCCGTCACGCTGATCGCCACCATGGTGCTCGGCGCCCTGTTGCTGCCCGGCATGGGCACCAACGCCGTGGTGTATCCGCTGGCGCTGGGCGCCGTGTCCATCATCGCCTCCATCATTGGCTGCTTTTTCGTCACCGCCTCGCCGGGCATGAAAAACGTGATGCCGGCCCTGTACAAAGGGCTGGCGGTGGCAGGCGTGTTGTCCCTGATTGCGTTCTTCTTCGTGACGCAATGGCTGATGCCCGACAACGCGATTGCCGCCAGCGGCAGCCAGATGAAGCTGTTTGGGGCCTGTGCGGTTGGCCTGATTCTCACTGCGGCCCTGGTGGTGATCACCGAGTACTACACCGGCACGCAGTACGCGCCCGTGAAACACATCGCGCAAGCCTCCACCACCGGCCACGGCACCAACATCATTGCCGGCCTGGGCGTCTCGATGCGTTCCACCGCCTGGCCGGTAATTTTTGTGTGCGTTGCCATCTACACCGCCTATGCACTGGCTGGCTTGTACGGCATCGCCATTGCCGCCACCTCCATGCTCAGCATGGCCGGCATTGTGGTGGCGCTGGACGCCTATGGCCCCATCACCGACAACGCCGGCGGCATTGCCGAAATGGCGGAAATGCCGAAGAGCGTGCGCGACGTTACCGACCCGCTGGATGCTGTCGGCAACACCACCAAGGCCGTCACCAAAGGCTACGCCATCGGTTCGGCCGGGCTGGCCGCGCTGGTGCTGTTTGCCGACTACACGCACAAACTGGAAGCCTATGGCAAGGTCATCACCTTCGATCTGAGCAACCCGATGGTCATCATTGGCCTGTTCATCGGTGGCCTGATTCCCTATCTGTTCGGCGCCATGGCGATGGAAGCCGTGGGTCGGGCCGCCGGTGCCGTGGTGGTTGAAGTGCGCCGTCAATTCCGCGACATCAAGGGCATCATGGAAGGTACCGCCAAGCCCGAGTACGACACCGCCGTGGACATGCTGACCACGGCCGCCATCAAGGAGATGATGATCCCCTCGCTGCTGCCGGTGGTGGTACCGATTCTGGTCGGTCTGGTGCTCGGCCCGGCGGCGTTGGGTGGTTTGCTGATGGGCACCATCGTCACCGGCCTGTTTGTGGCCATCTCCATGTGTACCGGCGGCGGCGCCTGGGACAACGCCAAAAAGTACATTGAAGACGGTCACCACGGCGGCAAAGGGTCGGAAGCGCACAAAGCCGCGGTCACGGGCGACACCGTGGGGGACCCCTACAAAGACACGGCGGGTCCGGCGATCAACCCGCTCATCAAGATCATCAACATCGTCGCCCTGCTGATCGTGCCCTTGATGATGAAAATCCACGGCGGCTGATCAAGCGACGCCCGCCGTAGAGCCCGCTTCGGCGGGCTTTTTTCCTATTTCAACTTGATGAATGTCATTTAGCGCAAACCACCTGCTGCTAGCATTCACAGCGACGATATCCAAAAGGGGCAACCTTGAAGCAACGCAAGCTCATCCATGGCGGCTACCTGTTGATCCTGGCGCTGCTGACCAGTGGCTGCTCATCCATGCTGCCCCGGGCGCGCAGCGCGTCGTCACCATTCAAGAGCTTTGATGAAGCGCGCAACGCCATCGACGGACTGGTTCCCATGAAAAGCGATGTGGCCGCGCTGACCCAGCTGGGGATCGATCCGGTGCAGCAGCCCAACACGACCATTCTGACGCACGCCGACATCGCGCGGCGCTTTCTGCCAAGTGGCTTGCTCAAACGGGAAGACCTTGACCCGGGTGTGTTGGCCTGCCTGGATGCGCGCGATGCCTGTCGCGGCTGGGAGATCACGGGTGCGCGCATATTGAAGGCGCGAACCGGTAATTTTGTTGCAGACTTCACCAACTTTTCCCGCCGTTCCGAGACCACCGGCTGGCGCTTCAACGCACTGGTATTGTTGGTGAACGACGTGGTGGTGTACCGCGCATGGGGCGGACAGCCCAGCGTCA
>DAITMI010000008.1:0-49151 GCA_036835225.1 Rhodoferax sp. | reverse complement strand
TCCATCACGCCACTGCCGCCAATGCACTCCATCGCTTCATAGGCATGGTTCGGCGCGCGTTTGCAAATCCAGTATTTGCCGACGGCGGTGACCAGGCGCACCAGTAGATCTTCCTGTTCGTCGGCGCGGTGGTCCATGGCGCGGGCGATGCGCATGGTCAGCGCCAATGCCGCTTCGCTCTCCAGCGCCAGATCGGCCAGTACGTTTTGCATCAACGGCTGCTGGTTCAGCACATGGCCGAAGGCCGAGCGGATCGCGCAGTGGTGCAGCGCCTGCGACGCTGCCATGCGCATGCCGGCGCTGGAGCCGATCATGCAGTCGAAGCGCGTCATGCTGACCATCTCAATGATGGTGCGCACGCCGCGGCCCTCCTCGCCGACCATCCACGCCAAGGCGCCGCGCAGCTCGGTCTCAGAGGAGGCATTGGAGGCATTGCCCATTTTTTTCTTGAGCCGCAGCACCTGCATCGGATTCTTGCTGCCGTCCGGGCGCCAGCGCGGCAACAGAAAGCAGGAAAGGCCGCCGGGCGCTTGTGCCAGCACCAGAAACGCGTCGCACATGGGCGCCGATACAAAATACTTGTGGCCGACGAGTTCGTAGGCCTGGCCCGGCCCGCCCGCGCCGATGGCAAAGGCGCGCGTGCTGTTGCTGCGCACATCTGAGCCACCTTGTTTTTCGGTCATCGCCATGCCGATGGTGACGCCCTGCTTTTGCGTCACCGGGACGTTGCGCGGGTCATACACGCGGGCCGTGACCTTGGGTTGCCAAACGCTGGCCAAGTCCGGCTGCAGGCGCAACGCGGGCACGGCGGCGAAGGTCATGGTGATCGGGCAGCCGTGGCCCGCCTCGACCTGGGTGTGCAAGTAGCTCTTGGCGGCGCGCGCCACATGGGCGCCCGGTCCGGGCGCGGTCCACGGCGAGGCGTGCAGGCCGTGCTCGATGCTCGTCTTCATGAGCTGGTGGTAAGCCGGATGGAACTTCACCAGGTCGATGCGGTTGCCGAAGCGGTCGTGGGTATCAAACTCGGGCGTGAATTTGTTGGCCAGCTGGCCCAGTTCAAGGTAGTCGGCGGCACCGGTCATCTTGCCAAAATCGGTCAGTTCAGCCTCGGCCCACGGCGCCCCTTCGCGCCGAACCGCCTCGCGCAGCGCCGCGTCTTCGGTGTACATGTTGTAGTCACACAGCTCGCGCGAGAGGTTGCTCACTTCATGCGTGTCGGCCAGGTAGGCGGCGCCTGGGGTGGGGTCAATACGGGTGTTCATTGGGCGTCTCCACTTTATCGGCATCATGATTGCCCTGGCCGGCGGTGTCAACGGCCGCTGACGAACCACGCCCCACTTTTGATACGGATTTACCAGTCCACCAGACTCAAGCCAATGCTCAGCACCGTTCGCCGGCGGTTGTAGTCCAACAGTGAATCGCCATAGCCGGTGAACAACTGGGTGTGCAAGCGCAGGCCATTCTTGCTGCCCGGGAGGCCGCCCTCAGTCATGTTCTTGAGCCATTCCAGGCGGAACCGAGCCGTTGGTGTCGGCGCGCAGCGAGTGACGCAACGTGAGGCCCAGCGTGTTGTCTTTGTTGACGTTCCAGACGCCCGCCACTTCGGCGCGGCCGATCAGGTCGCTGATGCCGGGGTTGTCGTCATCGATGGCGTCTTCATGCAGGCGTTTCCAGACCCGCCCCTGCAGCCGGAATTGATCGCCTTTTTCCAGGCCCGCCATCAGCACCAGCCGGTTCCAGCTGCGCGACAGCGGCAAGTCCTGCCGTTGGATTGATGGACCAGGCTCAGCCCGCTGTAACGCAGCCGCCAGCCGAACGGCAAGCGTGCATCGGTGGGGTAAATATAAGTGAGTTCCGGCTCGTGGTCGGTGCTGCGAAAAGGGCGGGACACTTCGCCGGTGAAAAGCTGCCAGTAGGATTGCTGGGTGTAGCCGAACCACAGGGGGTCGCGCTGCAGGGTTTGCGGCGGCGTCAGCAGCCCCTGGGCAATTTTGCTGCGCACCGAGAGCTGGATGCGGGCCTCGCTGGGACTGTAGGGCAGCGCCGTCGCCGTGTGGCCGGGCGAGGGCGAGGTCGGCTGGGTGTTGACGCTGTCGGAGCCAATCCATGACAGGCTGATGGGACGGTAGCCCCGGATGCTCAAGGTGCCGCAGTCGCTGCCGGCCTCCAGCTCCCAAAAGCGGGACAGGTCGGAAAACTGGGCGCTCCGACAGTCATGGGTGGCGGGCACCGTGATGGTGATCGACACCGGTGGCGGCGCCAGCGGCGGCTCGGGTGGGCGCGCGGGCGGGGTGCTGGCGGCTGCAGGGTTCGCTGCAACGGTGGCGGGCTGCTGCGTGGCCCAACGGTCAAAGCAATTCAGGCGCGCTTCCCGGTCGCTGGTCAGAGTTGCGCAGTGCTGCCATGCCGGGTTGCTGTCGCCGGACAGGGGAATCGCGGCAGCTGATGAGTTATCTGAATCAATTTGGCCTCTAGCCCCCGTCGTTATAGCGAAGGTAGCTATTAATAATATAGCATTGAAGGTTTTCATGTGCGGTGATCGTCTCAGGCGGGACGGGCCAGCGCTTGCGCTGCCGCCGTGTCCTGCGCCTTTTTGGCAAACTCCGCGCGCAGCGCCTTGAGCTTCTCGCGCGGGTCCTCACGGACGGTGGTTTTGTCCAGTGCCATCTCGGCGATGAAGCGGCTGGGCACGGCCGCCACCATCTCGCGGCCCTTTTTGCGTTTGCGCGTCCAGCTCACCGCCAGGCTGCGCTGAGCGCGGGTGATGCCGACATACATCAGGCGGCGCTCTTCCTGCAGATGCGTCGCGGTGGCTTCATTGGCGGCTTCATGCGCGCGTTCGGAGCCGCCGAGCGCGGCCGCACCAGAGTCGCCACTGTCTTTCAGCTTGAACGGCAGCATGCCCTCGGTCACGCCCACCAGCATCACATGCGGCCACTCCAGGCCCTTGGAGGCGTGCAGGGTCGAGAGCGTCACCACGTCCAGGTCCTTCTCGCGCTCGCTGATGGTGGACAGCAGCGACACCGTTTGCGCCACCTCCAGCAGCGACTTGACCTCGTTGGAAGTCGATACCCCGGCGGCATCATCCAACTGGCCGCCGCAGCGCGCCGACATCCAGTCGCAAAAATCCAGCACATTGGTCCAGCGCGCGGCGGCCACTTTTTCGCTGTCTTCGCCGTCGTACAAATGCTTCTCGTAGCCAATGTCTTTCAGCCACTCCAGCAAAAACTCTTTGGCTGACTCCGCCCCCAGGGTGCGGCGGGCGCGAAACTCCAGGTCGTTCACGTAGCGGCCAAACTCGTGCAGGCTGCCGACCGCTTTGGTGCTCAGCAGGCTGCCCAGCGACGACGAAAACAAAGCCTCGAACAGGCTCACTTTGTATTTGCTCGCAAACACGCCCAAAGCGCTGAGCGTCTGGTGGCCAATGCCGCGCTTCGGTGTCGTCACCGCGCGCAAAAAGGCCGGGTCGTCGTTGTTGTTGATCCACAGCCGGAACCAGCCGCACAAATCCTTGATCTCCGCGCGGTCGAAGAAGCTGGTGCCGCCCGACACCTTGTACGGGATCTGCGCCTTGCGCAAGGCTTTCTCAAAGGTCTTGGCCTGGTGGTTGGCGCGGTACAGCACGGCGAAGTGCCGGAACTCCTGGTACTGCGGCCCACCGTGCGGCAGGCCACCGGCGCGCAGGCTCTGGATGCGGGCCACGGTGCGTTCGGCCTCGTGCTCTTCGCTGTCGGCATCGACCACGCGCACCGGCTCGCCTTCACCCAGATCGCTCCACAGGTTCTTCGGGAACAGCTTCGGGTTGGGGCCGATCACGTTGTTGGCGGCACGCAGGATGGCGGACGTGGAGCGGTAGTTTTGCTCCAGCTTGATGACTTTCAGGGACGGGAAGTCAATCGGCAGCTTCTTCAAATTGTCCAGCGTGGCGCCGCGCCAGCCGTAGATCGACTGGTCGTCGTCGCCCACGGCGGTAAAGCGCGCCCCGGCGGCCGGGTTGCCGCCGACCAGCAGCTTCAGCACCTCGTACTGCGTGGCGTTGGTGTCCTGGTATTCATCCACGAGAACATGGCCCATCAGCCCTTGCCAACGTTGCCTGACCTGCTCATGATTTTGTAGCAGTTTGAGCGGCAGGCTGATCAGGTCGTCAAAGTCGACACTTTGGTAGGCGGTGAGCCGCTCTTCGTAATGCGCCATGACGCGGGCGATGATGCGCTCGTTGTCATCCTGGGCCAGCGCGGCCGCACCCTCGGCATTGAGCCCCTGGCTCTTCCAGCCGCTGATGACCCATTGCCAGGAGCGGGCGGTGGCGGCGTCCACCGTGCCACCGGCATCTTTCAGGATACTGGTGACGTCGTCGGTGTCCAGAATGGAGAAGTTGTTTTTCAGGCCCAGCGCCTCGCCATCCTGGCGCAGCATGCGCACGCCCAAGGCGTGAAAGGTGCAGATCACCACCTCCTTGGCGGCGCGGCCAATCAGGCCCTTGGCGCGTTCGCGCATCTCGCTGGCGGCCTTGTTGGTGAAGGTGATGGCGGCGATGCGGCTCGGCGCCAGCCCGGCCTGGATCAGGCGGCCAATTTTGTGGGTGATGACCCGCGTCTTGCCGGAGCCGGCGCCGGCCAGCACCAGGCAGGGGCCGTGCATGAAATTGACGGCTTCTTGTTGGGCCAGGTTCAGGCCGGTGGACGCGGGGGAGGGGGGAGCTGACATTCAGATACTTTGGGCGAAGCCGGGAATCATACAGACGCGTCAGTTCCCACCCAACTGCTGGGACAATACCCGTCGTGCTGCAAATCCTCTTAATTACCTTTCCCTTCTTCGCCCTGGTGCTGGCCGGCTACATGGCGGCGCGCCGGCGCATGTTGCCGCTGGAGGCGATTCCCGGTCTGAACAGCTTCGTGCTGTTTTTTGCCCTGCCCTGCATGCTGTACCGCTTTGGCTCCACCACGCCGCTGGCGCAGCTACTGGATGGCGGCGTGTTCCTGACCTATCTGCTGTGCGCGCTGGTGATGGTGGCGTTTGCCGTGGCGATCAGCCTGAACCGGCGCATCGGCTGGAACGACGCCGCGTTTGGCGCGCTGGTGGCGGCATTCCCGAATACCGGCTTCATGGGCGTGCCGCTGCTGGTGGCCCTGTTGGGCCCGAAGGCGGCCGGGCCGGCCATTGTGACCATCGTGGTGGACATGGTGATCACCACCTCGCTGTGCATTGCGTTGTCCCGGCTGGATGGGGCGGATGAGCATGGCGCGAGCAAAGCGGTCAAAAAGGCCCTGAAGGGCGTCGCCACCAATCCCATGCCCTGGGCCATTCTGCTGGGCGGGCTGGCCTCGGCGGTGAGCCTGGCGTTGCCCCAGCCGGTGATGCAAACCGTGGGCCTGCTGGCCGATGCCGCCTCGCCGGTGGCCCTCTTCACCATTGGCGCTGTGCTGGCACGCTCGCAGATGTTGGCCGCCCTGCACAACCATGCGCCGATTCCACTGCGCGACTACGTGCCGGTGGCGGCCATCAAGCTGCTGGTGCATCCGCTGCTGGTGCTGCTGGTCGGGGCGGCGGCGGTCGCGCTGGGGGTGCCTTTGGATAAGTTTGCGCTGACGGTCATGGTGCTGGTGGCGGCGCTGCCGAGTGCCAGCAACGTGTCGCTGCTGGCGGAGCGCTTTGGCGCCGACAACGGCCGCATTGCCCGCATCATTCTGGTGTCCACGGCGGCGGCGTTTGTGACTTTTTCGTTGGCGGTGACGCTGCTGACGTGAAATGCATGTTTTTTATTAACTCCAATCCGACGCCACGATGCTGCAGCTGTTGCCGCTGCAGGCACTGAACGCCTTTTCGCCACCGCCGATCCGGTCGTACGGGTCGGTCTCGCCCTTCACCGCTTGAGCCCTGACAAAAGGAAAACGCCCCCGAGGGGGCGCTTGCACAAGGAGCGTCTTACTCGGTATCGGCCGACACTTCGCGGCTTTTTCGGTTGTACTTGAGCGTGATCTTGCTGATCTCGCACAGGTCAAAATCTTCCCAAATCACTTCTGATTCGTCGTCATCGAAGACCACTTTCAGATCCTGTTTGCAGGAGCTCTTGTCGGAAAACCGGAACAGACGGGACTTGCCGTTGTCAAGGTAGCCCTGGCCCATGCGGTCGTTGCCCCAGGCATTCTTGTTTGACGGCGAAACATAGACCTCGCGCAGCGTATAGCCCGTGCGATTCAGCAGGGTGAAATCCGCATCACCGGCGAACGCCGCTCCGCAAGCCAGCACCGAGGCGATGGGAGACAACAACAAACCGCGCAACATTCTCATGGGAAGCTCCTTAATTGGTAGAGGGTGCAAAGGACCCGGTTATCCCGGGCCACCCGAGCCATTCTAGGGTACGGATACACATTGATACATATCGACCGGATCTTCGGGGGCCGGCGGGTTGGCGTTACTTCAGGTCTGCTGCCCTCGTTGTCATTCATAGCTAATTGCTATTAATCTATTCAGTTAAATTACCTTGATCTATTGATGGTGGCTGATTAGAGTGAATGTTGCCGTTGATTTAACCCAGGAGTTCACCATGAGCCGCAAACCCGTTTGCCCCGTATTGACCACCACTGCCGGCGCGCCGGTCCCCGACAACCAGAACGTGCTGACCGCTGGCCCGCGGGGTCCGCAATTACTGCAGGATGTCTGGTTTCTCGAAAAGCTCGCTCACTTCGACCGCGAGGTGATCCCGGAGCGGCGCATGCACGCCAAGGGTTCCGGTGCGTTTGGCACTTTCACGGTGACGCATGACATCACCCGCTACACCAAGGCCAAGATTTTTTCGCAAATCGGCAAGAAGACCGATATGTTCGTGCGCTTCTCCACCGTGGCGGGCGAACGCGGCGCCGCCGATGCCGAGCGCGACATCCGTGGCTTCGCGATGAAGTTCTACACCGAGGAAGGCAACTGGGACCTGGTCGGCAACAACACGCCGGTGTTCTTCATGCGCGATCCGCTCAAGTTCCCGGACCTGAATCACGCGGTCAAGCGCGACCCGCGCAGCAACTTGCGCAGCGCCAAGAACAACTGGGATTTCTGGACCTCGTTGCCCGAGGCACTGCACCAGGTCACCATCATCATGAGTGACCGCGGCATCCCGGCGGGCTACCGTCACATGCACGGCTTCGGCTCGCACACCTTCAGCTTCATCAGTGCGAAGCATGAACGTCACTGGGTTAAATTTCACTTTGTCACCCAGCAAGGCATCAAGAACCTGAGCGATGAAGAGGCGACGAAACTGGTCGGCAAGGACCGCGAGAGTTCACAGCGCGATCTCTACGACGCGATCGAGCGCAAGGAATTTCCGCGCTGGAAGCTGTTCGTGCAGATCATGCCCGAGACGGATGCGGCCAAGGTGTCGTACCACCCGTTCGACCTGACCAAGGTCTGGCCCAAGGGCGACTATCCGCTGATCGAGGTCGGCGAGTTCGAACTGAACCGCAACCCGGCCAACTACTTTGCCGATGTCGAGCAGGCCGCGTTCAATCCGGCCAATGTGGTGCCGGGCATCAGCTTCTCGCCCGACAAGATGCTGCAGGGGCGGCTGTTCTCCTATGGCGACGCCCAGCGCTACCGGCTGGGGGTGAACAACTACCAGATCCCGGTCAATGCACCCAAGTGCCCCTTCCACCATTTTCATCGCGATGGGGCGATGCGGGTCGATGGCAACTTCGGCAGCACGCTGGGCTATGAGCCCAACAGCTATAACGAATGGCAGGAGCAACCCGACTTCCGCGAGCCGCCGCTGGCGCTGGCGGGCGTGGCTGCCCACTGGAATCACCGCGAAGACACTGACTACTATTCGCAGCCCGGCGCGCTGTTCCGCTTGATGACACCGGCGCAGCAGCAGCTGCTGTTTGACAACACGGCGCGCGCCATGGGTGATGCGCCGCTGGAGGTCAAAGAGCGCCACATTGGCAACTGCAGCCAGGCCGACCCGGCCTACGGCGCCGGTGTGCGCAAGGCGCTCGGTTTATAGGGCCAGCCGGCTGGCCGTTGGCGTCAAATCGCCAGCGGGTCCACGTCCACCGCCCAGCGGATCAGGCCCTTGGCCGCGGGTTGCTGCCGGGTGGCGTGCAGCACCACCTGCCAGGCGCTCAAGAAGCGCTGCAGCGCCGCACGCGACGGGCTCTCCACCAGCATCTGGGCGCGCTCCACATTGGCCACGCGCTGCATGCTCATCGGCACCGCCGGGTACAAGGTGATAGGGGGCAGCAGCTGCGCGGCATCGGGCATTTCCGCGGCCGCCGCGCTGGCCGCCGTTAAAAAGCCCTGCGCCACCTCTTGCGTGCGCGCCTCGGCCCGCACCAGCGCCTGAAAACTGAACGGCGGCATGCCGGCCTGCTCGCGCTCTTTCAGTTGTTCCGCGGCGAAGGCCGGGTAGTCGTGCCGCTTCAGCGCCTCAAACAGCGGGTGTTTCGGGTGAAAGGTCTGCACCCACATCTCGCTCTGGCCGCTGATGTCGGCGTCGCGCCCGGCGCGCCCGGCCGCCTGCATCAGCAGGCTGAACAGGCGCTCGGGTGCCCGGAAGTCGCTGGAAAACAGCGCGTTGTCGGGGTTGACCGCCGCCACCAGTGTGATGCGGCGAAAGTCATGCCCTTTGGCAATCATTTGCGTGCCGACCAGCACATCGATCTCGCCCGAGTGCACCCGCGCCAGTTGCGACTCCAGTTCGCCTTTCAGTTTGGTGGTGTCGGCGTCGATGCGGGCAATGCGCACCGGCTCGCCGTCCGGCCATTGCTCCGACACCGAATTCGGGCGGCGTACCCCCGCCAACAGCTCGGCCAGGTGTTCTTCCAGCCGCTCGGTGCCGCGGCCCAGCGGGGCGATGTCGGGGTTGCCGCAGGCCGGGCAGGCGCGTGGCACCCGCTCCGCAAAGCCGCAGTGGTGGCAGCGCAGCGTGCGGTCGATCTTGTGAAACACCCGGAAGGCGCTGCAGTGCGGGCACTCGCTTTTCCAGTCGCAATCGGCGCAATGCAGCACCGGGGCATAACCACGCCGGTTCAGGAACACCATGCTCTGTTCGCCGCGCGCCACCCGTTCTTCAATGGCCTTGAGCAGCGGCGGCGCAAACACACATTTCTTGGGCTGGTGGTTCATGTCCACCCGGCGCACCAGCGGCAGGGCGGCGTTGGCGCCGATGCGGCTGGGCATCTCCAGTCGGACGTAGCGGCCGCCCTCGCTGGCGGGGCGGCTGTGGTGCCAGCTCTCCAGCGACGGCGTGGCCGAGCCCAGCAGCACTTTGGCGTCTTCCAGCCGGCCGCGGTACACCGCCAGATCGCGTGCCGAGTAGCGCGCGCCCTCCTGCTGCTTGTAGCTGGGGTCGTGTTCTTCGTCCACGATGATCAGCCGGAGCTGCGGCATCGACGCAAACACCGCCATGCGCGTGCCCAGCACGATGCGCGCCACTCCGCTGTGGGCAGCCAGCCAGCTTTTTAGGCGCTGCGCCGGCGTCATGCCGCTGTGCAGCGCGACCACCGCGGTGTCGCCGTAGAGCGGGTTGAAGCGCGCCATGAAGCGGGCTTCCAGCTGCGGCGTCAGGTTGATTTCTGGCACCATCACCATCGCCTGGGCGCTCGGGTCACGCGCCAGCAGCTGCTGCACGCTGTGTAAATACACCTCGGTCTTGCCGCTGCCGGTGGCCCCGAACAGCAAAAACGGTCCGGCTTCAGCATCAAATCGGGCGATAGCCCCCGTCTGTTCTGCGGTTATTGCTACTGAAACAGTAGCATCTGAGTGATCGGCTGACGCGGATGCAGCGGCGCTGGCGTGGCGTTTGAGGCGGCGTGCCAGTTGCAGCGTGTTCAGGTCGCGCAACTGGGGCGGCAGGGCCGCCAGCGCCACTTCGCCGGCGGAGCGCTGGTAATAGTGGGCGGCAAAGGTCACCAACTGGCGCCAGGCCGCTGACAGTGGCGCCAGGCCGTCCAGGGTGCCAGCGATGGGGCGCAGTTTGTCTGGGTCCAAGCTGCCGGCGCTGGCATCCGCTGGGGCGTCCCACACCAGGCCCAGCAGCTCGCGCTGGCCCAGTGGCACGCGCACCAGCGTGCCGGCGGCGAGTGGCTGCTCACTCAAATACGTCAAGGGGCCGGCCAGCTGGCTGTGGGCCGGGGTGTGCAGCAGAACGGGCAGCCAGTGGCTCATGCCAACGTGGGCGTTGCGATGCCAAGTTGATGTGAACTTGCGAAAGTTCGCATAAGTCTTTGATTCATAAAAGAATTGACCTATATCCAGAATTTCTGTGGATAACTTTGTTGATAGATTGCCTTGAGTGGCTTCAAACCCTTACCAATCAAGGCCTTTGCTGGATTGCCCACAAAAAAAGCAAATTTTGAAAATCGTTATAAATCAATAACTTACCGTCGCTATTGGTTTAATAGCAGGGTTCCCCCGCGTGGGGGATATCTTGCGCAGTGCAACAAAAATTTTGTGCATAAGTCAGTCAGCACCAACCAGAATCGCACCAAAACGATGTTAGGCGTTCCGACCTTAAAAATCAGGCACGCATCTGGCGCGAGTGCGCATGCACCGCTTGCACCAACGACGCCACATGGTCGGGGGGTGTGTGCTGACTTATGCCATGCCCCAGATTGAAAATATGCGTGGGGCCGGTGCCCGCGCCGGTGTGCGGCGTGCCAAAGCTGGTCAACACCTTGGCCACTTCGGCCTCAATTTGCGTGGGTGACGCAAACAGCACGTTGGGGTCGATATTGCCTTGCAAGGCTTTATGCTGGCCGACCAGGGCGCGCGCCTTGGCCAGGTTGACCGTCCAGTCCAGCCCCAGCACGTCGCAGTCGAGCTGGCCCATGTCTTTCAGCCACAGGCCGCCGCCCTTGGTGAACACGATGCTGGGGATGCGCACCCCGTTGTGCTCTTTCTTCACCTGCGCCAGCACCCGGGCGGTGTAGGCCAGGCTGAATTCCTGAAAGGCGCCATCGGCCAGCACGCCGCCCCAGCTGTCGAAAATCATCACCGCCTGCGCGCCGGCTTCAATCTGCGCGTTGAGATACAGCGCCACCGCGTCGGCGTTGATTTGCAGCATCTTGTGCATCAGGTCGGGGCGGCTGTACAGCATGGTCTTGACGAGCCGGTAGTCGTCCGAGCCGGCGCCTTCCACCATGTAGCAGGCCAGCGTCCAGGGGCTGCCGGAGAAGCCAATCAGTGGCACCCGGCCATTCAGCGCGTGGCGGATCGAGGTGACGGCGTCAAATACGTAACGCAGCTTGTCCATGTCGGGCACGGTCAGCTTGGCCACGGCGGCTTCGTCCCGCACCGGGTGGGCAAACTTCGGGCCTTCGCCCAAGGCAAAACTCAGGCCCAGGCCCATGGCGTCGGGCACGGTCAGGATGTCGCTGAACAGAATCGCCGCGTCCAGCGGGTAGCGCTCCAGCGGCTGCAGCGTGACTTCGGTGGCGTAGTCGGTGTTGGTGGCCAGACCCATGAAGCTGCCGGCTTTGGCGCGGGTGGCGCGGTACTCGGGCAGATAGCGGCCGGCCTGGCGCATCAGCCAGACCGGGGTGTAGTCCGTGGCCTGGCGCAGGCAGGCGCGGATGAAGGTGTCGTTCTTGAGAGGCGCAAATGCGCTGGTGGGGGCCGGTGTATTCATGCCCCAATTGTCGCCGCAAGCGCAACCGCGCTTATTGCGCAATCGCGTGTTCCACCTTCAGGCATTTGTCCTGCACCACCCGCAGACCGGCGGCTCGCGCAGCAGCTGCGGCTGCTGCATTTTCAATGCCGAGTTGCAGCCACAGGGCCGGGGCACCAATGGCGATGGCCTCCTGCACCACCGGTGGCACGTCTTCGGCATTGCGGAACACATTGACCAGGTCGATCGTCTCGTGCTGCGCGGCTTCGCTCAGGCTGGCATAGACCGGTTCGCCCAGGATCGGCATGCCGCTGGCGGCGGCCACCGGATTGACCGGAATGATGCGCCAGCCCTGCGCCTGCATGTAGCGCGCCACGTCAAAACTGGCACGCTGCGGCTTGGGGCTCAGGCCCACCACGGCCACGGTGCGGCAAGTATTGAGAATATGCTGGATGTCGGCGGTTTCAGTCATAGCCGCATGATAAAGGGCCGGCGCCCAATCGCCGCTTACAGCCTAGCCAGTGCCGCGCGCACTTCGTCCACACTCAAAATCTCCGACAGCACCACCGGTGCGTGGCCATTTTGGTACAGCACGTACACCGGCACGCCGTTGCGGCCCAACGCACTCAAGGCTGCGGTAATGGCGGGGTCGCGCCGGGTCCAGTCGGCGCGCAGCAGCGTGACCTTTTTGGCGTCCAGGTCGGCCAGCACCGCGGCGTCGGCCAGCGTGGTTTTCTTGTTGTACTGGCAGGTCACGCACCAGGCGGCGGTGAAGTCCACAAACACCGGTGCACCGGTGGCCAGTACCTGCTCGACCCGGCCGGGCGCCCAGGCCTGCCAGCGCTCATGGCTGCTCGCCACTGGGGTGGTTTCTACCAGTTGCAAGACATTTTGGCCAATAGCCCCCGTCAACAGGGCGAAGATAGCTATTGAAATAGTAGCAATTGCCAGCCGGCCGCGTCCCTTCAAGGTGAGCGACCAGATCACCAGGCTCAGCGCCACCAGCAGCGCCAGCAGGGCCGCCGCACCGTCAATGCCACTTTGCTGGCCCAGCACCCACACCAGCCAGACCACGGTGGCGAACATCGGGAACGCCATGGCGCGGCGGAAGGTGTCCATCCACATGCCGGGGCGCGGCAGCAGCCGGGCCACCGCCGGGATCAGGCTGGCGGCCAGGTACGGCAGCGCCATGCCGACCCCGATGGCGGCAAAAATCAGCAAGGCCTGCAGCGCGGGCAAACCCAGCGCCAGCCCGAGCGACGCCCCCATGAACGGCGCGGTGCAAGGCGAGGCCACCGCCACTGCCAGCACGCCCGACAAAAACGCGTTGGCGGCTGGATTTTTCGACTCCAGCAGCAGCAGGCGGCTGGGCAGAAACTGGCCAAATTCAAACAGCCCGGCCAGGTTCAAGCCCATCACCGTGAACAACAGCGCCAGCGCCGCCACCACCGCGGGTGCCTGCAGCTGAAAGCCCCAGCCGAGTTGCTCGCCGGCACTGCGCAGGCCCAGCATCAGCGCCCCCAGCGCCAGGAAGGAGAGCACCACCCCCAAGGTGTAGGCCAGGCCGCTGATGCGGTGACCGCGCCGGTCGCCGGCATGCTTGGTGAAACTCATCACCTTGATGGCCAGGATCGGGAACACGCAGGGCATCAGGTTAAGGATCAGACCGCCCAGCAGGGCACCAAGCACGGCCGCCCACAGGCCCAGCGACGCGCCGCCGCCGCCGGCTGAAGTCGCGGCGCTGACGTTGGCCTGGAGCGCGGCTGCCAGCGCCGGCGACACCTCCTGCGGCGCCGCCACCTCGGGCCAGTTGCCCACCACCTTGGCCTGGGTTACAAAGCCGCGGCGTTCGCCGTCGGCCTCCGTGACCAGCACCAGCGGCATCACCGCGGGGCTTTGGCTGCGCTGGCTGGACAGCGGCACGCTCGCCGTCCACAGCGCGCCCTGCCAGAGCTGCGTCCACGGGGCCGCGGTTTCGATGACCTCGGGCGTTTCCGGAAACAGCTCCAGCGTCTTGCCCTGCAGCGCCGCTGGCAGGCCGGCCACCGATACCTGCAGGTTGGGGCCGTCCAGCGTCACCCGGCTCTCGCCAGCCAAGGGGCGCGGCTGCGCCAGTTGGCTGGCCGCAAAGGCAGCCGCGTTGAGCGCGGTCGATCCCCGGAGCGGCACACGCAGGGCAAATTCGCCTTCCTCGGGAATGCATTCCTTGCGGCACACCAGCCAGCTGGCCTTGAGTTTGATCTCGATCTCGCTGTTCAGCAGCGAGGGCTTGAAATCCGGCGTGATGGTGAGCGGCACCGGCAGCAGCACGGTGCCCTCGTAACCGTAGTTGGCCAGGTTGCCAATCGGAATTTTCTTTGGCACCGGCCAGGCAATGTCGCCCGCCGTCACGCCCGCTGGCAGCGTCCACTGCAGCGCGGTGGGCAGGCCGGAGTCACCCGAGTTCTTCCAGTAGGTGTGCCACTCCGGCTGGTGGGTCAGTTGCAACCCGACCCACACCGTCTTGCCGGGAGTGGCGCCGTCCGGCGCGTGCGCCAGCAGTTCGGCGCGCACCTGTTCGCTGGTCACCACCGATTTAGAGGTATTTTGGGCTCTAGCCCCCGTGGATATTGCGAAAGTAGCTATTAAAAATGTAGCAAATAGCAGGCGATGGGGGAATTTATAAGATGTCATTGCAATATCGGAGTGGCGCAAGCGAGCAAAGTTCCAGGGTGGTGGTGTGCTGTCAATCGTCGTCAGGGAGCAGGGACGCTTGCGCAAACACGGCGGGCAGCTTCTTCGGCGCCGTGATGCGCAACTGCTTGTTCACGTTCTCGCGGCCAAACACCACCTCAATGTCGCTCACGGCCACGCCAAACAGCGGCGCCAGAAAGCGCAGCATATGGTCGGTGGCCTTGCCCGCCACCGGGGCGGCGGTCACGCTGACCTTGAGTTGCGTGCCCTTGGGCTTGCCGATGGCGTCCTTGGCCGCGCTGGGTTTGCCCAGAATGTTGACCACCAGCACAGCGCCCTCCCAGACAAAGAAGGAGTCGCCGGTGGCGTTCTTGACTTGGCCGCGGCTCATGCGGCAAAGCCCAGCACCACACGCCGGGTGCTGGCGGACTTCTTTTCTATTTTGGTGACGATGATCGGACCAATTTCTGCCGTGTTGGCGACATGCGTGCCGCCGCAGGGCTGCAGGTCGATCAGGTCGGCGGTACCGATCCGAATCGTGCGAATTTGCCCGCTGCCGCGCGGCGGTTGCACCGACATGCTCTTCACCAGCGCCGGATTGGCGTCCAGTTCGGCGTCGGTGATGGTGCCAACAGCAATCGGCAGGGCCGCCGCCACGAGCCGGGCAATGCCGGCGGTCAGCGCCTCCTTGTCCAGCGCGTCGGTCATGTTGAAGTCCAGCCGCGCGTAGTCGGGCGTGATGGAGCAGCCGTTCACCAACTGCGGCACCAGATGGCACAGCAGGTGGGTGGTGGTGTGAAAGCGCATCAGGCGCAAACGGCGCGCCCAGTCGATGCGGGCCGTGACCGGGTCGCCCACCGCCAGTCTGATCCCGGCGGTCTGCTCCTGATTCAGTAGCTGACTGACTAATTCCGGCGCGGGCAAGTGGCAGATTTCATCTGTAAAACTGCCGTCTTCCGCCTTGCCCTTGCGGGTGTCGCCAATCGTAATCTCAACGCCATCGGCCAGCACCAGCACGCCGGTGTCACCGGCCTGGCCGCCGCCCAGCGGGTAAAACACGCTGCGGTCCAGCACGATACCCTGAGGCGTGATGGCGGTGACCGTGGCGGTGCATTCGGTCAGATAAGCGTCCTGGCGGAAAAGGTCTTGCGTCATGCTTTGATAATACCGGCATGCCTCGCTTAGAGGTTGGCAGCATCGGCCTCGGCCTCGGCCTCTGGCCATAAGTGCGGAAAAAGAAAGCGCAGGGCATGCTGTGGTAGCCCAAACCGAACCCTGCCCTGCGGCGAGTCCGACTTGAGCAGTCCGCGCTTGACCAACGCCCCCAAGGCGTCGGTGGCACCACGGTCACTCATGCCCAGCATCGACTTGAAATCACCCCGCGTCATTTCCTCACCGCTGAGAAAAAGATAGTGCAGCCCGCGCAATGATTCCTGCCGCACCCCCTGCTTCACCACTGTGGCCTCAAACACCAGGCAAGCCTCAATGCGTGCCTTCATGCTCGCAAAGTCCAGCATGCCGCCCATGAAGCTGACTTGGTCCAGGCAGGTGTCCAGCACATAGTCAATCCAGGCCATCAGCGCTTGTTCGCTCAGGTTACCGCGTCCATCCAGGTCGCCACGACGCAGGCTGTCGGCATCGGCCAGCAGCGCGTAATAGCGCTCCGTGCTGCGCGCGAATCCGCGCAGCGGCGACCACAGCCCCCCGGTGTAGCCCATGGCGCTGAGCAGCGTGTGGGTGTGTAGTCGCATGACCCGCCCGTTGCCGTCAATAAACGGGTGAATCCAGCCCAGGCGCTGGTGCGCGCAAGCCATGGCCACCAGCGCCGCCTCGCCGCGCCGCACATCGCCATAAAAGCTGGCCCAACGCGCCAGAAACTGCGGCACGCTGGCATGGGCCGGCGCCACATGCTGGCCCACCGTGACCTCACGCCTACGCAACTGTCCCGGCACGATGGGCTCGCTTTCTGAAGTCAGCAGATCCGCCGGGGGTAGGCGGCCAAACAGTTCCCGGTGCATGTCCAGCACCGCATCCACCGTGTACAGGGCGCGCGCGCCAGCAGTGCCGCGGTAACGTGTCTCCAACACGCCCTCCGCCTCGATATGGGCCACGGCCAAACGCTGTTTGGCGGCAAGCAGGGCATCTTTGGCGAAGTCTTGCCGCAAGGCCTGATCAATCTCATGCGGCCGCGTGTGCTGGCCCTCAATGCGGTTGGTGTAGTACGAGTTCATGCTGCGCAGCAGGCTGCGCAATTCAGGCGGCACGCGGGTGCCCGCCAAGGTGGTGGCCAGTCTGGAGAGGTCGTGTGCCTTGGTCAGCAGCGGCTCAATGCGCGCGTCGGATGGCAGTAGGGGCTCAAACTGGTGGGGGTTCGTGTGCATGCCTATATTTTTGCCAACTCCAAGGCGTTTGTAAATAGTTGATTAAATTAATATTTAATCGATTTATTCCAACTGATTTGCGTACTTTGTTGCGAACTTTCCTGAGGCCCCAAAAACCCCAAAGCGGGTTTTGGGGCGGCACGCCAGAGGTCATCTTCGCGCTTCTTGAACTGTTCTTTGCTCCTGGTTTGATAATGCCGGCATGCCTCACGCCCAACCCGCCGCGCCACCCGCCACGCCCGCCATCGTCCTGTGCACCCTGAACGCCAAGTACATCCACGCCTCGCTGGGCTTGCGTTACCTGCTGGCCAATATGGGCGACTTGAAGCCCCAAACGGCGCTGCGCGAGTTCACGATTGCGCGCCAGCCGCAAGAACTGGTGGACGAGTTGCTGTTGACGCTGGGTGAGCCACAGGCGGGCACGGTACAGATCATCGGCTTTGGCGTCTATATCTGGAACGTCACCCAAACCTGTGAAGTCATCAGATTGCTCAAAGCCGCCCGCCCCGCCGTCAAGCTGGTGCTGGGCGGGCCGGAGGTCAGCCATGAAGTGGACGAGCAGGACATCGTGCGCCTGGCGGACCATGTCATCACCGGTTGGGGCGATGTCAGCTTTCCCAAACTGTGTCGTGCCCTGCTGCACGGGCCGCAGCCGCTGATGAAGGTGATGGCCGGCGAGCAGCCGCCGCTGGAGCAGATTGCGCTGCCCTATGCCGAGTACAGCGACGCCGACCTGGCGCACCGCCTGCTCTACGTCGAAGCCTCGCGCGGCTGTCCGTTCAAGTGCGAGTTCTGTCTGAGTTCGCTCGACAAGACCGCCTGGGCCTTTGAGCTGGACGCCTTCCTGGCGGAATTGCAGGGTCTGTACCGGCGCGGCGCGCGCAACTTCAAGTTTGTCGATCGCACCTTCAATCTGAAGATCGACGCCTCGGTGCGCATCCTGCAGTTTTTTCTGGATCGGCTGGCAGACGATTTGTTCGTCCATTTTGAGGTCATCCCCGACCAGCTGCCGGATCGCCTCAAGGCCATGATTGCGCAGTTCCCGCCCGGCGTGCTGCAGTTTGAGGTCGGCATCCAGAGCTTCAATGTCGAGGTGCAGCAGCGCATCTCGCGCAAGCAGGACAACGAGAAGACGGAGGCCAATTTGCGCTGGCTGGTCAACAACAGCCAGGCGCATTTGCACACCGATCTGATCTTTGGTCTGCCGGGCGAAACGCTGGCCAGTTTTGCCACCGGCTTTGACCGCCTGCACGCGCTGGGGCCGCACGAAATCCAGCTCGGCATCTTGAAGCGGCTGCGTGGCACCCCGATTGCCCGCCACACCGCCGCCTACGGCATGGTGTACGACGCCGCTCCGCCCTACACGGTGCGACAGACCGGGGCGGTGGACGCCGCCACGCTGCAGCGCTTTACCCGCTTCGCGCGCTATTGGGATCTGGTCGCCAACTCCGGGCGCTTCCAGCAAACCTTGGATTTGTTGTTGCGGGCGGGCGCAGCCACCGGGGCTGATCCAGGTGCCAACGACACCGCCGCCGTTGGCACCGTGCATTCACCGTTTTATGCCTTTCTCGGGTTTGCCGACTGGCTGTGGCAAAACAGCGGCAAGACCAGCGGCCTGTCGCCGGAGGCGCTGGTGGACGCACTGTTTGACTACCTTTGCACCCGTGCTGGGCTGGCGGTACCGACCGTGCAACAAGCGCTGCTGGCCGACTATGTGAGCAGCGGCGCACGCGCCAGTCCGCGAGCCTTGCAGGGACTGTTGCCCAGGCGCGCTGCACCCCCCAGCCCGGCGGGCAAGACGCTGGCGCCGCGCCAGGAGCGGCATTTATCGGCCCAGCAGGTCGCGCCTGTCCGCCATGGTTGAAAATACCCGCTATGCAAAATCTAGCTCCCTGCCCCCAGTGCACCCTGGAAAACACCTACCAGGATGGCGATAACTATGTGTGTCCCGATTGCGGCCATGAATGGCCCGCTGCCGCGCCTGCCGACGACAGCGACGACGGCAGCGCCGTCATCAAGGATGCCAATGGCAAGCCGCTGGCCGATGGCGACGCGGTCATCCTGATCAAGGACTTGAAGGTCAAAGGCTCGTCCACCGTGCTGAAAAAAGGCAGCAAGGTGAAAAGCATCCGTCTGGTGGACGGTGACCATGAAGTCGATTGCAAGATGGACGCCGGCAGCTTCATGCTGAAGGCGTGTTTTCTGAAAAAAGCCTGAATCGCACGCCGCGCCCCAGTCCCTTCATTCCATCCCCACGCGCCAGGATCAGACCATGACCACCCCCTCCCGATTCTGGGCCGATCTCACCACGCAGGACTTTGCTCAGCGCATCGCCACCGGCCAGGCGGCGCACACCATTGCCGTGCTGCCGGTGGCGGCAACCGAACAGCATGGCCCACATCTGCCGCTGAGTGTGGACACCGTGCTGGTGGACGGTGTGGTGGCCGCAGCGCTGCCGCACCTGGCGCCGGACTTGAACGTGCTGTTCCTGCCAACGCAAGCCGTCGGCCTGAGCCCGGAGCACGCGCGCTTTCCCGGCACGCTCACCCTCAAGGCCGAGACGATTCTGCGGCTGTGGACCGATATCGGCGAGTCGGTGGCGGCCGCCGGCATCCGCAAGCTGGTGCTGTTCAATGCGCACGGCGGCCAGGTCAGCGTGATGGACCTGGTGGCGCGCGATCTGCGTGCGCGCCTGGATCTGCTGGTGTACAGCGTCAGCTGGTTCAACCTGCCGCTGCTGGACGCCCAGGGCCAGGACCTCAATGCCTTGTTCAGTGCTGACGAACACCGTTTCGGCATTCATGCCGGTGACGTTGAAACCTCGATGATGCTGGCGCTCGATCCGGCGCATGTGGACATGGCGCAGGCGCAAAACTTTCACTCGACCTCGCAAGACCGGGCGAACAAGTTTGCCATTCTGGGCAACGGCACAAGCGCCAAGCTCGGCTGGCAAACGCAGGACTACAACACGGCCGGTGCGGTCGGCAACGCCGCCGCCGCCAGCGCCGACAAAGGGCGCGCCGTGGTGGAGGCCGCGGGGCGAGGCTTGGCCCGGCTGCTGGCCGAACTGGACCGCTTGCCCTTGAACACCCTGGTCGCCAGCCCCGAACCGGCTTCGCGCTAGCTGAGCGCCAGGGGTCTTGAGGCGGATCGGCCCCGACCGACGCCGGTTATTCGAGCTCTTGCGCCTGACCGGCCGACGCCGGCATCGTCAGACACGGAGTCGGGGCACTGTCCTACGTCGCGCGATGGGCGCCGTCGGTATGCTGCTGGAGCAGGATGAATGCACATTTCTAACGTCACCTTCCCTTTAATTATTCAAAGGTTCACGATGAACACCACTCAAATCAAACCGGGCCGGGCGCTGGCACTTCTACTCGCGGGTCTGCTGACCACGGCGGGGGCGATGGCCGACAAGCCGGACTGGGCCGGCGGCGGCAAGCACGGCAAGTCCGAGCAAAGCGACATGCAGGGTCAGCCGGCGCCACGGGCGGCGCATGGCCGCCCAGAGCAGACGCGTGAGACGCGTCATCAGCAGTCAGCGCCAGGTCCGCAAGCCAAGTCGGACCGGGTGGAAGGGCATTTCCGCGAGGACCAGCGCACGCTGGTGCGCAACTACTACGGTGAGCAGTACCGCACGGGCCGCTGCCCGCCCGGGCTGGCCAAGAAGAACAACGGCTGCATGCCGCCGGGACAGGCCCGCAAGTGGGCGGTCGGGCAACCGTTGCCGCGTGAGGTCGTGTACTACAGCTTGCCGTCGGCCATCAGCATCCAACTGGGCGCGCCGCCAGCCGGACACCGCTATGTGCGCGTGGCCTCTGACATTTTGCTGCTCGCCATCGGCACCGGCATGGTGGTGGATGCGATCCAGGACCTGGGCCGGCTGTAGTCAGGTGCAGCCGCCCGCTGCGGCGTGACGCCAGCGGCCGGGCGGTGTTGTGCCGCGCGCCTCAGGCGTAGGTGATCCAGTCCGTGTAGTCGGGATGGTCCAGATGCGCCAGGGTGTTGAAGGTCAGCAGCGTGTGGCGCTTGGGGTTGAAGGCGAACTCGGTCACCGCGCTGTTGCGGATGCGCAGGTTGAGCGCAATGGTGGTCTCGGGCGTGGTGCCCAGCACCTGGCCGACGGCGGTGGCAATCGGGCCGCCGCTGGAGACGAGCAGCACATTGCCGGCGCAGTTTTGACGGACATGGTCCAGTGCGCTGCTCACCCCGAGCTGGAACTCACGGTAGCTGGGCATGCCAGTGGGGCTGACCACGCCGTTCATCCATTGCGTCAGGCCGTCGCGCAGCAGGCGAAAGTGATGGCGGTAGCGCTCCGGTGTGTCCGGTTTTTCCAGTGGCTGGGGGTGAATGGCGGCAATCACGGCCGCGCTGTCGTATTCGTTCAGACCCGGCCAAGCCAGCGCCTCCCGCGCCAATCCAGCCCCTTCACGAATCCCGGCATAGGTTTGCGTGTGGCGGCGCAGGGTGCCGGTCAGCACGGCATCGAACGTCAGGCCTTTCTGACGGAAATACTGGCCCAGGCGCACGCTTTGCTGCTGGCCCAGCGCGCTCAATTGGTCGTAATCGGCGGCGCCAAGCGAAGCCTGGCCATGGCGGACGAGGTAAAGGGTTCCCATGCCATGAATCTAAGCCAAATGGCTGTGAAGCCCTTGTCGCACATGCGACGATAGCTATATATTTTGTAGCGCTTGCGCGAATACGGCGGCGGCCTCGATGGCGCGCCGTGAGGGCCGCTTCATGGTCACAGATTCACCTGGCCGTCGATGCAGGTGACGGCGTTGCCGCCGACCCAGACCTGGCCGTCGGCCTCCCGCGCAATATGCACTTGGCCGTGGCGATCCAGGCAGGTGCCTTGGGTTGCCACATAGGCGCTGGGTGCGAGGCCGTCAGCGATCAGCCACTGGGCCAGGCTGGCGTTGAAGCTGCCGGTGACCGGGTCTTCATTGACGCCGATGGGGGCGGCAAAAGCGCGCACTTCGACCGCAGTCGCGTCCCCTGATGCGGCTGCGGCGTCAGCAGAGCGGGGGCCAAAGGCGCGCGCTTCCCGGTTCGAGCGCGCTATTAAAGTCGTAGCTGGTTGCGCATATCCCACGCTGGCTACCCCCACTTTTTGCCCCAAATTCTTGAGCGCCAGATGGTCGGGGCTCAGTTGCAGCACCGTTTGCGGGCGGTCCAGCAGCAGCCCCAGCCACACCGGGCCGTTGTCCAGCATTTGGGCGGCGACGATTTGATCGGTTTTGAGCCCGAGGGCCGCAGCCACCTGGGCCAGCAGCGCCGGGCTGGGGTCGCTGCGCGTGAGCGCCGGTGCACAGAAGGCCAGCCGCGTGCCGTCGCGCCGAATCCGGATCAGGCCGACTTGGCATTCCTGCACGATTTCATCTTCCGCGTTGGCTACGCTATCGGCCGCACCGGACGCTCGCGGGCGGCCGCCCGCCTCGAGCCAAGCGTGGCAGCTGCCCAGCGTCGGGTGTCCGGCAAACGGCAGTTCGCCGCCGGGGGTGAAGATGCGCACGCGGTAGTCGGCGCCGGCGGCCGCCCCCTCCTGGCTGGGCGGCAGCACAAACGTCGTCTCGGACAGATTGGTCCAGTGCGCGAATTGCTGCATTTGCGCGTCACTCAAGCCCGTGCCATCCAGCACCACCGCCAGCGGGTTGCCCAGGTAGGGCGTGGCCGTGAAGACGTCAACTTGTTTGAAGGGGCGGGTGCTCATGAGCTGTGCTGTTTCAGGTTGGCTGCATAAGCCTGGATGCCTGCCGCCAGCGCCGCCACGCCTTGGTGAATTTCGGCCACGCTGGGGGTGACGAAGGACAGGCGCAGGGTGCGCGGGTCACTGTTGCCGGCATAAAACGGCGCGCCGGGCACAAAAGCCACGCCTTGTGCCACCGCATAGGGCAACAGGTCCACCGCGTTCATGCCCTGGGGCAAACGAGCCCACAGAAACATGCCGCCGGCGGGCGTGTTCCAGGTCAGTGTCTCGTCCGCGTCGCCGACCGGCATTTCGCGCGCCAGGGCATTGAGCATGGCGTCGCGCTGCGCTTTGTACAGGGCGCGGATGGTCGGCACATGGCGCTCCAGAAAACCGTCCTTCATCACCTCGGCAATCAGGCGCTGGTTGAAGCCGGGGCTGTGCAGGTCGGCCGCCTGCTTGGCTTGCAGCAGTTTGGGATAGATCGCTGGCGGCGCCACCACAAAGCCCAGCCGCAGGCCCGGCGCCAGCACTTTGGAAAACGAGCCCAGGTAGATGCAGCCTTCCGGGTTGCGCGCGGTCAAGGGGGCCGGCGGCGCGGTATCAAACCACAGGTCGCCATAGGGGTTGTCCTCGATCAGGGGCAGACCGAGGCGCGCGGCCGCGGCGCTGAGTGCGGCACGGCGCGCTTCGCTCATGGTGCGTCCGGTCGGGTTTTGAAAATTCGGCAGGGCGTACAGAAAACGGGCGCCGCCAGCCTTGGCGTTGAGGTCGGCGATATCAATGCCTTCCTCATCATTGGCGACACTGACAACCTCCGGCTCCATCGGGGCGAAGGCCATGACGGCGCCCAGGTAGGTGGGCGACTCCACCAGAATTTTGCTGCCGGCGTCCACCAGCACCTTGGCCACCAGATCCAGCCCTTGCTGCGAGCCGGTGGTGATCAGAATCTGCGCCGGATCGACCTGCCACGGCAGCCCGGCGGCGACCATGTCACGCAGGGGACCAAAGCCCTCGCTGGCGGCATATTGCAGCGCGCCGGACGGGTCATCGCGCAAGACCTTGGCACAGGCGGCTTCGAACGCGGCGACCGGAAAGGTCTTGGGCGAGGGCAGGCCACCGGCAAAACTGATGATGCCGGGTTTCTCGGTGACCTTGAGGATTTCGCGGATCACCGAGGGGTTCATCTTGGCGGCGCGCCGGGCCAGCAGCCAGGGCGTGGGCGGTGTTGCGTGGGTGTTCATGGTGTTGGGTGTGTGCGGCGTCATTGGGGGGGTCATGGGGTCAAAACGTGGCCATCCAGGCGGCGGTGACCAGCAGCACGGCGGCCATGCCACGGTTGAACCAGCGCAAGCGCAGGCCCGACTGGTGGGGGCCAGTCAGCCAGGTCCGCAACAGCGAGCCGATCAGGGCGTAGGTCAGGTTGCTCACCAAGCCAAACGCCAGCATCAGCGGCAGGATGATGGCAAACCGGGCCACGGCGTCCTCGTGCCCGGCCAGCCAGCCCGCCACCACGGTGAGTGCCAGCATCCAGGCCTTGATATTGAGAAACTGCAGCATCACCCCCTGCCAGAACGTGACCTTGAGTTGGGCGGCGTCGGCCTGCGCCAACGCGCCAGAGCGGGCCAGCTTGACGGCCAGCCACACCAGATACGCTACCCCAAGGGCCTGAATGCCGATACGCAGCGGCGGCAGCGCCACCACCAGCGCCCCGACGCCGCCGGCGCACAGACTGAACAGCAGACCCCAGCCCACCGGCACCGCCAGCACAAAGCGCAGTGACCGCTTCAGCCCCAGATTGGCCGCCAGCGCGGTGGACAGGGTGGTGTTGGGGCCAGGCGTGAAACTGGCCGCGGTGGTCAACACCAGCAAGGCGGTGAATTCAGCGGTCGTCATGGAGGTTTGTTGGTCGGCGCATGCGTTTGACTTTAGCGCTGAAACCAGCACACGGCCCGCAGAAATCAGGGATTTATAAGAAATGGGGCGCTAGCCCCCGCATCTATTGTGCAAGTAGCTATTGATTTGATAGCTAAATCAGAGACCGCTTACCCCAGCAGCAAGCCCTTCGCCGGCTTCGCTCGGGCCTGGGACAGCGTGCGCAACAGGGCCCGGTTGACCGCTTCGATGTTCATCTGATGTGAATCGCAGAGCAGGCGGATGGCCTGGGTCGGGGGGGACTCCAGCGCGGCGGCCAGGTCCAGGTAAGGCGTGTAAGGCCCGGCATGACCCAGAATGGCGGCGGTGATGCGTTCCGGGAGCTGCAGGCGCCCCAGCGCGGCCTGCAGGGGTTCGCCCAGCAGCAGGTCAATCTGCGACAGCAGGCCGCACAGATAAATCTCGCGGCGCAAATCGTTGCCATCGCCGGCGTCAAGCAGCTGCTCCATCAGCCGGGCCCGCAGCACCAGGGCAGTGCGCACCGGCTGCAGGTTCAGATCACTGCTGGCATGGGGTAACTGTTCCAGCAGCCAGGACCGAACCAGGGACAAGCCCAACACCATCAGGCCGTGGCGGATCGATTCGATCTCGGTGCGCAGGCCCAGGCCGGCCGAATTGGTGTAACGCAGGAAGCGATAGGCCAGGATCGGTTCCCCGGTCAGGAGGTGCTCAATATGTTCCACCGAATCATCGGCATCGATGGCTTCGATCAGCCCGACAATCGCGCGCTGCCCGGGCTGGATTCTTTGCTGCCGATAGCCATGCAACACGTCCTCCATCGGCCAGCCGGCCACGCCCCAGGCCCGCTGCTGATCCAGGCAATGCTCGGTCAAGACCCGGCTGGCCACCGCCTCGTAAATCTGATCGGCCCGCACCGGGCTGGTCAGCTTGCCCGGCTGGCCGGCGTCAGCGCCGTTGTGTTTGCGCAGCGACACCCGCAAGCCGGCCAGCGCTTCCTCGGGCGTCAGGCTCACCATCGTGCGCGCAAAGCAGGGGGCCAAGGCGGCGCTCGGGCGTTGCCCGGGTTCGCCGCGCCAGATCAGTTGCAGGCCGCGTTGATGCGCCTGCTGAACGCGCCGGGCCAGGCTGGGGTCGTGCAGGTGCATCTCAGGCACTTCCAGCCACGGACTGAGCGCCGGCGCGTGCTCTAGCAGCGCGCCCAACAACCGGGGTGACTGCACCGACAGCAGCAAGGGGGGGGCCTGCTCCGACCAGAGCTCATCCAGCGCGCTCAACAGATGCGGTGCATCCACGCTGCTGGTGTCAGCCGTGCCGACGAACAGCTGCACGCCGCAAAGCTGGCGCAACTGGTTCCACAGCAGCTGGTAGCCGAGCGACAGCTGGCCAAGTACGGTCTGGGCCATGCGATCAGCCGATGTAGTTGAACAGGGACAGTTTCTGCACCTGCGCGTAGGACTGCAAGGCCGCCTGGTAGCCGGTTTGGGTTTTCTGAAAGTCCGAGATGCCCTTGACCATATCGAGGTCTTCAGCGCGCGAACGGTCGCCTTCGAGTTGAATTGCGCGCTTATCCTGATTGGCGGTGATGCGGTCGGCTCGGTTGAGCAAATCGCCCGCCTGGCCGCGCACGGCGGAGACGCGGTTCATGCCGATGTCGATGTTGCCCAGCGCCTGGCGGACCGCCTGGCTAGCGGCATTGCTGGTGGCGGTGGGGCTGCCGATGTCGCGAATAGCGTCGTCAAGCACGCTGAAAATGCTGGGGCTGGGATCGACGGTGATGGTGTCGCCCACGGCGGGCGTGCCGGTGATGGTGAGCGACAGACCGGGCATTCCCGTGACGGCAATGCTGGCCGACTGGCCGCTGGGGTAACTCACGCTGATCGGCGGAATGACACCGGAGACTGACGGGCTCTCCGTGAGGCTATACGACGCTGTGGTGGTCCCGGGGACGGTGGTCGCATCAATCGCCGTAAATTTGATGGCGTACGAGGACCCGGTGACGGCCGCGCCACTGCTGACGGCCACGTTGTCGGTCTGCAGCTGCGGATTGGCGGGGGCGGTGCTCAAGCTGACGTTATAGACCCCGTCCCGGGCAGGCGCGTGCATGAAGGCACGGTCGCCGTCCAAGGCAAAAGGGATCGCGAATTCGCTGCTGGCCGTTTGTCCCGGCAGGCCGTCAAATTTGTAGTCGGCGGCGGGGCTCGCCTGCGGCCCGACAAATGGCGCCAGCGCGCTGCCCAGCGCACTGAACAAGGGCTGGCCGTTGGTGTCCGTGGTGTTGGCCGCGGCAAAGATTTGGTCGCGCAGCCCGGTGAGCTGTAGGGCAATGGTCTGGCGGTCTGCCGCAGTATGGCTGCCGTTGCCGGCGCTGACCACCAGTTCGCGAAAGTTCTGCAGGGCATCGGTTACGCTGCCCAGCGTGCTTTCCGCCATGGCAATCGAGTTGCGCTGCGACTCCAGCGCGCGCTGGTCGGTCTGGATGCGGCCGATGCGGGTGAGGGCGCGCTCGGCCTGCGCCGCGGCGGTGGGGTCGTCGCTGGCGCGCACCACCTTTTTGCCCGAGGTGAGGTTTTCCTGCAGGTTGGACAGCGCAGATTGCCGGTTTGCGATGTTGCGCAGCGCGTTATCGTAAGTGTTGGCGGAACCGAGCCGGGAAAAAGAACTGGTCATGGTGCGTGCTCCTGTGCGCTGCCGTGTTAGCGACCCAGGCTCTGCAGCAGGGTGTCAAAAATGCCCTGGGCAATCTGGATCATCTTGGCCGAGGCTTGGTAAGCCTGTTGGTACTGCAGCAGTTTGGCGGCCTCTTCGTCCAGGTTGACGCCGGACACCCCCGCCCGGTCGCGCTCCAGATTGGACGCGATGGAGCTCGAGACCGCTGCCGCGGATCTGGCCGTCTGGACGCGCACGCCGATTTTTGCGATCAGACCGGCATAGCCGTCGGTGAGGGCGGCGCCGTCGAACAGGGCCTTGTCTCGCAGATCCATCATGGCGCTGGCGTTGCCGGCATTGAGGTTGCGGTTGGCCGCCGGCTGGGGCAGCACGGTGAAGGTGTCGCCCGCTTTGGGCGCACCCTTGAGTGTGAGGGACCAGCCTGGCGTGCTGTCTGCCGGGGAGGCAATCGCCAGACCGGGCGTGAAGGCGACGGTGCCGCCCGTGTCCGACCGCGTGTAGTTGCCAAGTCCGTCGAAAGTCAGCGTCACCGCCACCATGGGCACAGTTGGCAACGCCGTTGCTGCTTGCGCGGACAAGTTGTCAATCGCCAGCGTTCCCGTGTTGCTGCTGCCGGCCTTGGCCGCCACCGGGCTGGCCACTGCCAGCGCACGCGGCGTCGAAAACACGCTGCTGACGTCACCGGCGGCGCTGTTGAAGGGTTTGATCAGGAACCGGTCCCCAGCGGCGGCCGCCGCCGCGCTTTTCTGGATCAGCAAACCGTCAATCGTGACCGGGTTGGCGGCGCCGAAGTCGAAGCTGCTGACCGCGCCATCCGAACGCCGCGTCAGGGTGCCGGTGTCGGCGGTCGAAAAATTGAGCTCGTAATCGGACGCGGCCAGCTGGCTCGCATCGCCAATGGCCAGGGTCAGCGCGGCGTTCCCGCCATTCGCCGTCGCGGGGAAGACGTTATTGTGGGTGAAGGTCGCGGGCGTGAGCAGGTCACCGCCCGGATTGCCATCCAGATCCAGACCCAGTCGGTGCTGCTGGTTCATGCTGGTGCTGATGGCGAGGGTGAGCCGGCCCAACAAATTACGCCCCTCCGCCAGGTCGGTGTTCTGAAAGCGCAGCAAGCCCGAGACCTCGCCACCGCCCAGGGTGTTTTCATCCAGAGGGGTGGACTGCCCGCTGCGGTTGATCGCCAGTTTTTGCTGGGGGATACCGAAGGCGTCGGCAACGAGCGAGACGGAGGATGCGCTGGTACCCAATACCAATGCCTGGCTGCCACCAATGAAAATCCCGACGGTGCCGTCATCGGCGGGGATGGACGTGGTTTGCACATACTGGTTGAGATCGCGCACCAGTTGGTCGCGTTGGTCCAGCAAATCATTGGCGGGTTGTCCGGTGCCCTGACTGGCGACAATTTTTTCATTGACCTTGGCAATGCCTTGTGCCAGGTTGTTGATGGCACTCACTTTCTGGCTGATCTCTTGCGTCACGCTATTTTGCAGGTCGTCCAGACTTTGGGCCGCCGCCCGCATGCGCGTGGCGGTTTCATCCACCCGCGTGAGCGCGACGGTGCGTGCCGTGAGATCTGCCGGCGCGCTGGCGACATCTGAGAACGCATTGAGCATGTCGCTGACCGCGGCGCCCAGGCCGGTACTGCCACCTGGAAAGAGGCCTTCCAGCTGCTGTAACTTGTCGGCGCGGATGTTGTCGGCGGAGTCGGTAGCGCTGGCCAGTGCCGACTGGCGCGTCAGGAACGCGCTGTAGTTGCGCTGGATGGTCTCGACATTGACCCCATTGCCAATGTAGCCCCCGCTAGTGAGCTGGCCTTGCACCGTTTGCAGTACCACCGATTGGCGAGAATACCCCGGTGTGTTGACGTTGGCAATGTTATTGCCCGCTGTCTGCAGTGCGACCTGATTGGCGTTCAGGGCACGGGCGCCGACATTCAGAATGCTGCTCATATGTTTTGCGCCACGACCGACCCACGCTGTAGCCGCTGCGTGGTGTGAATGGCCCGACTCAGTTTGGCGGCGTAGTCCGGATCGGTGGCGTAACCGGCTTTTTGCAGGCCGCTCGCAAACGCCTGCACTGAGCCGGTCTGCTGGCTGGCCTGGGCGTAGCGGGGCGTCTGGGTAATGAGCCGTGCGTAGTCACGAAAAGACGCTTCGTAGGAGTCATAGGCGCGAAACTTGGCCACCATTTTTTTGGCGACGCCGTTGACATATTCGGTGGTGGTCACTTCCGCCACCTTGCCGGTCCAGCCGGCGCCGGCCTTGATGCCAAACAGATTGAAGGAGGGCGCGCCGCCCTTCATCTTGATTTCATGCTTGCCCCAGCCGGTCTCGTGGCCGGCCTGTCCCACCATGTAGCTGGCCGGGATGCCGCTGGTTTTCTCCACTGCGGCAGCTGCTTGCGTGTGGCGTTGCACAAAGCCGCCTTGACTGGTGGTGGCGGTTGCGGCCTGGGCACCATAGGCGGCAATAGAAGACGCTTTGCTGAGGGCACTGATGGGGGTTGCCGCCGGTTTTTTGTATGCATCAACGGCACCCGGCTCCGTGCTGCCCATCTGGCGCGACAGCTGTTGCGCAATCAGGTCCGACAGCCCGCCGGGTTGGCCGGACATCTGCACGGCAAACTGCTGGTCCAGCAGATCGGCGCCCAGATCACCGCCCGGACTGTCCATCATCCCGGATTTCATGGTGGCCTCACGCATGCTTTTGATCAGCTCGCGCATGAACAGCGACTCAAACTGTTTGGCCGCTTCCTGGATGGCTTCCGGCGTTTTTTGTCCGGCCTGCAACTTCAGGTTGTTGAGTGAGCGTGCGTCGGCCGCCAGCGCGCCGGATGTGGAGGAGATCTGCCCGAAGCTCATGTCAGATCACCTCCAGCTCGGCGTTCAGCGCACCTGCCGCCTTGATGGCCTGCAAAATGGCCAGCAGGTCCTGCGGCGTGGCCCCCAGCGCATTCAAGGCGCGCACCACGTCCGACAGCTGGGGGGATGCCGGCACTTGGATCAACATGCCGGGTTCCTGTCGGATCTGGATATTGCTCTTCTCGGCCACCACCGTTTGCCCACCGGTTGACAAGGGATTGGGCTGGCTGATCACGGGTGTTGTACTGATGCTGATGGACAGGTTGCCGTGCGCAATGGCGCAGGCGCCCAGGGTCACCGCCTGGTTGAGCACGATGGAGCCGGTGCGTGAATTGATCACGACTTTGGCCGACGGGATAGAGGCCTCCAGCGGCAGCTCTTCCATCTCGGCAATAAACGAAACACGGGCGTCCGACTCGGTCGGCGCGTTGACTCTAATGGTGCGGCCGTCAAGCGCGCGGGCCGCGCCCTCACCAAAGCGCTTGTTGATCGCCTGTGCCACCCGTCGCGCCGTTTGAAAGTCGGAGGCTTCGAGCCCCAGGTTGATGCTGTTGCCCTCCAGCAAGGGGGTGGGCACAACCCGCTCCACCTGCGCCCCGCCCGGAATTCGCCCGGCGCTGAGGTGGTTGATTTGCACCTTGCTGCCACCGGCGGCAGCGCCAGCGCCGGCCACGATCAGGTTGCCCTGCGCCAGCGCATAGACCTCACCATCGGCGCCTTTGAGCGGTGTCGTAATCAGCATGCCGCCGCGCAGGGACTTGGAGTTGCCCATCGACGAGACCGTGACGTCGATGGTCTGGCCCGGTCGGGCAAAAGCCGGCAGTTGCGCCGTGACCAGCACCGCCGCCACATTCTTCAGTTGCAACTGGGCGACGGACGTCGCCGGCAGCGTAATGCCGAGTTGCTGCAGGTAGTTGGTGAGGCCCTGCGCGGTGTACGGCATCTGGGTGGTCTGGTCGCCGGTGCCATCCAGTCCGACCACCAGGCCGAATCCGGTCAGCTGGTTGCTGCGCACCCCTTCAACGGCCGCCACTTCCTTGATGCGGCTGGCGTGGGCGGTACCGGCCCAAAGCAGACCGGCGAGCAGCCACAGCGCTGCCAGTGGCCAGAAGCGGCGCATTGTGTGTGGTGTGAAACTGGCGTGCATGGTTGGTTACCCCTCGGCACTATTCTCAGTAGCTTTAGAAGGGGAGAAAGCTGAAAAAGAACCGTGTTAACCAGCCAACTGTCTGCGCTTCGGCCTGTGCGCCACGGCCTTTGGACTCAATACGGGCATTGGCGACCTGGGTTGAATTGACAATGCTGCCCGGCTGCACTACGCGCGGATCGATGGTGCCGGAGAATCGCAAGACATCGACATTCTGGTTCACGCCGATCTGTTTCTCACCCGTCACGACCAGATGGCCATTGGGCAGCACGTCCACCACGGTGGTGGTGATCGTGCCGGAAAAAGTGTTGGCGCTTTCAGTGCCGCCCTTGCCGGAAAAGTCGCTGGCCGATCCGGTGCCGACGCCGGCTTTCAGATTGGCCAGGTCCATTGGTGACAGCAGCGGGAACGCAGAGATGCTGGCCGAGCCCGAGGTGGTGCGATTGGCGGTTGATTTTGAAGTCTGGCTGGCCGTCACGCGTTCAACGATCTGAATCGTGACCGTGTCGCCAACGGCGCGGGCGCGCGGGTCTTCAAAAGCCGGCCGGTAGCTGACCTTGTGAAAGAGGCTGCCGGTGTTGCGTGGTTCCGGCAGGGCGGTCGCCGCGATGGGTTGCACCGCCTTGGGTTCGGCGAAATCGACTTTCGCGGTTTGTGGCAGCGATTCGCAGCCGGCGCAGATCAGGCCGGCCCCCACGGCCAGGCCACAGTTGCGCAAAGCCCGGCCCAGCGGCTGGCGGGCCGTCGCCATGATCCTCATGATGGGACTCACAGCTGGCCCAGCTTTTGCAGCATCTGGTCCGAGGTCTGAATTGCTTTGGAGTTCATCTCGTAAGCCCGCTGGGTTTGAATCATCGTGACCAGCTCTTGCACGACGTTGACGTTGGACGTTTCCACAAAGCCCTGCATCAAGGTGCCCAGTCCATTGGCCCCCGGCGTGCCACTGTTGGGCTGCCCGGATGCGGTGCTCTCGGCGTACAGGTTTTGCCCCTTGGGGTCCAGACCCGCCGGGTTGATGAAGCTGGCCAGCGCGATGGTGCCAATCGCCTGCGGCGCCACGTTGCCCGGGATCTGCGCGGTGACGGTGCCGTCGCCGCCGATGGCGATGCTGGTGGCGTTGGCCGGCACCGTCACGCCATTCGCAATCGGCAGCCCGGTGGCCGTCACCAGGCGTCCCTGCGAGTCCACCTGGAACGAGCCGTCGCGGGTGTAGTTGGTGGTGCCGTCCGGCATGGTGACCTGGAAGAAACCATTGCCCTGCACCGCCACATCCAGCTTGTTGCTGCTCTGCTGCAGATTGCCTTGTGCAAACGAACGGCTGGTGGCCACGGTGCGCACCCCCAGGCCGACTTGCAGTCCGGTCGGCAACTGGGATTGTTCGGAGCTGTTCGAGCCCACCTGGCGCAGGTTCTGGTACATCAGGTCTTCAAACACCGCGTTGGCACGTTTGAAGCCATTGGTGGACACGTTGGCCAGGTTGTTGGAAATCACGTCCAGCTGCATTTGCTGGGCTTCCATGCCGGTCTTGGAGATCCACAGAGAGTTGATCATGGTTGAGTCCTTGGCTGTTGGTGGGTGATGGATGCGTGGGAAGGCGCTGCTGGCTTAACCCTGCATGCTCAGAAGTTTGTCGGCGGAGCGGTCGTTGGACTCGGCGGTTTGCAACAGTCGCATCTGAGTCTCAAATTGGCGCGCGGTGGCAATCATGCCGACCATGGTTTCGATCGCGTTCACATTGGACCCCTCCAGCACGCCGACCTGAACGCGGGCATTGGTGTCGCTGGGCAGCGGGTCACCTGATGTGGCACGAAACAGACCATCGGTCCCCCTCTTGAGCGGGTCATCGGTGCTGGGGGTCACCAGTTTCAGGCGTCCGACCCCGGTGGGAGGTTGGTTGCCGACCTTGGCGCTGAGGTTGCCATCAAAACCGATGGCGACTTCGGCGCCGGTGGGCACCGTGATGGGCGAGCCACCGTCACTCAGGACGGTGAGGCCGCTGCTGGTCAGCAAAGTACCTTCGGGCGACACTGCAAACGAGCCGCTGCGTGTGTAGGATTCGGTGCCGTCCAAGCCCTGAACCGCAAACCATGCGTTACCGGTGGTCATGGCGTCCAGGCTGCGCCCGGTGCGCTGCGCTGAACCGGGCGTATCCAGATGGCCGGAGGTGGCTTCCAGCGCCAATACGCGCGTGGGAGCACCGTCGCCGCGCACCGGCACGGCGCGAAAGGTGGACAACTCGGCCCGAAAGCCGTTGGTGGATGCATTGGCCAGGTTGTTGGACAGCACCGCCTGCCGGTGCGCGGCCGCGTTCGCGCCCGACATCGCGGTGTAGATGAGATGATCCATGGCAGGGCCTGTTCAAGAGCGGGTTAACGAGCAAGGACGATCAGCGCAGGTTCACAATCGACTGCAGCATCTGATCCTGCGTCTTGATCGTTTGCGCGTTGGCCTGGTAGGCGCGTTGTGCGGTCATCATGTTGACCAGCTCGGCCGTCAAATCGACGTTGGATTCTTCCAGTGCGCCGGCGCGCAGCACGCCAAATTTCCCCTGGCCAGCAGTGCCCTGGACCGGTTGCCCCGAGGCCGTTGTTTCAACCCAGGTGCCGCCGCCAGAAGGGACAAGACCCTGGACGTTGCGGAAATCGGCCAGGGCGATCCTTCCCGTTGACTGTGTTTGACCATTGGAATAGCGGGCCGTGATAGTGCCGTCCTCACCCACTTTAAGTCCGGTCAGTTCACCGGGCGGGTAGCCATCCTGGCCCAGGCTGCTCACGGCAAAGGCGGCGCCGTATTGGGTGACTTTGCTGAGATCCAGGGCCACCGGGAACGGCGGGACAATGCTGGTCGCCGCCGGATTGACGGTCAATTGCAGACTCATGGGGTTAACGGTGGCGACGCCAGCGGCATCGAAGGAGCCGGTCAAGGCGCCAGTGGCGTCGAATACCAACGAACCCACCGAGGTGGCGCCTGCTGCGGCGGAGTCGTAAACCGCCCACTTGTCCGTTCCTGGCGTGGCCGGGGCAACCTTGCTGAAAAAAATGTTGACTGGAATCGAGACTCCCTGCGCGTCATACGCAGTCAACGATGTGCCATAGGTCCCAATGGGCGTGGCCGGTATGGCCGCTACCCCTGCGACTGCGGCTACCACCGGGGGTCCGACACTCGCCACAACCGCCGGAATCGCCGGGAAGCCCGTCGCCAACGGCGCTCTGGCATCCAGATTGGCATTCGCCGTGATGCCCGAGGTCTGTTTGGCTTTGATGGCGGCGTTGGTGGGGAGTTGCAGCGGCTCGATGATGGTGCTGGCCGCAATGCCTGAGGCGTCTGTCTTGTATCCCATCACATTGGCGCCCGCATTCGTGACCACATTGCCTTGCGTATCCAGCTTGAACGTGCCGTCGCGGGTATAGGCCGTTGTGCCATTCGGCATTTTCAATTGGAAAAAACCGCCGCCATTGATGGCGACGTCCAGATCGCGGCCGGTGATGTTGATGCTGCCTTGCGTGAACAACTGGGACACCGCGGCAACGCCGGTGCCGATGCCGGTTGCCGTCGCATTGTCCCCGCCATTGGAGGAGGCGACCAAATCCGCAAATTCAGCCCGGGATGACTTCATGCCGGTGGTGTTCGCGTTGGCAATGTTGTTGCCAATCACGTCGAGACTGCGGGCGGCGGCGTTTAAACCGGAGAGACCTGATTGTGCTGACATGGTGTTTTCCTTTGGGAATGCAAAGTGATTGCGCGCTGATGGTCGCGCGCTGGTCTAGAGAATGGCCTTGACGCTGTCGTAGGGCACCGCACCGCGTCCCTGCAGTTGTACGGTCATGACGCCGCTTTCGCTGCCGACTGACACGACCGTGTCGCGCGCCAGTGAGGTGGTCGCGACGGGCTGGCCGCCCAGGGTGGCGGTGACCCGAAAACTCGGCTCACCCGTGCCCACATAGCTTGACGCATCCCAGTCAAAAGAGTGCCGACCGGCGCCCAGCGAACCGAAGTTGAGTGTGTCCAGCACCTGGCCGGCCGGCGACAGGATATCCACTTTGACCGCGTCAGCATTGCCTGCCAGATCGACCGCCCCACTGGCCACGCCGGCGCTACGGGTCAAGGTGTTGCCAGCGAGCAGGACGTCGTGCCCTACCATGGAGGAGCCCTGCAGCACCTGCAGCGACGTGAACTGCGTCGCCATGCCTTTTAAAGTCTCGTTGACTTGCTGAATGCCGGTGACGGTATTGATCTGCGCCATCTGACTGGTCATTTGCGCGTTGTCCATCGGATTCATCGGGTCCTGGTTGTTGAGCTGCGCGACCAGCAGCTTCAAAAAACGATCCTGCGACGCCGTCGTGTCGGCGGCCGTCGTCGCAGTGCCTGACGACGGCGTAGCCGTCGTGGCGGTGGAGGCGGTTGTAGCGCTTGTGGCGGAAATCATGGCGAAGCCCTTGTGTTGTTTACTGACCCATTTGCAGGGTTTTAAGCAGCAGTGTCTTGGCCGTGTTCATGACCTCGACGTTGTTCTGGTACGAGCGCGACGCGGAAATCATGTTGACCATTTCTTCCACCGGATTCACGTTGGAGTGGGTAACGTATCCTTCCGCATCGGCGGAGGGGTGGCTGGGGTTGTGCACTTTGCGCAGTGGCTCGTTGCTTTCGTGGATGGCGGCGACGCGTACGCCGGAGGAGGCATCCGCGCCCATGGGCGTGGTCTCAAACACCACTTGCCGGCCTTTGTAACCTTGGCCATCGGGGCCGGCCACGGCGTCGGCATTGGCCAGGTTGCTGGCCACCACGTTGAGGCGCTGCGACTGCGCGCTGATGGCACTGCCGGATACATTGAAGATGGAAAACATGGACATAAGAGATCTCCGCAGGCCTGAACGGGTTACTGGCCTTGAATGGCGCTCAAGATGGTCTTGGACTGGCCGTTAATAAAACGAAGGGTGGCCTCGTAGCGCACCGAGTTGTCAACAAAGTTGGCGCGCTCGCGGTCCAGGTCAACGCTGTTGCCATCCAGGCTGGGCTGGCTTTGGGCTGTGTACGCCAGTGTGGAGGTGCCGCCCAAGCTGCCGATGGTGCTACCCGACAAGGGAATATGCCTGGGGTCTGTCATGCCGCTACTGCCGCTGGTGTTGTTGCCTCGGGCGCTACTGCTGGCGCTCAAGCCAGCACTCAGGCCGCCGCCGGTGGCCTGGTTCATGGCGTCTTTGAAATTCAGGTCGCGGGCCACATAACCCGGCGTGTCGGCGTTGGCAATGTTGCTGGCAATGACCCGCTGTCGTTCGGCGCGCAACACCAGGGCCTTCGATTGGAAGTCCAAACCACTGGTCAAATTTGCGAACATGAAACACCTCAACTTTCAGTTATCTAAGCCAGTGGCGGTGGCCTGGGGCTTCGATGTGAGGCAATTATGGGAAATACTTTAATTTTTGATGCCTTGAATAACAGGGGGAAACTGCCGTTACTTGCCTGCTTTGCCGGGGTGGCGCCTGTCTATAGTCGTTGACACCAGACTGTAAGGGCGCCATGTTCAATAAGTTTCCCAACGCGACTCGCCCGGTGCACACGGCATTGGGATTGGCTGCGGCCCTCTTTGTCACCTTGGGTGTGCCGGTACCGGCACACGCCCAAGCCAATGGTGTTGGGCCCGATTTTGCCGACGCGACGCAGCGCTGGCTGGATAACGCTGTCGCCAATGTTCATCCCTCCGGGCTAGCCCCGCTGCGCATGGAGGTCACTGTCGGCGAGCTTGACAGTCGGCTTCGACTGGCGCCATGTGCCAGGATCGAGCCCTATATTCCAGTGGGCACGCGCCTGTGGGGAAAAACCCGGTTGGGTCTGCGCTGCCTGGAGGGCAGCGCCAAATGGAATGTTTTTTTGCCAGTGACCGTCAAGGCGTATGGCACCGCCTGGGTCATCAAGGGCAATGTCGCTCCCGGCGCCGTTCTGACGGAGGCCGATGCGATTGAAGCGGAGGTCGATTGGGCCGAGGAGGCCAGTCCGATCGTCAGCCGCCCGGCGCAATGGGTGGGGCAGGTGGCGGCCAGGGCGTTGACAACGGGGCAAGCGGTGCGGCAGGCGATGATCAAGCCGGCCCAGGTTTTTCAAGCCGGGGCTCAGGTACGGGTTGTCGCGCAGGGGACGGGATTTCAGATCACCTCCGATGGGCAAGCCTTGTCGCCCGGTGTGGTGGGGCAGCCGGCACGCGTCAGAATGGACAATGGGCGTGTGATGACCGGCGTGGTGCTGGATAGCCGTACAGTAAAGCTCGAAATATGAGGCTTTTCAATAGGCGGTCTTCCGGGTCCTTGAAAATAGGGCTAAAGCCGGCCAAAATTCCGCCGATAGTGATCGTACGAGGCTACATTTACAGTAGTTTTGGAGAGCACGATGAAAATAGGTCAACCTTCAGACAATCCAGTCCCGGTCAATACGACGGCTCAATCCGTGCCTGCAAAGGCCGGCCAGAGCGCGAGTGCGACCGCCAGTGCCGCTGCCGCCAAGAGCCCCCAGTCGGCGGGTGTTGCCGTCACGGTATCCACGTTGGCGCGGACGCTGGGGAGCGCCAAATCGGGCGAAACGGCCGATGTGGATACGGCAAAAGTCAATTCAGTGCGGGCGGCCATCAAAGAAGGCACTTACGTGGTGAACCCGGAAGCCATTGCCGACAAATTGCTGGCCAACGCCCAGGAAATGCTCAATCGCACCCGTAATTGAGCCTGACGCGTCTTATTTTTTCAAGTCTGAATGATGTTTCCCGCGCACATAGAAAAGGCACTGACCGACGTTGAACTGCACGTCAATGACGTGGCGTCGGCGCTCGTCAGTGGTGAACCACAGGCACTGGCGACTGCCAGTGTTGCCCTGCGACAAGCCGCAATCGATTTTTCTGCCTTGCTGCAGCGCCTGACGCCAGTTGAGCTGAAAAATAAGCACTTGAAACCGCGTTTGAAAAACATAGCCGATGGCATGGCCACTCACAGGGAGAGTCTGATCCGTCGAACGGTGTTGGTTGAGCGGGCCTTGAATGCCATCGTTCCCGCCACCCAAAGTGCCACTTATGCACAAGCCGCCGGACCCTACGGGAGTCTCGGCAAGCAAACGGGCGCCTTCAAGTTTCTGGCTGCCTGAGCCACGACCCCTCTATTTTTGCGCTCATTGCGCGCCTGACCCGCCATCGATGGTTCCCGGATCAAGTCCGGAATGACAAGCAGTTAAGTCCGAGATGACAAACCGCTTTAATGCGCCCGCATTTTGGCGCGCAGCCGGGCAATGGACTGGCTGTGCAGTTGGCAAATACGTGACTCGGTCACATCCAGCACGGCCGCGATCTCTTTGAGGTTCATGTCTTTTTCGTAGTACATGCTCATGATGAATTGTTCGCGTTCTGGCAGGCCCTTGATGGCGGCGACCAGGGCTTGGCGCAAGCGCTGATCGCGCAACATATGCATCGGGTCCGCATCGCTGTCGCCCACATGGCGGTCCAGGAAACTGTCCTCGTCTTCGCTGCCACGGGCCATGTCTTCCAGGTACACGAGTTGCGTGCCCCGCACCTTGCCGAGCAGGGTTTGGTAGTCAACCAGACTCAGACCCAGATCGGCCGCAATTTCGCTTTCCAGAGGCGTGCGCCCCAGCTGGTGCTCCAGCCGGCGCAAGGCCTGCTCGATTTCTTTCTGGCTCTTGCGGGAGCCGCGCGACATCCAGTCGTTGCCGCGCAGTTCGTCCAGCATGGCCCCGCGAATGCGCTGCGTGGCAAAGGTTTCAAACTGAACGCCCTGCGCCGCCTCATAGCGGGTCAAGGCCTCGGACAAGCCGATCAGTCCCACCTGGATCAAGTCATCGACCTGCACGTTGGCGGGTAACTTGACCATCATGTGGTGTGCCAGGCGGCGCACCAGCGGCTGGTACTGCTTGATCATGGCGTTGCGGTCTAGGTGCCCATTGGCGGTGTACATCAATGACTCCCCACAAAATAGTTACGGTGAAGCGGCATTGCATTTTCCAGCAGTCGCAAGGCCAGTCTGTGCATGTCGTCAGACTGGCACTCCTGCGGCGGCAGCGCCCGCACGGCCAGCGAATCAAGACGATAGTCCAAAAATGTCAGGGCACAGTCCTGCAGGTTCTTGACGGGGGAGTGGCTTGGCATGGCACTGCTCGAAAAGGGCTCAAGTATTATGCTGGCAACCGTGGGTCGCAGATGCGCGTTCAGCACCATTTGTTTGAGCGCCTGGTAGGCGGTCACAGATGACGCTTTTACCGGTGACACGGTGAGCAAGGGTTCAATGCCGCTGTCCGGCAACAACTCGGTCAAGACCTCCGCGCGGGCGTAGATCGCAATCACACCAAAATTCTGGAACAGGCCCCCCAGCGGATCCAGTGGCAGACCCCGTCCCGGCGTCTGAGCGCAGAGCCGCTGAAGTCCCAGTGCCGCCGGAATCACCGACCATGACGATGGCTCACCGCTCGCGTCATCCTGCCAGCAGGCGTCGTCCAGCAGCTGCGCCAGCCCCGGGTTGTCGGCCGACTCGACCGTGGTGGCATCCAGCACGGCCACCGGGTAGCCAATACCGACCAGCGTCGAACACAGGCTCCATAGCAAGGGCAACTCACCTTGCTGGTTGCCGTGACTGGCCATGGCAATCACGCGCGGCGCGCTTTGCAATGCCATGCTTTGCAGCCCGGCCCCCTGGTTGACGCACATGTCAAGCATCTAGCCGTCCTGGGTGGGATGGGCTTGGCTGGGTAAAGAAGAAGCCCAGATCGGCCGCCGTGGGATCGAACGCGGATTTGGCCGGCGAGCGCATCGACATGCGAACCAGTTTGGCGGCGTCCGCTGACTCCCAGTCCTCGGGCACCCGCTGGCCCATGGTGACACCGCGCAAGACCAGTTGGTGGCGGATGGCCGCGTCCAGCGCGGGCCCCAGTTTGGCGGCCTCGTCGATTTTGGACAGCACCGCTTGTTGCACCCCATTTGACTTGAATGATGAAACGACATCGTCCAGCATGTCACCGTGGCCACCGGCGTTGAGCACCAGCAATCGGTTCACGCCCGGCAAATCGAGAACATCCAGCATGCCGCGCTTGCGCGGGTCATTCGGCGCCAGCCCGGTGGTGTCAATCAGAATCATTTTTTTGTTGCCCAGCAGGTTCAGCAGGTCTTGCAGCGCCGCGCGGTCATGGGCGAGGTGGGCCACCACGCCCAGCATGCGACCGTAAGCCCGCAGTTGCTCATGGGCGCCAACGCGGTAGGTGTCCAGGGTGATGAGTCCAACACTGCTGGGGCCGTGCGCGCGGGCACACAGGCCGGCCAGCTTGGCCGCAGTGGTGGTCTTGCCGACGCCGGTCGCCCCCACCAGCGCGTAGGTTCCGCCCTCTTCATGCAACGGGCGCGTGGCCGCGTCAGTTTTCAGGTTGCGCTCCAGAATATCCATGACCCAGCGCACGGATTCGGCCGCGCCAATGTCTTCCGGCATCCGCTCCAGTATGGTCCGTGCCAATGTGGGTGAATAACCCGCACGAATCAACTTGAGCATCAAATTCGACTGGATCGGATTTTGGCGCGCTTGCCCCAGCCAGGTCAGGGTGTTAAACCGGTCCTCAATCAAGGCCTTCATGGCGTGCAACTCGTCCACAATGCCTTGGGACATGGCGGGTGCGGGTGATGGCGTCACAACCGGGGCTGACTTGCGCACTGGCATTGCTTGCGGTTGGGGTCGCGTCTCCAGTGGTATGGGCGCTATCCGCGTACTCTGTGGCAACGGGCGGGGTGCCGCCGCTTCCCCGTTGCCAGCGGCCTCGGCTTGGCCCGTCATGGCTTCATGGCGGCGACGCAACATTCTTTCGCGCACATAGTCCTGAAATGACAAGGTGCTCATGGACAGCTGGGCGGCGTCATCCTCGACCTGGTTTCTTGATTCGGGGGCGCTCGGGGGCGACGCGCGGCGCAGGGGGGCCTGATCTTTGCTGCGATTCGCAAATGAATCAGAGTGGTCCAGCGCCGCCAATGTGTCTTCGGCGGTGGCGACTACCTCAACGCCGGAGGCGGTGGGGCGGTTGGACAAAATCAGGGTGCCGTCGCCAAAAGCGAGGCGCGCCTTGGCCAGCGCCTCGCGCGAAGTCGGTGCAGTAAAGCGTTGAATGTTCATGATGATGCGCCTCGGAGAATCGGACCTATACGGATGGTGTGGGATTCAGGGATTTCGCTGTGCGCGAGGACCTGAAGCCGTGGCGCGACGCGGCGGACCAGCCGGGCAATCGCGCTGCGAATTTGATCTGGCACCAGCAGGCAGGCCGGAATGCCAATTTCTTCCTGCTTGAGCGCCACCTCGGCCGCCGTTCGGGTAAAGATGTCGGCGACGCCGGGATCCAGTGCCGGCCCGGCCGCGTTGCCAAGCGCCTGCACCAAGAGGCGCTCGAGGGCCGGGTCAATCGCGATGACGTTCAGTTCGCGCGCAGAACCGTAGATCTGTTGCACGATGGCGGGGGACAGGGCAATCCGCACCCGACGCACCAACTCCACCGGGTCTGTGACCGTGCCGGCGTGCTCGGCCAGCGACTCGATGATGGTACGGATATCGCGGATATGCACGGACTCATCCAGCAGCAACTGCAGGACCTTCTGGAATACAGCGATGGGGACCATTTTGGGGACCACTTCTTCAATCAGTTTGGGAGCCTGTTTGCTCACGTGTTCAACAAGTTGCTGGGTCTCGGTACGGCTCAGCAATTTCGAAGCCTGTACCTGCATCAAGTGTGACAAATGGGTGGCCATGACAGTCTCGGAATCAACCACGGTAAAGCCGGCCATTTGCGCGGCTTCCTTCTGCTGTTCGTCGATCCAGTGCGCGGGCAAACCAAATGCCGGGTCCGTGGTGGCCGTGCCGATCAAGGGGGTGGTGATGCCACCTGGGTTGATGGCCAGGTACATACCGGGGAACGCCTCGCCTTCGCCCGCAATGACCCCGCGCAGCGTGATGCGGTAGCCGCTGGGTTTGAGTTCCAGGTTGTCGCGCACATGAACTGGCGGCGGCAAAAAACCGACCTCCTGCGCAAACTTGCGGCGTACGCCCTTGATGCGGGTCAGCAGGTCACCCTGGCGGCTCTTGTCCACCAGCGCGATCAGCCGATAGCCCAACTCAAGGCCCAACTGGTCAACCGGTTGCAGGTCATCCCAGCTGGCTTCGCCGTCCGACGTGACCGCCGGCGCACTCAACGTCGGGTCGGCTGGCGGTGGTTTGTGCGCCAGCACCCAGGCGGCATAGCCAAGCACCAGCGAGATGCCAATAAACACGACGTGTGGCATGCCGGGAATCAGGCCAAGAATGCCCATGATGCCCGCGGTAATGCCCAGGACGCGGGGTGAAATGAACATCTGGTCAATGATCTGGCGGCCCAGGTCCTGGTCCTTTCCAACGCGCGACACCACCATGGCGGCAGCCACCGAGATCAACAAGCCCGGAATCTGCGCCACCAGCGCGTCGCCCACCGCCAGCAGGATGTAGGTGTCGGCCGCCTGGGAGGCAGTCAGGCCGTGCTGCAACACCCCCACCATGAAGCCACCAAAAATATTGATCAGCAGAATCAGAATGCCGGCCACGGCATCGCCGCGCACAAACTTGGAGGCGCCATCCATGGAGCCAAAAAAGTCGGCTTCTTCAGAAACCTCGGCGCGACGGCGCTTGGCCTCTTTTTCATCAATCAGGCCAGCGTTCAAGTCTGCGTCCACGGCCATCTGCTTGCCCGGCATGGCATCCAGCGCGAAGCGGGCGGACACCTCGGCAATGCGTTCCGCACCCTTGGTCACCACCACGAAATTGATGACCACCAGGATGGAGAAAACAATCAGGCCGACGGCGAAGTTGCCACCAATCAAGAAATGACCAAAGGCCTCAATCACCGCACCGGCGGCACCGGGACCGGTATGACCTTCCAGCAACACGACGCGGGTTGATGCCACATTGAGCGACAAGCGCATCAGCGTGGTGAGCAGCAGGACGGCGGGAAACGCCGCAAAGTCGAGCGGGCGAATCATGTAGGCCGCCACCATCATCACCATCAAGGCGACCGAGATATTGATCGTGAAGAAGGTGTCCAGCATCCAGGGTGGCATCGGTAACACCATCATCGCCAGAATGGCCACGACCAGCAACGGTGCGGCGGCACCCTGAATCAGCGCCGCATTGCCGCCAAACCAATTTTGCAGCGCTTTGAGTTGTGGCTTCATGGTGCTGGCGCGCTGGCAACGACCTTGGACAAGGGATCCAGTTCAGCCGGGACAAAAGGCTGCGGTGGCTCGCCTGGCATCGGGCCGTCGCCGCGCATGGCGGCTTTGAGGCGGTAAATATAAGCCAGCACCTGGGCCACCGCGGTGTACAGACTCGCCGGGATGTCCTGGTCCAGCTCGGCATTGGCGTACAGGGCCCGCGCCAGCATCGGGGACTGCAGGACCGGGATTGAATTGTGTTTGGCAATGTCCCGGATCTTCATCGCCAACAAATCGGCGCCTTTGGAGATCACCTGGGGCGCACGCATGGTTTTTTCGTCGTATTTGATCGCCACGGCAAAGTGGGTCGGGTTCATCAAGACGAAGTCCGCCTTGGGCACGGCGCCGATACTGTTGCCCTGGGCAATCTCGCGCTGCCGTTGGCGCAACTTGCCTTTCATTTGTGGATTGCCGTCCGACTCTTTGCTCTCCTGCTTCACCTCTTGATGCGACATCTTCATTTTGGATTTATGCAAAAAACCCTGGAGCGGCACATCCACCATGGCCACCAGCACGATCACCAGCAGCAGCAAACCCATACCTGCCGTCAACCAGTCGGTTAAGTGCTGGATGGCGGCGGTCGAGGGCTGCAAGACCAGGGTGGCAATGCTATGAAGACTGGCGCTCAAATACGTGGTGCCCACCGCAATCAGCACGGCGGTGATCAAGGTCATCTTCACCACTTCAGTCAACTTGTCTTTGGTGAACAGCCGGCCGAAACCGGTCAATGGGTTCAGGCGGCTGAAGTCGGGCATGACCGGCTTCAAGCTGGTCACCCAGCCACCGACGGCCACGGTGCTTAGCATCACCACCGTCGTCGTGATGGCGGCAAAAATAACACACCCCAGCAGGCCGACGCCCACCATGTCTTGCAGGCGGACAAGCATGGCATCCGGATGCGCGACAGTGGTGGCATCAAAGGAGAGGTGCTGACTCAGTTGGACTTTTAGCCGGTCAAACATGAGCGGTGCCAGTGACATCAAGCTCAGGGCACCAGCGCCCAGCACCGCCAAATGCGACAGGTCCCGCGAGCGGGACACTTGCCCGTCATCGCGCGCTTTTTGAAGCTTCCGTTCGGAGGCCGGTAAATTGCGGTCCTGACTGCTTGATTCCATGGTGGGGCGACTGTTAAGTTCCCCCCATTGTCGGGACGCGACGCGCTAACTAAAGACGGATAAGCAGGTATTTAACCCGCCACTTCCGATAGGTCTAGAACCCCAGGCTTGCCAATAAATCGTCCACTTCCGATTGACCCGTCACCACATCCGGATTGCCCCCCGGGTTGACGGCAGGTCCTGCCAATGCCGGTTGGTATTCAGCTGCCGGAGCGGGCGCCGGGGCCTTCAGCACTGCATCCGCCGGGGCGGTCTGAATCAGTAACTGGATCAGCTGCTCTTCAATGTTGGCCGCCAGATTGACCACCTTGGCAATCACCTGGCCGGTCAGATCATGAAAGTCCTGTGCCATCATGATTTCTGTCAGATGCTGGTCCGCCTGTTTGGTGGACGCTTCAACATCAGTCAAGAAATTCATCACATGACCTTTGGCCACTGCCGCCACGGGGTCTTTGACGATCAATGCCGAAATGCGCCGCGTTTCTGATGCAATGTGGTCGTGTTCCGCCTTGGCCTGGTCAACCCGGTTCAGTACCTTCTCAGCTGCTTCGCCGGTGAGGCGTGCAATATAGGACAGGCGACTTTTGGCATCAGGCAGTTCACCGGCCCAGCCTTTGACCTTGTCAGTCAGGCCCAACCCGTTCAGAGAGTCGTGCAACTGACGCGTCAGCACCCCGATTTTGAAATGAATATCCGGCGCGACGGCCGTGCTCGCGCTTGGATCGTTGCTTGGCATGGTAGTCACTTCAAGCCCATCTTGGTGAGAATCAGGTTGACTTTGTCTTCCAGCGTCGCCTTGGTAAACGGCTTGACGATATAGCCCGCAGCCCCGGATTGCGCTGCCAGCACGATGTCTTCCTTGCGTGCTTCCGCCGTCACCATCAGAACGGGAATGTGTTTGAGCTTCTCATCCTTTTTGATTTCCGTCAGCAACTGAAAGCCGTTCATATTGGGCATGTTGATGTCGCTGACGACGAAGTCGAAATTACTGTTGCGCAATTTATGCAATGCCGCCACACCATCTTCCGCCTCATCGGCCTCTGTGTAGCCACTTTCCTTGAGCAGGTTGCGCACGATCCGCCGCATGGTGGAAAAGTCGTCAACAACCAAAAACCGAAGCTCATTTGCCATGGGGCACCCTTTCAATGGCGTTTATCCGAATTGTTACAAGTAGGTATGAAATCATGATGTCTCAATGCTATGGGCGGACGGCCGCTTGCACTTCCGCCGCCGCCGCCGCCGCCGGCTCTGGGGCCGGTGTGACCGGCGTGCGCCCTGTCCCCATGAGCCGCTCTTCGGCTTCACGCGTCATGACGATGATACTGATTCTGCGGTTCGCCGGGCTCAAGGGGTTGAGCGCATCCAGCAAGTTGCTCGATGCCAGGCCGACGACCCGCGCCAGCTTGTCATCCGGCATGCCGGCTGCCACCAACTCCCGCCGTGACGCGTTGGCCCGATCAGACGAGAGCTCCCAGTTGCTGTAACCGCGCTCGGCATTGCCATAGGGGGCCCGATCCGTGTGACCATCCAGACTGATTTTGTTCTCCACGCCGTTCAAGGCGGCACCGATTTCTCGCAATATATCCCGCATATAGGGCTTGACCATCGCACTGCCGCTGTCAAACATCGGCCGTTTTTGATCGTCGATGATCTGTATTTGCAGGCCGTCTGGCGTTGTATCCAGTCGGATTTGCGAACTGAATTCGGCGAGTTTCGTGCTATTGGAGATGAGCGCGCTGATCTTGGCGCTCAGTGCCGCCAATTTTTTGGCATCTTGTTTGGCTACTTCGGCCTTCATGGCTTCAGTCGCTGCTTTTTTTTGAATGGGGTCTTTGCCGTCGCCGCGAAGGGACTGTCCGCTTTGTTGGGTCAAGTCCGCGCCGCCGCCGGGCAGGATGCTGTTGCTGGCGCCAGCACCACTGCCTCCCATCATGGATACTTTCAGCGGTGCCGCAAAGTAATCGGACAGTCCCTTCTTGTCGCCTTCCGAGGTGGAGCCCAGCAGCCACATCAGCAGAAAAAACGCCATCATGGCCGTCACAAAGTCGGCATAGGCAATTTTCCAGGCGCCACCATGGACGGCGTGCCCACCTTTTTTGATCTTCTTGACGATGATCGGCTGCAGTTTTTTAGCGTCGGTTGCCATATCAACCCAGCTTCAGCTTATTTTTTACCACGCACATGACTTTCAAGTTCGGCAAAGGTGGGGCGTTCTGTGGAGAACAGCACTTTGCGACCAAATTCAATCGCCGTAGAGGGGTTGTAGCCCTGCATACTGGCCAGTAGCGTGGTCTTGATGCACTGGAATTCTTTTGACCCATCTTCGGATTTTTGCTCCAGCAGGCCGCCCAAGGGTTCCACCACGCCGTAAGCCAACAAAATCCCCAAAAATGTGCCGACCAAGGCCGAGGCAATCATGCCGCCCAGCACGGCCGGGGGTTGGCCCACCGAGCCCATGGTGTTCACCACCCCCAACACGGCGGCAACAATGCCAAAGGCGGGCAAGCCCCCAGACAAACGTGCAATGGCCGCAATGGGTGCGTACGCTTCTGCATGGTGGGTGTCAATCTCGCTGTCCATCAGGGATTCAATTTCATGGGCATTCAGGTTGCCCGACACCATCATGCGCAGGTAATCGGTTGTGAACTCAACCACGTGATGGTCGCTGCCTACTACGGGGTATTTTTTGAAAATTTCTGATGAATGCGGGTCTTCGACATCTTTTTCGATCGCCATCAGGCCCTCTTTGCGGGCTTTTTGCAGAATGTCGTAAAGCAAGGCGAGAAGTTCAAGATAGCGGGCTTTGGTGTATTTGGAGCCCTTAAACGCCTGCGGAATGAGCTTCATCGTGGCCTTCAGCACCTTGGGCTGGTTGTTGACCAGAAAAGCGCCGAACGCGGCACCAAAAATCGTGATCATCTCAAACGGCAAGGCCTTGAGAACCACCTGAATATTGCCACCGTGAAAGATGTACACCCCAAAGATACAAACCATGGAGACTACGTAACCAATAAGAACTAGCATGGTCTTACGGTGTCAAAGTTAAGGGTGGTAGCCATAGTGGGTGTGCAAGCTATATCGTGCAAGGTTTTATTTTAAGAAGCAAAGGGGAGTAGCTAAAAAAAGAAAAGGGCCCCAAAGGTGCCCTTTCAAGAGTGCTTACGAGTCTGACTGCTTAGTGTAGCAATATCCCCCCGGCGCTGGCACTCTTGCCGGCGCGCGCCGGTGGTGTGCACAGACCGCACTCGAAGTGGCGCGCATTCTCATACGGGTCCGTGACGAAATGGCCGCCGCACTTGCAGCACTTGGTACGCCCCAGCATGTTGTTGTCCACAAACTTCACCAGGCGCCAGGCGCGGGTGATCGACAGCAAGGGCTCAACCCCGCACGCTGCGATTTGCTCGCTGTACAGCCGGTAGGCTTTCATCACCGCGTCAATGTCTTCCAACTCGCTCACCTTGCTCAGGTATTCATAGGTGTTCAAAAACAGCGAGGCGTGAATATTGGGCTGCCAGGTCAGAAACCAGTCGGTGGAAAACGGCAGTTGCCCCTTGGACGGCGAACGCCCAGCCACTTCTTTGTACAGACGCAGCAAGCGCTCGTAGGACAGATCGGTCTCGCTCTCCAGCACTTGTAGCCGGGCCCCGAGTTGAATCAGCGCCACGGCGCGCTCAACTTGCTTGGAATCATTCAAAACGCTTTTGGTGGCCATGGTGGTGCTCCTTACATGGCTTCGGAAAAGCGACCGGCCATCAAAATGCTGGCGTGCAGCTTGGTGGTGGCGTCGTTATCGACTTTGCTGACGCTGTGGTTGGTCAGCAGACTCCACACCATGTCGTCATCCACCCGAAAGCGGCACAGCAGCATGTTGCTGGAGGCAATCTTCAGGATCTGCAGCGGCGACAGCGTGGCAATCAGGTCGGCCGACTCGTCGGAGACACCGAGACGGAACAGCGCCTCGGCCTTGTCCTTGCGAATCAGGTTCTGCGCCAGCATCAGGTAGGTCAGGTTGGCATCGCGGATTTCGGCGGAGAGTTGTTCGTCGGTCATGGTCGGCTCCAAAAAGCTATCTATTTATCTGGCTGGTGTTTGCCGGCTAATTGCCTTTTTTGCACCATGGAGCTGATTTTGAACCGCACTGTCGGGAACTTGAATCCGCATTTGCCTGTTCGGGGTGTCAGGGTTGGGGTGTGGGCTTGTAGGGGAAATTCTGACAAGCGGCGTGTTGCACAATGAAGTACCGATGCCAACTACGCCAGAAAGCCGTCATGAGCCTTGATTACACCTCGTTGGGCGACGCCATTGCGCAACTGGATAAGAGTCTGATTTACGCCCACTCATCCGCTGCAATGGCGGACCCCGGTCTGCGCGAACAGTTGCGCAACTCGGTCATCCAGTGCTTTGACTTCACCTATGAACTCAGCTGGAAAATGCTCAAACGCTATTTGGAAGAAACTGAGGCCAACCCTTCTGAAATCGATAGCAGCACTTTTCAGAACCTGATCCGCCTCGGCAACGAACGTGCCTTGTTGCGCTCAGACTGGCGTCAATGGAAAACCTACCGCCAGGCGCGTACAGATAGCAGTCACACTTACGACGCGGCCAAAGCCGAAGCGGTGTTTGCCGTAGCTCATGACTTTTTGGGTGAAGCCCGGGCATTATTTGATGAACTTGTGCGCCGAAGCGCCAAGCCTCAAGCGGTATGACCACCCCTGAACCTGCGGGTGTGCCCCCTGTCTATATCGCTCCCCGTGATTGGGCCGATGTCGTGCGCATCCTGCAAGAGCAAATCCCCAATATGGAGGTGTGGGCGTTCGGATCGCGGGTCAAGCACACAGCCAAACTTTATTCAAACCTGGATTTGACGTTGATCA
>DAITMI010000007.1:0-50333 GCA_036835225.1 Rhodoferax sp. | reverse complement strand
CGGGCGGGGTCATGGTGGCCAGCACGTCCCAGGCGTGCACCAGCTGCTCCATGATCTTGCTGACGCGGGCCAGCATCTTGAAGGCAGCGCCGAGGTCGTCGGTGGCAATGCACTGGATGGCGGCGCCCAGCTCATGCAGCATCAGCTTCATCCACAACTCGCTGGTCTGGTGCTGCACGATGAACAGCATCTCGTTGTGGTCGGGTGAGCGGGGCACTTGCGCGCTGAGGATCGCGTCGAGGTGCAGGTAGTCGCCGTAGCTTATGGACTGGCTGAAATCGAGCTTGGCTTGTTCGTCCCGCACAATGTTTTCGGGCCGGGTGGGAGGCGTGGTCATGGTCGGCTTTCCGGTTTACGTTACCGTGTGTTTTTGCGTGAACTCGGAGCGGTCCCATTCGCCGCTGTCTAGCACTTGTTTCAGATGCTCGACCGCGATCCAGACCTCTTCAAAACTAAGGTACAGCGGCGTGAAGCCAAATCTCAAGATGTCTTTGTGCAGCTTGCCGTCGCCAGCCCGGAAGTCGCCGATGACGCCGCGCGCAATCAGGGCTTGCACGATGGCGAAGGCGCCTGAGCTACCGGAGGGCTCCCTGGAATGCTCCCGGGTCAGGCACACCTGCGAGCCGCGCTGCTCATGCACCCGCGGCGTGGCCAATCCCAAGCCGTGGCCGCTGCAGCGCTGCTCGACCAGTTCAATGAACAAATCGGTGAGCGCCAACGACTTTGTGCGCAATGCCGCCATGCCGCCAAGGGCTTCCGCCGTGGCAAAAACATCCAGTCCGCATTCCAGCGCGGCCATGCTCAGAATGGGCTGCGTGCCGCACAGGTAGCGGGTGATGCCCTTGGCCGGGCGGTAGTCGGGCGTGAATTCAAAGGGCGCCGCATGCCCCCACCAGCCCGCCAGCGGCTGCCCGAAGCGCTCGACATGACGGGGATTTACCCAGACGAAGGCGGGGGCGCCGGGACCACCGTTGAGGTACTTGTAGCCACAGCCCACCGCGAAGTCGGCTTCGACTGCTTTCAGTGCCACGGGCACGGCCCCGGCGCTGTGCGCCAGATCCCACACCGTGAGCACGCCAGCCTTGTGGGCCAGCGCCGTGACCGCCGCCATGTCGTGCATGGCGCCGGTGCGGTAGTTCACATGCGTCAGCATCAGGACGGCGACCTCAGCCGTCAGGGCGGTGGCGATCTCGTTGGCCTCCACCAGCTGCAACTGAAAGCCACGCTCCTTGCACAGCGCTTCCGCTATATAGAGGTCGGTGGGGAAGTTGCTGCGCTCGCTCACCACCCGTTTGCGGCTGGGTGCGTCCTGCTCGGCCATGGTGAGCGCCGCCGTGAGCACTTTGTACAGGTTGATGGAAGTGCTGTCGGTGGCCACCACTTCGCCGGGGCCGGCACCAATGAGCGTGGCGATCTTGTCACCCAGGCGCTGCGGCAGGCGGAACCAGCCGGCGCTGTTCCAGGAGCGGATCAGACCCTGGCCCCACTCCTCGGTCACCACCTCGGCCACGCGCGCGGCCGCCATTTTTGGCAGTACGCCGAGCGAATTGCCGTCCAGGTAGATCACGTCTTCCGGCAGGCTGAAATGGTTGCGCAGGGGGCGCAAGGGGTCTTGCGCGTCGAGTTGTTGGCAGTCGTAAAGTGTTTTCATGGTGTTGAGGACAGCGCTTCGCTACACGTCGCACTATCCCGTAAAGTCTCAGGTTTCTCTCAAAATAGCCCTGACCGGCGAGGCGTCAGCGCGCATCAGTTTCAGCGGCAGGGCAATCAGTTCATAGTCACCGGCTGGTACATCGTCCAGCACCAGGTTTTCCAGCACCCGCAGCTGGTGGCGCCGCAGTTGCTGGTGCGCCGGCAGGGCCTGGCTGCTGGACGGGTCCACGCTGGGGGTGTCGATGCCAATGAGTACTACGTTTTTAGTAGCTAAGAACTCAATGGTTTCGGGGGCTAGAGCACTAAAAGATGTCCAATTCTGGCTGGCAACGCGGGCCGTGCGAATCAGCACGCGCTCGGGCAAATTCTCCTGGGCATGGGCGATGTCGGCAATTTGCACCAAGGGGCCGCAGTCGAGGCAATGAATGACGCGACAGGGCCCGAGGTAGGGGTGCAGGTCGAGCGTGCCGACGGCCTGGCCATCGGCGGCGTAGTGCAGCGGGGCGTCGGCGTGCGCGCCGGTGTGCGGTGACAGCGTGATGGTGTTTACATTCACCGGGCAGTCCGGACCGAGGCTGAAATGCAGACGCTGTGCGTACGCCGTGTCGCCCGGAAAGACGGCCGCATGCTCGTCAACGGGTGGAGAGATGTCCCAGATTTTTTTCATGAGACCGTGACGGTATCACTGTCGAAAAAGTAACGGTGTCGGTAATTTCCAACAACGTAAAAATTTATGGTGACATTGAGCAGACCTGCACGTGGCCGCCCCTTATGCCGCAGTTAAGCGTTGGTAAGCCTTTGGCGTCACGGCATGGCGTTTTTTAAAATGCCGCTGAAAGTGACTTTGATCGGCAAACCCGAGTTGTTGTGCAACGGCCACGATGGTATTGCCCCGCTTTAACAACTGTTTGGCCCGGTTGATGCGCTGGTCCAGTTGAAACGCGTGCGGCGTCTGACCATAGGCCTGCTTGAAGCTGCGGATCAGGTGGTAAGGGCTCAGGCCAGAAGCCTCTGCAATTGCCCCCAGCGTGACCTTGTCTGTTAGCTGGTCCATGATCAACTCTTTGGCGCGTTTTAACCGGCCCTGGTGATTTATCGCTGTCCCGTCGGAGCTTACGGCGATCAAAGCAATGGGTCATCAGAAACTGGATCAGTTTCTCGTCGGCTGCCAGCGGGTTTTCTTCCCGCGCAAGTGTGTCAAACAGATCGTCAAACTGATGGTAGCCCGCTGGGGACGTGCCGCCGGGCAAAGCAAATGGGGTGTAGTCGCCACCCGTCAGGCCGGGTATTTCTGCCTGCAGGCGCCCCATCCAGCCGGCCTCAATGAACAGCATGCGGTAGGACCAGCGCTGCCCGGCGTCCGGGTTGCACGAGTGCGCATCGCCGGGGTTGATCATGACCATCATTCCCTGATGAATGATTCTCTGCCGGTGGCGGTTGCGATAGGTGGCGGTGCCTGCATCAATCACACCGAGCGAAAACTCATCATGGGTATGGGTGTGATAACAGGCGCAAGACTGGTTTGCCCGACGCATTTCAACATGGGGCAGCAGTCCGCTGCGCCGGAAAAACTGGGAGGTATCCTGCAACATGTCTAGATCTCCTGCGCGTCAGGCATTAACGTGAAAGTTAGATGGCAAACAGCATGGTGACCACGGTGATCGCTAGCAACAAGGCCATGATGCGATTAAACATGACCTGATAGGCGGCGTTTGCCAGCCATTTGCCGATGAGGTTACCCAGTGCCGCCCAAATGGCAATCGAAAAAAAGCACACCGCGCCGGAAATGCTGCAAAAAGCCAGCAGCAGTAGCGACGCATTCGGCCCGGTCGTGACAAACAGACTGACACCGGACATCGCCACCAGCCAGGCTTTTGGATTCAAGCTTTGAGACAACACCCCTTGCATCACCCCGGTAGCGCGTGCTTGCGGGCTTGCCAGGCCAGTGACCGGTTTGGCCGTTGCGATTTTGGCTGACAGGTACAGCAGATAGGCCGCCCCTGCATACTGCAGCAGTTGGGTGACTTGTGGATACGTCATCAGGACTTGATTGAGGCCACTCCCCATCAGCCAGACGATAAGAAAATAGCTGACGCTCGCGCCGGTCACGTGCGGCAAAGCCCGGAGAAAACCGGTGCTGGCACCGATGCTGGCCGCAATCAGATTGACCGGGCCGGGGGAGATCGCTCCGGCAAGGGCAAACAAAAACATGGAAAACAAAATCGGCGACATGAGACTCCCTGACTGGACTGAATATTCCGTCCCAGTGTCGGGCGTCTGTCAGTCTGGGTATTGAACGAAATTGCGGTCCGCCCCGCAAGTTCTCAAAGTTTGCCCAGCAGCAAATACTCCATGAGCGCCTTTTGCGCGTGCAGCCGGTTTTCGGCTTCGTCCCACACCACCGATTGCGGCCCGTCGATGACGTCGGCTTGTACTTCTTCGCCGCGGTGCGCTGGCAGACAGTGCATGAACAGGGCATCGGGCTTGGCGGCGCGCATCATGTCGGCATCGACACACCAGTCGGCAAATGCCACTTTGCGGGTCTCGTTCTCGGCCTCGTAGCCCATGCTGGTCCAGACATCGGTCGTCACCAGATCAGCACCTGCGCAGGCCTGCATCGGGTCACTGAACACCTGGTAGCTCTCGGCCGAGCGCAGGCCGGCGATGGACTGGTCCACCTCGTAGCCGCCGGGCGTGCTGACATGCACCTTGAAACCCAGGATTTCGCTGGCCTGCAGCCAGGTGTTGGCCATGTTGTTGCCGTCACCGACCCAGGCGACCGTCTTGCCGGCGATCGAACCACGGTGTTCGATGTAGGTAAAGATGTCCGCCAAAATCTGGCACGGGTGGAATTCGTTGGTCAGACCGTTGATCACCGGCACGCGCGAGTGCGCGGCAAAGCGCTCGATCTTGGTCTGCTCGTAGGTGCGGATCATCACCAGATCGACCATGCGGCTGATGACCTTGGCGCTGTCCTCAATCGGCTCGGCGCGACCGAGCTGGCTGTCGCCGGTGGTCAAGTGCACCACGCTGCCGCCGAGCTGGTACATGCCGGCCTCAAAGCTCACCCGGGTGCGGGTGGAGGCTTTCTCAAAAATCATGGCCAGGGTTCGATCGGCCAGCGGGTGGTGCTTTTCGTAGGCCTTGAACTTCTTTTTGATCAGCGCCGCCCGCGCGAACAAGTAGGCATAGTCGCTGGCGTTGAGGTCGCTGAATTGCAGATAGTGTCGAACTGGCACCGCCACGCTTGCCACTGCGTGTGCTGCGCTGCCCCCCGAGGGGGCCGTCGCGCCTTGGGACGGCCCGGCGGCGCTCAACTGTTTGCTCATGGTTGCTCCAAAACAAGCTGCTTGATGAGGGGGCACAGGATGCTGACCACTTCGTCGGCTTCCGTCTTGGTCATGATGAGTGGCGGCACCAGACGGATGACCGTGTCGGCGGTGACGCTGATCAACAGCCCGTTGTCGGCACACTGCTTGACCAGTGCGGCGCAGGGCTTGGCCAGCTCAATGCCGAGCATCAGGCCCTGACCGCGGATTTCCTTGACTGCGCCCGTGGCCAGTTCGGACTGGAGTGCCTCGGCCAGTGAGGACGCCAAGTGCGCGCCAACGGTGGCCGCGTTGGCCAGCAGGCCATCCTCCTCGATGATGCGAATGGTCTCGACCCCGGCACGCATGGCCAGCGGATTGCCACCAAAGGTGGTGCCGTGGTTGCCCGGCTGGAATATGTTCGCCGCCTTGGGGCCTGCCACCACAGCGCCCACCGGCACACCCGAGCCCAGGCCCTTGGCCAGCGGCATCACGTCAGCCTTGATGCCCGCCCATTGGTGGGCAAACCATTTGCCGGTGCGTCCCATGCCGCATTGCACCTCGTCAATCATCAGCAGCCAGTCGCGCTCGTCGCACAGCTGGCGCACGTCCCTCAGGTAGTCCATGTGCATCGGGTTGACGCCGCCTTCACCCTGGATGGCCTCAAAAAACACCGCCACCACGTTGGGATTGCCCTCAGTCGCCTGTTTCAGGCTCTCGATGTTGTTGAGCGGCACCCGGATGAAGCCTTCCACCAGCGGGCCAAAGCCAGCCTGCACCTTCGGGTTGCCGGTGGCGCTCAGGGTGGCGATGGAGCGGCCATGAAAGGCCTTCTCATAGACCACGATCTCCGGCCGCTCGATGCCCTTGTCATGACCAAATTTGCGCGCCAGTTTCAAGGCGGCTTCGTTGGCTTCCAGGCCGGTGGAGCAGAAAAAGACATTGGTCATGCCCGACAACTCGACCAGTTTTTTCGCCAGCACCTCCTGATTGGGTACATGGTAGTAATTGGAACTGTGGATGATTTTGGCAATCTGGTCCTGCAGCGCTGGCACCAGCTTGGGGTGGTTGTGCCCCAGGGTATTGACCGCAATGCCGCCGAGTGCGTCCAGATACGACTTGCCATTGACATCCCAGACGCGGCAACCCTGGCCGTGCGACAAGGCGATCGGCACGCGACCATAAGTGTTCATCACATGGGGCGACGAAGCTTCAATGAAAGGTGAGGCGACAGTTTCGGTCGCGGGCAGTGCGGCGTTCATGGTTTCAAACTCCAGTGTCTTATTCAGTTGGGGACAGGGCTTGCGCCGCTACACGTCGCTGGGGTCTGTCCCTCAAAGCCTCAAAATAAAACGGCCCAACGTGTGTTGGGCCGTTGAAGCGTGATTCTAGGCGCATCGCGGCCCCTGTTTTTTGACAATTTTCCATGCCATCGCTGCGTTTTTGCTTTTGAATTAAGTCTTATATAAGACATAAGATAGGGTAGAATTATGATGCGCCGCAACATCCCGACGGTGCGCACTGACTGACATCTACCCGATGGTTTCCAACTCTGCCAAAGAAGTCTATATTTTGGGTTTGACCCGGAGTGGGCAGGCTTTTCGCCCCAGCGACTGGTCCGATCGCCTGGCAGGCGTCATGAGCCAGTTTCGCCCCGGTGGTCCCCAGCCGGGCAACCATCTGAGGTATTCACCCTGGTGTGTTCCGACCACCGTGAACGGCGTGCGCTGCGTGGTGGTTCATCCTGATCTGCGCGACTACGATGTCATGGCCTGGGACTTTTGCATGAACTTTGCCAAAGACAACGACCTGCAAGTTTTGCAGGGTGCGCCACTCTGATGCGAATCCAGGGACCTTTTGAGAGTCCCCGCTCGGTGGTTCGCAAGGCCTGTGGCTAGCTAAACTGTAACAGCCACCACAACTGCGATCTCAGATCCAAGCTGGCAACTCGCACGAGTTTTCGACGTCGAAATGTGTTCCCGTGAAAAGTCGTGCTGTCGCCCCTGCTCAGCTACAAACGGGGATTCCCGCTAGAGGCGACTATTTCTTCTTGCCTCGCGGCTTTTCGACCCAACCTTGTTTGCCGCCATCCCAGTCATGTGTGCGAACGAACTGCCGCGTCTCTTCACGCACTTGCACACGCGACCGCTTGGTCAAATCGCGCGCCGTCTCCATCGGCACCCATCTATCGCCGGCCATGTCAAAACGGTGTTTGCTCAGAAACTCGTCGCGCTCCGCTTTTATCTCAGCCTTCGACTTCATCCCAACGGGCGGCTCGACGCCCGACCTCAGCACCCAGTTCTCGGTGCCTGCATCCCATTGGTGAGTTTTAAGGAACTCGTCGCGCTCCATCTTGACTTGCGCACGCGTCGGCGACGCCTCGGCTTGCGCGCCCGCGCTCTGCGCATTGACCACGCCCGCGGTAGATGCGAACATCAGGCCAAGAAGAAGAGGGAGAACTTGAAGGCGTTTCATCAACAAAGTTCCATTCTTGATATGTGCACCAGTTTTCATGTTTATCTTTCCATTTCGCTAAGGGAAACTCAGCATAAATGGCAGGCGTAATGCGCTCTTTGCGAAATCGCAAGCAGGTCGAATTTCGCTATCGTTCGGCCACGCGCACGGCCTCAGCAGGCGGCGGCGCAAGAAAAATACTCACTTCTGCATGCGCAGATACTCACGTCGTTTCATGTCAAGGTAGGCGGCGCGCTCTACTTCATGCAACTGTCGTGGATAAAGTTCAGTGGATGTAAACCAACTCTGCAGGCGTTTTTCGAGCTGTTCCTGCGGCGGTGTGGACAATGCACCGAGATACGCGTCGATGGCGAGGTAATAGCGCATGGTATTGCGTTCCACGACGCCGCGCACGCCGCCAATATAGTCGGGCCGGCTACTGGACTGATTGGCCGTGGTGGTGAACCCCACCTTGCCGCGTCCGATGGTTGCGAGATAACCTTGCATCGCGATCCGGCCTGCAAAATTGTAGGCATAGGAATAGGTGATGTGCAAAAAGGTCTTGCTGTCCTGGATGGCTACGGCTTCCAGTCGGATGCGGTAGTCGCTCGTGCCGAGCGGCCCCGTTTCAGCATTAAGTCCGATGTCGAAATACTCTGGCGTCGTTGCTGTGGCGCGGTACACAAATTCGACCGGGTAGGCTTGACCGAGCGGCTGAAAGTCTTTCTTGCCGATGCTGACGGCGAGGATGCTGCCATCCTTGTTTGTCGATGCTCGGCAATATTTTGTATTGATGTGCAGAATCATCATGTCGCACCAATGCGCCGGATCGTTGAACGCCTCGTTGACGGCGGCAAAGGGGTAATCGACCAGTGCGTAGATGTCGCCTCTTAAATGGCTGGAGGATTCGGCAGAAATGAGATACAGCGGCCGCTTGAATTGATTGCTGCTGAGTTGCGGGCCCAACTCGGTGTACTTGGCACGTAGCGATGTGGCGGAATTCGTGTCTGGCCCGGCGCCGTGTGCCATGCCCACGCACATCAGGCCGACGACCAGCAACGATGCTAGCCACCGTAATAGCTTTACCTGAAATGTCTTGCTCATCGGTACCCACCTCCTGCCAACGAGAATTGTGCGCCAAAAATTGCTGCTTTGCCGCAACCCAAGATGTCCTGAACACAGCCTGCTACGGGTAGAAACAAAAAAGCCGTCTTGCGACGGCTTTTTGCTTTGCTGACAGCGCACCCGTTACAAACGGCGCAGCCTGGAAGTTTGTGGGACAGTCCGCAGCGGCAAGGCCGCCATGTCTGTCCTCAACTGATCAGGGATGCGTGCGATTTGCCTGAAATCAGGCGGCTTTTGCGACCAGGGCTTTCACCTTGGTTGATAGACGGCTCTTGTCGCGAGCAGCCTTGTTTTTGTGGAAAATGCCTTTGTCAGCCACGGTGTCCACCACGGCTTGCATCTTGGCAAACAACTCGGTCGCCTTGGCTTTGTCGCCAGCGACAACTGCTTTTTCCACGTTTTTCACCGCAGTGCGGTATTTGGAACGCAGTGAGGTGTTCGCCGCATTGATTTTGACGTCCTGACGGACGCGCTTGCGGCCCGACGCCAAGCGCGGGTTCTTTTTCTTGGGTTTGGTAGATGCCATATTGATAGTTCCTTGGGTCTGTGGATGTTGTCAGCAAAGCCTTCGATTCTATCAGCTATGAAGCAGTGGGCGGCGCTGGCTTGGGCGACAGGTCGGACGCAGCTACACTGCGCGTCGTGAGTCTTTTCAAATCCGCTTCCATTGTTTCCCTCTTGACCCTAGTGTCCCGCATCTCTGGTTTGGTGCGCGAACTCCTGATTGCGTCCACTTTTGGCGCCAGCGCCCTGACCGATGCGTTCAATGTGGCGTTTCGCATTCCCAATCTGTTTCGCCGCTTTTTTGGCGAGGGCGCCTTCAGTCAGGCTTTCGTGCCGGTGCTGGCGGCCTCCAAAGCCCAGCATGGCGAGGCGGCCACCCAAGTGCTGATAGACCGGGCGGCCACGGTCCTGAGCTGGGCCTTGATGGTGGTCAGCATCCTGGGGGTTGCAGCGGCTCCCGCGCTGGTGTGGGCCATGGCCGGTGGCTTGCAGCAAAATCCGCACGGCTTTGAGGTGGCGGTCGTCATGACGCGCTGGATGTTTCCGTACATTGCCTTCATGTCACTGGTGGCACTGGCCGCGGGTGTCCTCAATACCTGGAAGCGTTTTGCCGTGCCCGCCGCCACGCCGGTGTTGCTGAACCTGTGCATGATTGCCGCGGCCTGGCTAGGGGCGCCGTGGTTCAAGACCCTGGGTCTGGAGCCGATTTATGCTTTGGGCGGTGGTGTGCTGCTGGGCGGCGTGCTGCAGCTGGGCGTGCAATTGCTGGCCCTGAAAAAACTCGGACTCACGCCCCGCATCGGTTTGCGCTGGCGCACGCTGCGCACGGCTTGGGCTGATCCGGGCACCAAGAACATTATCAAATTGATGGGGCCTGCGTTGTTGGGTGTCAGCGTGGCGCACATTTCCATGTTGATCAACACACAAATTGCCTCACGTCTGGCGACCGGCAGTGTGAGCTGGATCACCTATGCCGACCGGCTGATGGAGTTCCCCACCGCGCTGCTCGGTGTGGCCATGGGGGTGGTGCTGATGCCGCAACTCGCGGCAGCGCGCGCCGCCGGCGACACCGCCAAATACTCCGCCATGCTGGATTGGGGTTTGCGGCTGGTGGTGTTGCTGGCAGTGCCTTGTGCGGTGGCGCTGATTGCCTTTGCCAAGCCGTTGGTGGCCGTGCTGTATCACTACGGTGCCATGACCGACTATGACGTGCAGCAAATCACCTACGCCCTGATGGGCTGGGGCGTGGGCTTGATCGGGATTGTGGCCATCAAAGTGCTGGCGCCCGGTTACTACGCCAACCAGGACACCAAAACACCGGTGCGCATTGCCGTCGCCGTGCTGATCATCACGCAGGTGCTGAATATCGGGCTGGTGCCGCTGTTTGCGCATGCAGCGCTGACGCTGTCGATTGGTATCGGCGCCATGATCAATGCCGCCTGGCTGCTTAGCGGGCTGCTCTGGCGCGGCAGTTACAAGCCAGATCCGGGTTGGGGCATCTTCGTGCTGCAGGTGATTGCTGCCAGCGCTTTGCTGATGGTTTTCCTGATGTGGGCCAACGGGGCCTTCCCCTGGACACAGATGCGCGGCGAGAGTATCAAGAGAATTGGGCTGCTAGCCCTTGTCCTGATTGCGTCAGCAGCTATTTATTTCATAGCGCTTTGGGCGGCGGGTCTGAAACTTCGGCAGTTCATCCGGCGTTGAACCGGGTTGGCGCCGCTGCCTGGCCGCAATCGGCGGCAAAATGTCGGCAGAGCTTGCGCAAACCTGTTGGGGGAAGGATATTGATATGAATCTGTCATTGGCTGTACCCACCCCGCTGGAGTACTTCGCGTCTCTGGTGCAAAGTGATGCTGATTTTCCGCTGCTGGAGGCGGCGGTCAGCCTGGCGCAGGATGAATACCCGACGTTGGATGTACAGCAAGTACTGGGTGAAGTCGATCAATTGTTGGCCCGACTGAAACGCCGGATTCCGGCCGATGCCGCACCCCTGCAGAAGCTGCGCGCCGTGAACCAGTTTTTCTTTCGCGATCTGAGCTTTGCCGGCAACGTCAATCATTACTACGACCCCGACAACAGTTATGTGAGTGTCGTTCTGCAGACCCGCCGGGCCATCCCGATCTCGCTGGCGGTGCTGTGGATGGAACTGGCGCAGGGCCTGGGGCTGGCGGCGCGGGGCGTCGGATTTCCGGGGCACTTCATGCTGAAGGTGAATTTGCCCAATGGGCAGGTGGTGATCGATCCGCTGGACGGGCAATCGCTGAGCCGTGAAGAGTTGGCGGAGCGCCTGGAACCCTTCCGTCATCGCAGTGGCTTGGTGGATGAATTTGAAGTGCCGTTGGGGCTGTATCTGCAGGTGGCGCCGCCGCGCGACATCATTGCGCGGATGTTGCGTAACCTCAAGGAAATCCACACCAACCAGGAGGACTGGCCGCGCTTGATCGCGGTGCAAGACCGGCTGATTGTGTTGCTGCCGCAAGCCTGGGCCGAGTACCGCGACCGGGGCCTGGCGCAGGCTGAAGTGGGCAACGCCAGCCGGGCGCTGGCAGACCTGGAAACCTATCTTGCCCATGCGCAAGAAGGACTGGACAGGGACGCCATTGCCCAGCGGGTGGCTGAATTGAGACGGGCCAACAACTGATGTTTCCCGGCGTAACTACCGTTGACCTAACCAGCTGTTGTCGGATACGCTTAGATGTGTTGAGGTCAGTTTTTGGCTTTGGCTGGTCTTGTTACTACAAAGAGAAATTTAATGAAAAATTTTAGACAGTTCGTTGCGTCTGGTCTGATTGTGTGCATCACAGTGGCCGGTTTTCCCATGACGGCACAAGCCAGCATCATTGCCACCGATGAGATCACCTCGGTCGCTGGCGCTGCATCAAGCCGCGACAAGGTCAGCGCTTTTCTGGCCCGTGATGATGTCCGTCAGGCCATGCTAGGCCAGGGCGTCAGTCCCCAGGCAGCGCTGGAGCGTGTCAACGCCATGTCGGATGTGGAAGTAGCGCAACTCGCCGGACGCGTTGACCAGGCGCCTGCCGGCGGCGAGATTTTGGGCATTCTGTTTACCATTTTTATTGTCTTGCTGGTCACCGACATCATGGGTCTGACCAAGGTATTTCCGTTCACCCGATCGGTTCGATGACCGGCTGGTTGACTCGTATTCGAACCCCCGTTTTTACGGGGGTTTTTGTTTTGGCCGCGATCCTGCTGACTGGGTGCGCGACACCCCAGGTGGCAACGCTCGACGCGCGTTGGCCTGACGATCTGGCGGCCAAGGTGGAACTCACCCAAGTCCCCTTCTATCCCCAGGAAGATTTTGAGTGCGGGCCGGCCGCCTTGGCCATGGTGGCCGGTGCCGCCGGTGTTGAGGTTCTGCCGGAAGCGCTGGTCGAGCAGGTTTATATGCCGGGACGCAAGGGTTCGTTGCAACTTGAAATGCTGGCGGCCACCCGTCGGCAGGGCCTGCTGGCCTACCCCTTGAGTCCGAGCGTTGAAGTCGTGATGCGTGAAGTCGCGGCCGGCAATCCGGTGCTGGTGTTCCAGAATCTGGCGTTCTCGTTCTACCCGGTGTGGCACTACGCGGTGGTGACCGGATTTGATCGGGACCGCAATGTATTGGTTCTGCACTCCGGGCGCACCGAACGGATGGAAATGTCGCTGTTCACATTTGAGCGAACCTGGGCGCGTGCGGGCTACTGGTCCATGCTGGCCTTGCCGCCGGCACGCCTGCCGGCGACGGCGCAAGCAGACACCTATGCCATTGCCGCGGCGGCGCTGGAGCGGATCGATCCGGGCGCGGCCCAGACGGCGTACGCATCGGCTCTGCGGGCTTGGCCGAACGATCGGGCGGCGCTGCTGGGCGCCGGTAACACGGCCTATGCCCTGGGCCAGCGTGACGGTGCCATTGAGGCCTACCGCGAGGCGGTGCGTCTGCACGCCGACTTCGCGGATGCCTGGAATAACCTGGCGCAGGTGTTGCTGGAGCAGGGCAAGCGCCGGGAAGCCTCAGACGCCATTGCCAAGGCCATCGCCCTGGGCGGTGCACGGCTGGCGCGGTATCAGGAACTTCAGCTAAAAATAAATGAACAATAGGCTCTAGCCCGCGTGGAATATGCGTAGTACGCTATTTATTTGATAGCTGTTTCAACCCGATGGCGTGCCGGCTTCGGCAAATTGGTGCCTGGCCCGTTACGCGCTGGTTCCTGTCGCGCGTGCCAGCGCCTGCTGCGCGCTGCAAATCGTCGCAAAGCGGTCTTTCAGCACGGCGACGGTGCGTGCCTTGATGTCTGCGGCGGTCAGCACCGAGCCGTCCAGGTGCTGCATATCCCAGGTGAGGGTGGCGTCCACACAAAAGTCCACTGTCCAGCCCAGGTCGGACGCATGGCGGGCGGTAGTTTCGCAGCATTGCTCGGTTCGAATGCCGCTGATGATCAGTCTTTGAATACCGTTTTGCGTCAGCCACACGTCCAGCCCCGTTCCCACCAAGGCGCTGTGACGCCGCTTGTGAAAAGTGGCGGTAGCGTCAAAGCTGCTGAGTTCCGCCAGCGGCCGCACGTGCCCGGACTCCAGGGCAAAGGGATTGTCCGTCGTCTTGGGGCCATCGACATGGAAAATGCGCAGCACCGGCAGGTCGTGCGCCACGCAGCCTTCAATCAGCGCGTTTTGCGCGCTCAGGTAGGCGGGTAAATCGTTCTGGGTGAAGTAGGGGCGCTGACGGAAAGATTCTTGCGCATCAATCAAAATAAGACATGTTTTCACGGATAAAGCTCCTTCTTGATAAGGCTCCATCATGCATGCATATCTCTTGGACGCATGTCCATTTCTTGATGGACAGGTTTCGATCAAATCAGGACCTCAAATCAGATTTTTGGAGGTAGACCTCAAACGCAACAACAACAGCGCCAGCAGAGAAAAAACAATACCGGCGAGGAAGGTAGACGAGGCCCCGAGTTGATCCCATAGCAAGCCGGCCAGGCCGCTGGCCACCAGCATGGCAACGCCGCTCAGGAGGTTAAAAAATCCGTACGCCGTGCCGCGCAGGTCTTCGGGTGCCGTGTCGGCCACCATGGTGGCCAGCAGCCCCTGCGTCATGGCCATATGCAGTCCCCACAACGTAATCCCGCCCCAGACCCAGCCCCACTGGTTGCTGTAAGCCAGCAACGCGTCCGCGCCGATCAGCAGCACCAGCCCCCAAGCCAGCAGCGTGGTGTGGCTCATCCGGTCGGCGAGTTTGCCGAACGGGTAGGCGCAGGCCGCGTAGATGACGTTCATGCCAATCAGCACCAGCGGCGTCCAGGCCAGGCCCAAGCCACCCTGTTGCGCGCGCAGTACCAAAAATGCCTCGCTGAAGCGCGCCAGCGTGAACACGGCACCAATACCCACCACCCACCAGTACGCCGACCCCAGGCGCCCCAGATTGACGCGGCTGATCGGATTGGTACGAACTGCACCAGCCGGCCGTTCAGGCTCGCGCACCCCCAAAATCAGCAGCGCCACACACAGGAACGCGGGTATAACAGCGACCCAAAACACGGCACGGAAATCGTTGGCCCACAACAGCATCAGCCCCATGGCGAGCAGGGGACCGACGAAGGCACCCACGGTGTCGAGCGACTGGCGCAAACCAAAGGCGGCGCCGCGCAACTCAGGTGGCGTGATGTCGGCGACGAGCGCGTCACGCGGTGCACCCCGCACCCCCTTGCCGACGCGGTCCATCAAGCGCGCCGTCAGGACAAAGCCCGTGGTGGTGGCCAAGGCAAACAGCGGCTTGGACAGGGCGCCCAGACCATAGCCCAGCACCGCGAGTGGCTTGCGCTTGCCCCAGTAGTCGCTGACAACCCCGGAAAATACCTTGACGATCAGTGCGGTGGCTTCGGCCGCACCTTCAATCAGGCCGATCACGAACACACTGATGCCCAGCGTGGTGACCATGAAAACCGGCAGCAGGCTGTGAATCATCTCGGACGAGATGTCCATCAGCATGCTGACAAAGCCCAGTGCCCAGACACTGGGCGGGATCTGTCGCAGGACCTGAGTCTGCTTGGACATGGTGAACCATCGCTCAGGTTTTTAGCAGTCGCTTAACTCACGACCACCGTAGCGCCTTCTCCGCGTTCCGCGATGACGCCGATCTCGTGCACCTGTTCGCCGGCGGCACGCAAGGTGGCGGCGCAGGCGGTGGCATTTTCGGCATCAATCACCACCACCATGCCAATGCCGTTGTTGAAGGTGCGGTTCATTTCGATGTCGTCAATCCCGGCGGTGGCCTGCAGCCATGCGAACAGCTCGGTCTGTGGCCAGCTGCCTTTTGTCAGGTGCGCGCAAGTGCCTTCCGGCAGTACGCGCGGGATATTTTCCAGCAGGCCACCGCCGGTGATGTGGGCCAGTGCCTTGATCGGGTGAGCCGCCAGCGCGGCCAGCACATTCTTCACGTACAGACGGGTCGGCTCCATGATGGCCTGTTTGAACGGTTTGCCGTCCAAGGTGGTGGGCAGCTGCTTGCCAGCGCGCTCAATGCACTTGCGCACCAGGCTGAAACCGTTGGAATGCACGCCACTGGAAGCCAGGCCCAGCACCACATCGCCCGGTTTCACGCTCTGGCCGGTCAGGATTTTCGATTTTTCGACGGCGCCAACACAGAAGCCCGCCAGGTCGTATTCACCGGCCGGGTACATGCCCGGCATTTCGGCGGTTTCGCCACCGATCAGGGCACAGCCGGACAGCTCACAGCCGCGGGCAATGCCGCCGACTACGGCGGCGGCAGTGTCCACATCCAGTTTGCCGCAAGCGAAGTAGTCCAGGAAAAACAGCGGCTCCGCCCCTTGCACCAGCACGTCATTCACGCTCATGGCGACCAGATCGATGCCAACGGTGTCGTGCATGGCCCACTCAAAGGCCAGTTTGAGCTTGGTACCGACCCCGTCGGTGCCGCTTACCAGCACCGGCTCCTTGTAGCGTTTGGGCACTTCAAACAGGGCGCCAAAGCCACCGATGCCCGCCAGCACGCCTTCGCGCATCGTCTTCTTGGCCAGAGGCTTGATCCGTTCAACCAGCGCGTCACCCGCGTCAATGTCAACGCCAGCGTCTTTGTAGGAAAGGGGGGAGGGAGCGTTAGGTGTGGTCATGAAAAGTGCGTTGCAAAGTAGGGTGGGGCAGTAGGCTCGACGGAGCCCTATAGAATTTGCCCTGATTTTAAGGGTTTGTCCTCAGCCATCCGCATGCAATTTACTTCAACTCAAAAAAGAGCCGCCACTTGGGGACTGCTCGCGGCGTTCACCACATTGGCGCTATGGCTGCTCGCGCCGGTACTGACGCCCTTTGTCGTGGCCGCGATTCTGGCCTATGCCCTGACGCCGCTGGTGGACTGGCTCGACGCTGTGGGCTGCGGCCGCTTGCCCCGGTTGCTGGCCGTGGTGCTGATCGAACTTCTGTTCATCATCGTGGTGCTGGGTGTCATGTTGCTGATCGTGCCAATTCTGGTCAAGGAGTTGCCGCTGTTGCGCGAGCAGGTACCGGTGTTGCTGGATGGCCTGAATGCTTCACTTAAGCCGTTTCTAGCCCAGTTTGGCATCAACTTTGCGCTGGATGTGGCCAGCATCAAGGCGTTTGTCCTGAAATATCTCAGCGCCAATGTCGAAGACGCTTTCGGCTCTGCCATGACCTCGCTCAAGCTGGGCGGCAGTGTGGCGTTTGCCATTGTGGGCAATGCCGTGCTGATTCCGGTAGCTTTGTTCTACTTGTTAATGGACTGGCACCGGTTTGTGGCCCGCTTGCTTGAATTTGTGCCCCCCCATTTGCGCGCGGCCTACGACAGTTTTACCAATGAAGCGGATGCGGTGCTGGGCCAGTACCTGCGGGGCCAGCTGCTGGTGATGGGGGTATTGTCGGTTTTTTACAGTGCCGGGCTTGCCCTGTTTGGCCTGGATCTGGCGTTACCGATCGGTGTTTTTACCGGGCTCGCTATTTTTGTGCCGTATTTGGGCTTTGGTTTGGGCCTGGTTCTGGCGACACTGGCGGGTTTGCTGGAGTTTGCCGCCACGGTGGGACCCGCCAAGGCCCTGATCATGGTGGCGGTGGTGTACGGTCTGGGGCAATTCATCGAGAGCCTGTTCCTGACCCCGCAGCTGGTGGGTGAACGGATCGGCCTGCATCCGCTGGCCGTTATTTTTGCGTTGCTGGCGTTTGGCCAGCTGTTCGGGTTTGTCGGCGTGTTGATTGCCTTGCCTGCCAGCGCCGTGTTGCTGGTGGCCATGCGCCGGGCGAAGGCACAATACCTCTCCAGCAAGCTTTATCAGGGTTGAAGGCCGTAGAGATGAAACAGATTGCCCTTGACATCGGCCTGGCGACCGGGCCCACGCTAAAAAGTTTTTTTGCCGGCCCGAATGAGGCGGCACTCCGGCACCTTGAACTGTGGGTTGGGACGCCGTCAAATTCCATCACGCGCTCACCGGTGCCCACCTACCTGTGGGGCAGCGAAGCCAGTGGCAAAACCCATTTACTCAAGGCCATCCAGGCGGCCTTGCGGGAGCAAGGCGCCACGGTGGGCTGGCTCGACGCCAGCTTGCAGGAGCCACCCGAATTCGATGAGCGCTGGGCCGCGGTGCTGATGGACGATGTGCATCTGTTCACGGCGGCGCAGCAACACGCCGCGTTCAACTGGTTCGTCAATGCGCAAACCCACCAGCGCTGCGTGCTGGCGGCCGGCGAGTTGCCGCCGGCCGACCTCAAGTTGCGGGATGACCTCAGAACCCGGCTCGGCTGGGGCCATTTATTTCATCTGCATGTGCTCAGTGAACCCGAGCGGCGCGCCGTGTTGCGCCAGGCGGCGGATGCACGCGGGGTTTTTTTGGGCGACGAGGTGATGGATTTCATGCTGACCCGCTTCAGCCGCGATCTGGGCAGCCTGATGGAATTGCTCGACCTGATAGACGGCTACGCCTTGCAAACCAAGCGGGGAATCACTATTCCGCTGATTAAATCGATGATGGAAAACACCTGACAAATGAAGCTGGCCCTTTTTGACCTTGACCACACCCTGTTGCCGATTGATTCCGACCACTCTTGGGGCGCGTTCACGACCGCCATTGGCTGGACGGATCCGGTGGACTTTGGTCGCCGTAACGACGAGTTCTACGCCCACTACCAGGCGGGAACGCTCGATATTCACGAGTACGTGCGCTTTTCCACGGCGGCAGCGCGGCGCCAGGGCGCTATCAATTCAGAAGCTGCCCACGACCACTACATGAGCTCTGTCGTTCAACCAGCCATCAAACCCCAGGCGCTGGCGCTGGTCCGGGAACACCAGCAGGCGGGTGAGGAGGTCATCATCGTCACCGCCACCAATGAATTCATCACACGGCCGATTGCGCTGGCTTTTGGCGTCGTTGAATTGATTGCGGTGGAACTTGAGCGCGACACGGCGCCCGGTGGCACCGGCTGGATCACCGGCGAAATCAAAGGTGTGCCATCCTTCCGCGCAGGCAAGGTGACCCGTGTCGAGCAGTGGCTGGCCAGCCGCCAGCTGCACTGGGACGATGTGGAGACCACTTTTTATTCCGATTCCATCAATGACTTGAGTCTGATGGAGAGGGTGAACCACCCGGTTGCCACCAACCCGGATGACCGTCTGCGTGCGATTGCCAGCCAGCGCGGATGGCGCATACTTGATCTGTTTTAATGTGCCCTTTACAAATTCGTCGAGGCGGGCGCGGCGCGGCCCTCGCCTGGACGATTTTTAAAAGGCTCAACGTGTCGGGGACAGCGCTTGACTGCTTCGCAATCGGCAGTCTGTCCCACAAGGAAATATGATTAAAAAATTTATCGATAAGCTGCTGGGTAAATCCCCTTCACCAGCAAAAGGCAAAAAGCTTCAATTTGGCAAACGCGAGGAAGTTGGTGTTGCAGTTCATGGCATCGACCCGGCGCTGGTGGATGACCGGGCGCTCAACGTGGTGCATACCCTGAAAGATGCGGGGTTTGAGGCCTATATCGTCGGCGGTGCCGTTCGCGACCTGATGGTTGGCTTGCGGCCCAAGGACTTTGACGTGGCGACCAATGCCACGCCCGAGCAGGTCAAGAGCCTGTTCCGGCGCGCCTTCATCATTGGACGGCGCTTTCGCATCGTGCATGTGGTGTACGGGCGCGGTCGGGAAAACGAAGTGATCGAAGTCTCTACCTTTCGCGCCTACATGGACAACGCGGCGGCGGAACAGGTGGCGGGCAACGAGAAAACCAGCAAGAACGAGCTGGCCGGCATGAAACACGCGGTGGACTCCACCGGTCGGGTGCTGCGCGACAACGTCTGGGGTCCGCAGGAAGAAGACGCGGTGCGGCGCGACTTCACCATCAACGCCATGTATTACGACCCGGAAACCCAGATCGTGGTGGACTATCACAACGGCATCAAGGACGCCAAGAAGCGTGTCATTCGCATGATTGGCGACCCCGCCACGCGCTACCGCGAAGACCCGGTGCGCATCATCCGCGCCGTCCGTTTTGCCGCCAAACTCAGCGGCCTGGGCTTCCAGCTGGAGGCCAAGACGGCCGCGCCCCTGATCAAGTCGCAGGAACTGCTGGCCGATGTACCGCAGAGCCGCTTGTTCGATGAAATGCTCAAGCTATTGCAAACCGGTCATGCGCTGGCGTCCATTGAACAGCTCAAAACGCTGGGCATGGCGCGCGGCATCTATCCCTTGCTGGATGTGGTGGTGGAGCGGGCCGATCAGACGTTTGTCAAGGCCGCCCTGCAGGACACCGATCGCCGTGTGGGTGAAGGCAAGCCGGTGGTCGCCAGCTTCCTGCTGGCCTGTGTCCTGTGGGCGGATGTGCGGGATGGCTGGGCGCAGCGAATAAGGGAGCGTCAGCATTCCCATCCGGCCCTGCAGGATGCGATTGACGACGTCTTCAATGCCCGCATCGGCGATGTGTCCGGCCGCGGCAAGCTCGCCGGTGACATGCGCGAGATATGGATGATGCAACCACGGTTCGAAAAGCGCGTGGGGAGTACGCCCTTTGGTCTGGTGGAACAGCCGCGCTTTCGGGCCGCCTTTGACTTCATGCGTTTGCGCGCGGACGCGGGTGAGATTGATGTGGTGCTGGCCGACTGGTGGCAGGAATTCAGCATGGCAAGCGACGAATTGCGCCAGGACATGGTGGACCAGGTGCGGGAAGAACAGCAGCAGCAGCGCACGCGCGCCCCCCGCGTGCACAAAATGCCGGTGGCACAGCCGGCGGCCCCGGCACTGGACGCTGATGAAACGCGGCAGGACGCCAGCCCTGCTTTCCCGTCCGGCGGCCCTGCCGATTCGGCGGATGCGCCCAAAAAACGGCGCCGCCGCAGGCGGACCAGTGGCCCCAGGGAGGGTGGCGAACAAACACCAGACGCTGGCGTTTGAGCGAAGCTGTGCGAGCCCCCGTCACGGCCTATATTGCGCTCGGCGCCAATCTGGGAGATGCCCGTGCTGCCGTGCTGCAGGCCATGCAGGGCATCGCGGCGCTGCCGGCGACGACACTGGTGCGTCGCTCCTCGCTGTACCGCAGCGCGCCGCTGGAGTCCAGCGGACCGGATTACGTCAATGCCGTGGTTGAAGTGGCCACCGGCTTGAGTCCGCCGGAGCTGCTGCTTGAGTTGCAGCAACTGGAGCAGGGCGCTGGCCGCGAACGCCCCGGCCGCAATGCGCCGCGCACCTTGGACCTGGACCTCCTGCTTTATGGTGATGCCCGCTTGGACAGCCCGACACTCGTCATCCCACACCCCCGCATGCTGGCGCGTGCCTTTGTACTGCGGCCACTGGCCGAGATCGCGCCATTCAGGGTGAAAGCAGATCAGTTGCAGGCCGTTTCCGGACAATCGATCACACGCATGATGGACTCCTGAACTAGGGATTTCCCTTGGTGACAAGGGCCAAATGGAGTCTCAATGCATGGGCCAGTCTATTTAAAATCAAAACAACATATTGAGAGAACAAATCATGAACTTGAACAATCTGCGCGTTGCCACCAAATTGTGGCTCGGTGTCGGTGTCATCGTTGCTGCCCTGAGCATGCTGATTGGATTCGCCGCTTTCAGGGTGGCCAGTCTTCAGACGGAATCGGACGTGGGCTTGGGTGCGCTTAACACGCGGATCAAGGCGGCCAGCACCTGGGCCGGCTTGACCGAGGCCAATGCGATACGCACACTGGCGATGATCACGAGCTATGACCCGGGTGTTGAAGCGTCGCTCAAGGCGGCCATTGGCGAAACGTCGGCCAAAATTACGGTGGTTCAGAAAAGCATCGAGGCCATGCCACTGGGCAAGGACGAACTGGCGCAGCTGGAGAAAATTGGCGCTGCTCGCAAAGCCATGACGGATGCCCGCGGCAAGGCCCAGAAACTAAAAACCGATGGCAACAGTGAAGAGGCTCTGCGGGCGGTCAACGAGCAGTACTCGCCGGCCGTGACAACCTATCTGGCTCACCTGCGCGAGTTGGTGAGCCAGGAAGAAAAGGCCATGGCCAGTTTTCAGGGGGAGATTTCCCAATCGCGTGTCGCCATGATCACAATTTTGGCGGCGTTTTTTGCGTTGCTTTTCGTTGGCATTCTGGTTGGGGCGGCGTGGCTGATTCGCTCGATCCGGCAGCCGCTGGTTCAGGCCAATGCGCTGGCGGCCAGCATCGCCAAAGGCGATCTCAGCATGCAGATCGATACCTCGCGCGGTGACGAGTTTGGTGACCTGATGAAGTCGCTGGCCGCCATGAACGAGTCGCTGGGACGCATGGTGCACCAGGTCCGCCAGAGCACCGACAGCATTGCCACCGCCAGTGCGGAGATTGCCACCGGCAATAGCGATCTGGCCCAGCGGACCGAACAGACCTCCAGCAATCTGCAGTCCACCGCTTCGAGCATGGACCAGTTAACCAGCACCGTGCAGCAAAGTGCTGATAGCGCGCGCCAGGCTAGTACGCTGGCGGCCAATGCTTCCTCGGTGGCGGAAAAGGGCGGGGCCGTGGTCAAACAGGTGGTCTTCACGATGGAAGAGATCAATGCCAGCAGCAAAAAAATCTCCGACATCATCGGCGTGATTGACGGCATCGCCTTTCAAACCAATATTTTGGCGCTCAATGCGGCGGTGGAAGCGGCGCGTGCCGGTGAGCAGGGCCGCGGTTTTGCCGTGGTCGCCAGCGAAGTGCGCAGCCTGGCGCAGCGCAGCGCCGAGGCGGCCAAGGAAATCAAGATGCTGATTGGCACCTCCGTCGAGAAGGTGGCGTCGGGCACCAAGCTGGTCTCGGATGCGGGTGTCACCATGAGCGACATTGTGCAGTCGGTGCGTAAGGTGGCCGATGTGATTGGCGAGATCACGGCGGCGTCCACCGAGCAAAGCGCGGGCATTGCCCATATCAACCAGGCCATCGGTAACCTGGACCAGATGACGCAGCAAAATGCCGCGTTGGTGGAAGAAAGTGCGGCTGCGGCCGAAAGCCTGCGCGACCAAGCCAATCAACTGGCGCAGGCCGTGGCGGTGTTCAAAATCAGTGGCGCCACGGCGGTGTCAGTGTCGGCGCGCGCTCGCCCCATCAGGGACATCACGCCGCGCGCCACTGCGCTCCCGCACAAGCGGCCTCAAGCGCTGGCTAGCCGCAAGCCAGCGGCTGCCCTGGCCACCAGCCAAACATCCAGTCCAGTCAGGAAACCTCTTGCGGTTGCTGCCCCGGTTAAACCTGAACTTGCCAAACGCGGGCCCATGACCAGCGCGACGGCTGATTCGGATTGGGAGACCTTTTAAACCAGTTCCGCAATCAGCTCAATTTCAACGCAGGCACCCATCGGAATTTGTGCCACGCCAAAAGCACTGCGGGCGTGCGCGCCCTGGGTCCCAAAGACCTGGCCGAACAGTTCGCTGGCACCGTTGGTCACCAGATGCTGCTCGGTGAAGTCGCCCGTCGAGTTGACCAGTGACATGAGCTTGACGATGCGCTTGACGCGGTTGAGGTCGCCCACCGCCGCGTGCAGCGTCCCCATCAGGTCAATGGCAATGGCCCGCGCGGCGGCTTGGCCCTCCATGGTTGTCATGTTTTTACCGAGTTGTCCGACCCAGGGCTTGCCGTCCTGCTTGGCGATGTGGCCGCTCAAAAAAACCAGATTGCCAGTTTGAACAAACGGCACATAAGCCGCCGCCGGGATCGCTACGGGCGGCAAAGTGATGTTGAGTTCGGTTAGTTTGGCATAAATGCTCATGATGCTTCCTTGTTGGATTTTACGAATGAAATCGGTCTGCAGCCCTTGTTGTACATGCATAGTATGCTATTTAATTAATAGCATACTAGCGTTGCGACTGGCGCTATTGCGCCGTCTTGGCTTGCTAACCCGGCTGATTGTCGCCTGATCCAAACCAACCAGAGGGCCGCCCCATCGAACATTCCGCCATCACCGTACCCACGGTCCTGCAGGTCGAAGGCCTGTGCTGGCGTTACCCGCAGCGCGAGCTGTTCGCCGACTGGTCGGCCCGCATCCCGCCCGGGGTCACCCTGGTGCGGGGCGGCGATGGCAGTGGCAAGACCACGCTGCTGCGTTTGCTGGCGGGCGAACTGCCAGCCCATGCCGGGCAGCTGCAGGTCAACGACGTCCGCCTGCGCGACCAGCCAGCCGCCTACCGGCAGCAGGTGTTCTGGACCGACCCACGCTCGCAGGCCTTTGATCAGATCACACCGGCTGACTACTTCAAGTCCCTGCACCGCGGCTACCCCGGCTTTGACGCGCCGCTATTAGGCGAGCTGACAAAAGGCTTGTCGCTGGCGCCGCACCTCGACAAGCCGCTTTACATGCTGTCCACCGGGTCCAAGCGCAAGGTCTGGCTGGCCGCCGCCTTCGCCTCGGGCGCAGCGGTCACGCTGCTGGACGAACCCTTTGCCGCACTCGACAAAGCATCGATTGACTATGTCCTGAAATTTTTGGGGGGTGCGGCGGTGCACTCGGCGCGTGCCTGGGTGCTGGCCCACTACGAGGCGCCGGGTACCGTGCCGCTGGCAGCCATCATCGATCTGGCATCCCAATAATGCTGGCATGCAATAGCCGTCGATATGCCCCTGCATGAGGCATCGGCAACGGTCCTTGGTCGGCTGACTGGCATTTGCCTGCCGCTCGAACCGCCTTCGTGCGCAAAGCGAACGGCCGCTAGCGGCGGTGACAGTCGCACTGGGCGTGTGGCACGGTATGATCATTGGCTTGCCGTTCAACGCACCACCAAGGTCTTCTCACATGCTGGATAACCTGACCCCGTTCCTTCTGCATTGGGGCATCACCGCGCTGTCGCTCTGGGTGGCCAGTCACCTCTTCAAAGGAATCCGATTCGCCGATGCCGCTTCGTTGATCGTCTCGGCACTGCTGCTGGGCTTTGCGAATGCCATTGTCAAGCCGCTGCTGATTGTCCTGACTTTGCCGCTCACCTTTCTGACATTCGGTCTGTTCCTGCTGGTGATCAATGCCCTGATGATTTTGCTGGTCTCGGCTCTGGTCAGGGGCTTCACGGTCTCCAGCTTCTGGACCGCCTTTTTCGCCAGTATTTTCATCGCCTTGCTTAGTCTTGTGCTCGGCTCTTTCGTGCTTGGCGGCAGTCCGTCGCAGGCCATCCAGATGCCCCGCAGCGGCATGTGGCTCTGAGACCGACGGGCGCTGATTTCGGATTGATGTGGTCGAAGTCGCTCTGTGCGTAAAGGCGAAAAACGGCTACAGCGCCTGGGTCAGCATGTCGCGGTAGTCCTCCACCGTGGCGAGGCGTGGCCCAGTCTTGTGGCAATGATCCGCCATGGCGCCGCTGATGATTTTGTCAAACCAGTCGGGTTGCACACCCATGGCGGCCAGCCCGTTGGGTAGCTCCAGCCGGGCGTTCATGTCCTTGATCGCCGCCGGGATGTCACTGGCCGAGGTCAAGCCCATGGCCTGCGCCATGCGTTGCAGACGTTGTTCCTTCTGAATCGATTCGGCAGTCGCATTGAAGCGGATCACGGCCGGCAAAAACATGGCGTTCAAGGTGCCGTGGTGCAGGCGGGGATCGACCCCACCCAGGCTGTGGCTGAGCGAATGCACACAGCCCAGGCCTTTCTGGAAGGCCATCGCGCCCTGCATGGAGGCACTCATCATGTTCAGGCGCGCTTCGCGGTCGCCGCCATCACGGGTGGCGCGCTCGATGTGCGCCCAGCCGCGCGTCAGGCCGTCCAGTGCAATGCCATCGGCCGGCGGGTTGAACGCCGGAGCCATGAAGGTTTCCATGCAGTGCGCAATGGCATCCATGCCGGTGGCGGCGGTCAGCTTGGGTGGCAAACCCAGGGTGAGTTCCGGGTCGCAAATGGCGGCCTTGGGCACCAGATGCCAGGAATGAAACCCGAGCTTGCGATGGTCGTCCACGATGATGATGGCACCGCGCGCCACTTCGCTGCCGGTGCCGCTGGTGGTGGGTACCGCGATCAGGGGCGCAACGCGCTCCGTGATGCGCGGCGAGCCGCCTTCGATCGTGGCATAAGCGGTGAGCGGGCCTTCATGGGTGGCCGCAATCGCCACGCCCTTGGCGCAGTCGATGGCTGAGCCACCGCCGACGGCGATCAGGCCGTCACACCCTTGGGTCTTGTACACCGCAGCAGCGGCGCGCACGGCGGCCTCGGTGGGGTTGGACGGCGTCTGATCAAACACCGCCACGCTCAGGCCGGGCAGGGCATCCAGCGCTTTTTGCAAAATGCCGGCCGCCTTGACGCCGGGGTCGGTCACGATCAGCGGGCGCGTGATGCCGACCCGGTCACATTCCTGTTTGAGCAGCTTGATGGCGCCAAAATCAAACTGGATTTGAGTCACGTAGTAGATCAGTGCCATGGCGTTTTGCGGTGTAGGATAAAAGCTGCACTTTACCAACAACCGACCCCGCCATGAGTCACCTCCGCAACTCGCGCGCGCTCCAGCACAGGGTCCAATCGAGTACCCCCCATGACTGACGCCACCCGCCCCGATTTCCGCTTTTTCCACCATCTGCGCGTGCGCTGGGCCGAGGTGGACATGCAAAAGATCGTGTTCAACGCGCATTACCTGATGTACTTTGACACCGCCATGGCCGACTACTGGCGCGCCCTGGCTTTGCCGTATGACACCACCATGCAGGCGCTGCAAGGGGATATCTACGTGAAAAAGGCCACGGTCGAATTCCACGCCTCGGCGCGGGTGGACGACCAACTGGATGTGGCACTCAAATGCAGCCGCATCGGCACCTCGTCCATGCTGTTCACCGGCGCAATATTTCGCGGTGATGACCACCTGATCAGTTGCGAACTGATTTACGTGTTTGCCGACCCGGCCACGCAAACCTCAAAACCGGTGCCCCCTGCCTTGTGTGACATCCTGACCGGCTACGAGGCGTGGGAACCGATGGCCCGCGTTGAGCTGGGCACCTGGCAGACCCTTGGCGCTGCGGCCCGCCAGGTGCGCACCGAGGTGTTTCTGGAAGAGCAACGCATTCCGGTCGAGATGGAGTGGGATGAAGCCGACGACACCGCCGTGCACGCGCTGGCCCGCAACCGGCTGGGCCTGCCGGTCGCCACTGGCCGTCTGCTGCAGCACGCGCCCGGTGTGAGCCGAATTGGCCGCATGGCCGTCAACCGCGTGCTGCGCGGCGCCAACCTGGGGCGCGACGTGCTGCGGGCCTTGATGCAGGCCGCCGCCGAGCGGGGCGACCGCGAAGTGCTGCTGCACGCGCAGCGCAATGCCGAGGGCTTTTATGCCCGACTGGGTTTTCTGCCGCGCGGCGAACCGTTTGAAGAGGCCGGCATTGTGCACATCGAGATGGTTCACGCGCTGCCAGCGGCTCATTAAGCGGCCGCGGTATCCAGCGTGCGCTCAATGCAATTGCAGATACGCGGCCAACAAACCACACCGACTTTTAGCACTTGATCTGAAACTGCCGGTCACGCGCATTTTTGCGTTGCGCAGAAATCCAATCCTGAGTCTGGCCCGATTGCGGTTGGCGGGCCATTGCGTCGTATTGTTGAATTTGAGCGTCCAGCGCTTTGCATTCCGTCTGACGATCATTGCCCGCGTTCTGATTGATGACAGTCCGGTTCACTGTGGTCGTTGTGGTGTTGGAAGAGGCAGATGCAGCAGCGGCTCGCTGCTGCTCCCCCAGCGCAACCTGCTGTTCAAACGGCAAGCCATCGGGCACGCTAACGATGCGTTCGATCAACGATTTGTGCTGATTGCAATGGGCCTGAGCCCAGAACGTGCCGCCAGCATAGGCTTTGCAAAGGTAGATAGTGCCAGCCTGCGCGGACAGCGACAGCGTGGCACCTGCCAAAACCATGATCCAGTGTTTGTTTTTCATATTTATTCATCCCTTTTGTTCATCTTGTCATCAAGCACGCCAACTCACCTCGTCACCTACTTCTACCCGCTGTGCGCGGCCCACCGCTTCCAGGGTTTGCAGCAGCATCGGCAGGCCTCTTTTCCAGGGGCCGCGGCCTTTGAAACGGGCTTCCAGCGCGGCGAGCGTGAGCGGGTTGGCGCTGCCCTCCAGCATGACGGCGATGGCGCGGACTTGTTCTGGCAGCGTGGCGGGCCAGGGTTGGGCGGCGGTGCTCAAGGGGCTGGCGAGTGTAGCCGTGCTATCAATTTGTGACTGATTTTCTTGAATAAAATCGTCTCCAGCCCTTGTTGTACCTACGCAAATAGCTCTTTATTTGATAGCTATTTTGTGGATTCTGAAACGCCGGGCGCAGCCAGCGGATGGTGCCTTCGGCTTCCTCGGCGGCGCTCTGGCCAATTCCGGACGCGGTGCTGTGCTGCCAGCGGGCGATGAAGGCGTGGGCGGCCGTCAAACGCACGCGCCGTTGCGACAAGGAGGCGACTTTTCTTAAATATCGGCGAGCAAGGGGTAGGGCGGTGGCGCCACCACCAGCGCCGGGCCGCTGGCGCTACCCAAACGCAGTCCACCGGCCTCCAGCGCCGAGATTTGCAGCGACACAATGGCGTCAAAACCACTGGAAGGTGTGCCTGGGGGTGAGTTCAAAGGCACTGCTGCCGCCTGCGCCACCATGCCGCAGGGCTGCGAATCATCCCCGGCCTGAAATATTTCGTCGCCCGCCTTCATCGGCGCCTCGGCATGCGCCAGATAGGCGCGGCGCTTCAGGGTGCCGCGAAACTGGCTGCGCGCCACCACTTCCTGGCCCGGATAGCAGCCTTTTTTGAAGTTCACGCCGCCGACCGACTCGTAATTGAGCATTTGCGGCACGAACGCTTCCACGATCGGTGTGGTGATCATGGCAATGCCGCTGCGCACTTCGCCCCAAAGCCAGTCTGGCGTGCTCAGGGCCGTGCCGGTCGGCGCCGCCTCCGTGGCCGGTGCCAGCCACAAGGCCCGGCGCACGCCGTCAGCCGGGTACAAAAACACCACGCTTGCCTTGCCAATATCGACCTTGGCCCAAGCTGGCTGTGCGTCACCAGCTATTGTTTCAATAGCATCCCCGGCCAAGCCAAACAGCGCGTAGTCGCCACTGGCATCGCTCAGCCTGGCCTTGGCACGCATGACAAACATGGACAGGCGTTTGAGCGTGGCGTCCAGAATATCGCGGCTGCACAGCAGCAGAATCTCGGTGGGGCTGCGTTTGAAGCCATAGAAGCTGGCCTGCATCCGGCCTTTGGCCGAGCAAAAGGCCGCCAGTCGCGCTTCCGACAGGCCCAGCAGCGAAAAATCCTGGGTCAACTGGCCATGAAGAAAATTGGCGGCATCTTCACCTTCGACCCGGATCACGCCCAGATGTCCGAGTGGCGCTACGCCATTAAGTTTGGTTTGCATGGGTGAATTATCATCCTCAATCGATTTCTAGAAAGGCTGTAAGGCTGTGCGTCGTCTCTTTACTTTATTTGTGCTGGTGCTTGCCTTGGCCGGTGGCGCTGCGGCGTGGTGGCTGAACCAAAGCCTGGCTTTGAACACCGAGACGGTTGACCTGTCGGTCGATCCCGGGACGTCGGTGCGTGGCGTGGCGCAGGCGGTGCGCGACGCGGGCGTGCAGGTCAGTCCCGCCCTGCTGTATTGGTGGTTTCGTCTGTCCGGGGAGGCGCGCCAGATCAAGGCCGGCAGCTATGAACTTGAACGGGGCATCAGCCCGCGCAGCCTGTTGCAAAAACTCGTGCGTGGCGAAGAGTCGCTACGCGCCGTGACGCTGGTGGAGGGCTGGAACTTCAGCCAGGTTCGTGCTGCGCTCTCAAAAGCAGAGCATCTAAAGCCCAGTACACGTGGGCTAGAGTCTGATTTGATCATGAAGTCACTGGGACGGCCGGGCATGCACCCGGAGGGGCGTTTCTTTCCCGACACCTATACCTACGCCAAAGGCAGCAGCGATCTGGCGGTGTTGCAGCGCGCCATGCGCGCCATGGACAAACGCTTGGAGGCCGCCTGGAGCCAGCGTCGGCCCGATTCGATTTTGAAAACGCCGGAGCAGGCACTGATTCTGGCCAGCATTGTCGAGAAGGAAACCGGGCGCGCCAGTGACCGCGCCATGATTGCCGCTGTCTTTAGCAACCGGCTGGCGCTCGGCATGCCGCTGCAGACCGATCCCACCGTCATTTATGGGCTGGGTGACGCCTTTGACGGCAACCTCAGGCGCCACCATCTGCAAACCGACACGCCCTGGAACACCTACACCCGCAACGGTTTGCCGCCGACCCCGATTGCCATGCCTGGCAAGGCGGCACTGCTGGCGGCGGTGCAACCGGCGGCGACCAAGGCGCTGTATTTTGTGGCGCGCGGCGATGGCAGCAGCCAGTTCAGCGCCAGCCTCGAAGAGCACAATCGGGCCGTCAATAAATACCAGCGCGGGCAATAACAAGCTATGGCAACAGGGAGTCTCTTGGACGGTCTTTTCATCAGTTTCGAAGGCATTGATGGCGCGGGCAAATCCACGCACATCGAAGGCTTGGCACAAGCTTTTCGGGCGCAGGGCAGGGCGGTGACGCTGACGCGCGAGCCGGGGGGCACGCCGCTGGCCGAGAAACTGCGCGCCATGGTATTGAACGACGCGATGGACGCCATGACCGAGGCGCTGCTGGTGTTTGCGGCCCGGCGTGATCATCTGCAGCAGCTGATTGAGCCGGCCCTGGCGCGGGGCGATGTGGTGTTGTGCGACCGGTTTACCGATGCCACCTTTGCCTATCAGGGTGGCGGGCGCGGCTTTGACCTGCAAATGCTATCAATACTGGAGCAGTGGGTGCAATCAGTACAAGGGCCAGAGGCCGATTTCATTCGTCAACCTGATTTGACCGTGTGGTTTGACTTGCCGGCCGAAATCGCGGCGCAGCGTTTGGCCGGGGCGCGCACCCCGGACAAATTCGAGGCCCAACCAGTCGAGTTTTTCAGGCGTGTGGCCGACGGCTACCTGCAGCGCATGCAGGCCTGTCCCGGCCGTTTTGCCCGGATTAATGCAGCCAACACGCGCGACGCGGTCTGGCTCGATGTCCGACAAGCGGTCCAGTCCCGAGGCTGGCTGCCGTGAGTGGGCCCGCCGTGGCCCCCTGGATTGCCGCCCAAGCCACCCAGCTGCTGGCGCAACGCGGCCACGCCTGGCTGCTGGCCGGTCCTTCCGGGCTGGGCCAGTACCGCCTGGCGCTGGCGCTGGTGAGCGCCTGGCTGTGTGACCAGCCCTCGGCGCAGGGCGCCTGCGGCAGCTGCGGCAGTTGCCACGCCATTGCGGTGCGCACCCATGCCGATTTGTGCGTGCTGATGCCGGAGACCGTGATGCTGGAGCTGGGCTGGCCCTTGAGCGAAAAGGCCCAATCCGAAGTTGACGATAAAAAACGCAAGGCCAGCAAGGAAATCCGGGTGGATGCCATGCGTGACGCGGTGGAGTTTTCGCAGCGCACCAGCGCCCGCGGCAAGGGCAAGGCGGTGTTGGTATTCCCCGCCGAGCGTATGAACAACGTGACCGCCAATGCGCTGCTCAAGACGCTGGAAGAGCCGCCCGGGGACGTGAAGTTTGTGCTGGCCAGCGATGCCGCGCACCAGTTGCTGCCCACCATCCGCAGCCGTTGTCTGGGGCACAGCATGGTCTGGCCGGACGTCAAAACCTCGTTGGCCTGGCTGGAAGGGCAGGGCCTGCCACCGGCGCAAGCCGCGATTGTGTTGCGCGCCGCCGGCGGTCGCCCCGAGGACGCCCTGCTGTTTGCCCAGTCCGGCCGTGATGCCCAAAGTTGGGTCAAACTGCCCAAGGCAATGGCGCGGGGCGACGTGAGCGTGCTCAAGGATTGGTCGCCGGCGCAAACGGTGGACGCCTTGCACAAGCTGTGCCACGACGTGCTGGCCGTCAAAGTCGGTGCCTCGCCCCGATTTTTTGAGGCCGCCGATTTGCCCGCCGACGGCTCGGTGACTGCATTGACGTCCTGGGCCCGAACACTGGCGGCCAGCACGCGCACCGTGGAGCACCCCTTCAATACTGGCTTGATGCTGGAGGCGCTGGTGAGCCAGGCCCAAAACGCCCTAAACTCAAAACAATAGAAGCCATTCATGACCGAATCACCTCCACCCACCCCGCGCCCGAGCGTCATTCAACTGGCGATCAAGGAAAAGTCCGCGCTTTATGCGGCCTATATTCCCCTGTTTTCGGAAGGCGGCATCTTTGTGCCGACATCGCGCGAGTACCGGCTGGGCGATGATGTTTATGTGTTGCTGTCTTTGCCCGAGGACGGTCAACGTTACCCGGTGGCGGGCAAAGTGGCGTGGCTGACACCCGCCAAGGCGTCCAGCAGCCGGACCCAGGGCGTTGGCATCCTGTTTCCGAAAGATGAGAAGTCGCGGGCGCTCAAGCTCAGGATCGAAGAGATTCTGGCCGCCCACATGGCCTCTGATCGCCCCACACAAACCATCTGAGCCTTGGGCTGCTTCTCGCTTCTCTGCTAGCCGCATGGCAAGAACAGAAAACCGGTTTGACTACGGCTGCTTTGGGTTCCACCAGTCTGGCTTCTTCTGATTATTTATCTATGTTTACCGATTCGCACTGTCATCTCGCCTTTCCTGAACTTGCCGCACAACTGCCCGCCATCCGCCAGGCGATGACCGAGGCGCAGGTGGACCGGGCCTTGTGCATCTGCACCACGTTGGAGGAATTTGCCGCCGTTCACGACCTGGCGACTCACTATGACAACTTTTGGGCGACAGTTGGCGTACATCCTGACAATGAAGGCGTCACCGAGCCCAGTCTGCAAGACCTGTTGAGCCGGGGCCAATTGCCGCGCGTGGTCGGAATTGGTGAAACCGGGCTCGATTACTACCGCCTGGGTGAGCGCAGCCGGGCCGACATGACGTGGCAGCGCGACCGCTTTCGGACTCACATCCGCGCCGCGCGGCAGTTGGCTAAGCCGCTGGTGATTCACACCCGGAGCGCCTCGGACGACACCTTGGCCATTCTGCGCGAGGAGGGCGAAGACGGCACCGCAGGCGGTGCCGGCGGCGTGTTCCATTGCTTCACCGAAACCGCCGAGGTGGCGCGGGCGGCGCTGGACTTGGGTTTTTATATCTCTTTTTCCGGCATTTTGACCTTCAAGAACGCCCAGAACCTGCGCGATGTGGCGGCCTTTGTGCCACTGGACCGTTTGCTGATCGAAACCGACAGCCCCTATCTGGCGCCGGTACCGTACCGCGGCAAAACCAATAATCCGTCCTATGTGCCTTTTGTTGCCGCCCAGTTGGCGGCGATCAAACAATGCCCGGTGGCGGAAATTGCCGAAGTCACCAGTCGGAATTTTGACGCATTGTTCAAGGGCGTTTTGCGCTGAAGTCCAGGGCTTTCAAAACATCATGCATTACTTCAAAAGTCTCATCTACCTCCTTGTTTTATATGGTTGTTCGGTTTGCCAGGCAGGATCGTATGAAGATTTTTTCACGGCCATCAAGCGCGACGATGCGGGCACGGTCAGCGCCTTGCTGAAGCGCGGTTTTGATGCCAACACGCTCAATCCAGCGGGTGAGCCGGGTCTGGTTCTGGCGGTGCGGGAGCCATCGCTCAAGGTGGCCGCAGTGCTGATCAACTGGCCAAAAACCAATGTCGAAGCGCGCACCCCAAAAGACGAAAGCCCGCTCATGCTGGCGGCGCTCAAAGGTCTGACCGAGGTTTGCCAGCAACTCATCGCGCGAGGTGCGGATGTCAACAAGACCGGCTGGGCGCCGCTGCATTACGCCGCCACCCACGGCCATTTGGCCGTCATGAGCTTATTGCTGGATAGCTATGCCTATATTGATGCCGCGTCCCCCAACGGCACCACACCGCTGATGATGGCGGCGCGTTACAGCACGCCGTCTGCGGTCAAGCTGCTGCTGGAGGCCGGCGCGGACCCGATGCTGAAGAACGAGCAGGGCTTGTCGGCCATCGAGTTTGCCCAACGGGCCAATCGTCTTGATTCCGCCGAGATCATTGCGGCCTTCGTTCGGGCCCGCCAGCCCAAGGGCCGCTGGTGAGGTCACTTCCAACTGTACTTTATACGATGTATATTATGTTAACAAGTGAATGGGGATTCGGTCATGGATGAAGTTCAAGCCGTTCCGCCACCCAGCGTGACGGATGACCTCAGCGCTTACCTGCAGTACATGGTCGAAGTGCAAGGATCCGATTTGTTTCTCTCGGTGGGTGCCGTGCCGACCGTCAAAGTGGAAGGCAGCATGCGACCGTTGGCCATGCCGGCGCTACTGCCCAGCCGCGTCAAGGCGCTGGCCTATTCGATGATGAATGAATCCCAGATGCGGCAGTTTGAGGCCGATCTTGAGTGTGATCTTGCCGTCGGTATTGAATCGCTGGGACGCTTCCGGATCAACGTTTTTCTCCAGCGCGGCGAGGTTGGCATGGTCGTGCGTTATGTCAAAAACAAGGTTCCGTCGCTGGCTGCCCTTCAGATGCCGGTCGTTTTGCAGAAACTGGCCATGCTCAAGCGCGGCTTGATTCTGGTGGTGGGTGCCGCCGGATCGGGTAAATCAACCACGCTGGCCTCCATGCTGGATTATCGCAATGAGCAGGCGCCCGGCCATATCCTGACGATTGAAGACCCGATAGAGTTTCTGCACCCGCACAAGCAGTGTGTGGTGGACCAGCGCGAAGTCGGCCTCGACACCCATTCCTTTGAAGAGGCGCTCAGACATGCCTTGCGGGAAGCGCCGGACGTGATCATGATCGGTGAAATCCGCGACCGCATGACGATGCAGCACGCCATGAACTATGCGGAAACCGGGCACTTGTGCCTTTCGACGCTGCATGCCAACAACGCCAACCAGGCGATTGAACGCATCATTAATTTTTTCCCGGAAGAATCAAGAAAGCAGACCTTGATGGATCTGTCTTTGAATTTAAAAGGCGTGGTCGCGCAGCGTTTGATCCAGGGCACGCGCGACCGGCTGGTTCCTGCGACCGAAATCATGCTGCAATCCCCTTTCATCTCAGATCTGATCCAGAAAGGTCAAGTTGATCAAATCAAGGCGGCGATTGGCAAAAGCGTTGAGCTTGGCATGCACACCTTCGACCAGTCACTGTTCGACCTGTTTACCCAGCACGACATCACACTGGCGCAGGCGCTTGACAACGCCGACTCCAGGACGGACTTGTCGCTGCGCATCAGGCTCAACGCAGGCAAGCCACCCGAAACAACTGGTTTGACGATTCAGCGATAGCCATGTTGAATGAACCCGTGTCCTGGCCCCTGCCATCCAGACTCCGATTCCCGACCGAAGCGGCGCTGACGACGCTTGAGGTGGAGGTTCATTTGCTGGACGGGCAGCTGATTCGCGGCGTGATGGCGGCGAGCGAAAACCTGTCAGAGCTTTCGGAGTTGAAACTGCTTTTTAGGGGGCAGCCATTGGCCCTGCCAGTGTCGGACATTCGAAGCGTGGAACGCACCACCGCGCTGATGCTTGATACAGATGCAGGCATCGCGACTTCTGCACATGGGCAACATGTCGAGCATGAAGAGGCCCTCATTTTTCACGTTCTTTTTGTGGATGGAAAAACGCTCGATGGGGAGACCACCGGCTATGTGAACCGAAAGACCGGCGGTGTTTACCTCTACGTCCGGCAGGAAGATTTGCGCTTCAAGGCCCTCTGGATCCCCCGACATTCCCTGCAAAGAATTCGGATCGACCTGCCCGATACGGCGATCGCCTTGCGACGTTCGCCGGAACTGGCAGGCAACATGGACGAACTCGCCGCCATGCTGGAGGAATCCCGCGGCAAACCGTTGATGTCACTGGCCCAGGCCCTGCATGCGCTGAACTTGCTGGATAAAGAAACGTTTCATCAACTCCAGGCCGGCAACTCGGACCGACTGCGCACCTATATTGATTCCCGACTGGCCACCTCGGATCTGTCCGAGCTGCAACTCGACCATGCCAGAGCGTACATGCTCAACATCCCAGAAATAAACGCCGACACCTTCAAGGTGGCAAGCCAGGCCCTGAGCCGGATTTCCTGGGCCGTGGCGGCCAGACATTCTGCAGTGCCTTTGGGGATGATTTCTGGAACACTTTGCGTGGCGGCGGCCAACCCCATGAGTCGGGAGTTGCAGGATCGTTTAGGCGTCATTGCGGGTTGTAGCGTCACGCTCGTGTGGGCCGCGAAGGCGCACATTGATGCCCGGATTGCCAGGGAAAGTCATACCCAAGTGCCGCAATCAGACAGTTCGGCCGTGGCGCCGGTCATTAAAAGCGGATCACCCAAGGCTACCCTGCTGGATGTTCAGTCTTTGCTGTTGGCCGCCATGAACGAGATCACGATAAGTGGCTCCGCGATCCACAGTGATGCGGTAGACGAGCGTTCCAGCGTCGTGCTGTTGGTCAAACGGATGATCCTGGATGCGCAGCAACAAAAGGCTTCTGATATCCATATCGAGACCAATGCCGGCGATGAGTCATCACGCGTGCGTTTTCGCAAAGACGGGGATCTGGAGGACTACCTGCAGTTGCCGCCAGATTTGCGCGCCGCGCTGGTTTCGCGCATCAAGGTCATGAGTAAACTTGATATTTCCGAGCGACGCCGGCCTCAGGATGGAAAAATCAATTTCGCTGATTTTTCCGACATCAAACTCGAATTGCGTGTTGCGATTCTTCCGACCCACGACAATTTGGAAGACGTGGTGATGCGCTTGCTGGCCTCCAGCAAACCGATTCCATTGGCCCAGTTGGGTTTTTCAGCGCGCGACGCAGACATCGTCAAACGGCTGGCGCAGCGCCCCTATGGGCTCCTGCTGGCCTGTGGCCCAACCGGCTCGGGCAAGACCACCACCCTGCACTCCTTGCTCAGTGAAATCAACACGGACAGTCGAAAGATCTGGACCGCCGAGGATCCGATTGAAATCACCCAGCCCGGTTTACGCCAACTGCAGGTGAATCCGAAGATTGGGTTGACTTTTGCGTCAGCCATGCGCGCTTTCTTGCGGGCAGACCCGGACGTGATCATGGTCGGCGAGGTGCGTGACGAAGAAACCGCCCGGGTTTGTGTTGAGGCTTCGCTCACGGGCCACCTGGTTCTGTCCACGCTGCACACCAACGGTGCGGCGGAGAGCGTCATCCGTCTGCTGGACTTGGGCATGGATCCGATGAACTTCGGGGATTCCCTGATCGGCATTGTGGCCCAACGGCTGGTTCGTGGCTTGTGCAAACACTGCGCGGTGTCAACGCTGCTGAGCAGCGACGCGTTGGACGCCCTGGTGCACGAATACGTGGATGGCACCGCCTTGCCGTTGGAGGAAGGACGCAAACGGCTCATCGCAGCGGGCTCGATTGCCTCTGGCGATGCGGCCGTGTCACCCGTCTCCATGGGGCAGGCCGTGGGATGTGACCGCTGTGGTGGACGGGGCTATAAGGGCCGCATGGGCATCTATGAGGTCCTGGAAAACGTGGGTGACATGAAGCACAAAATTCAGACCCGGGCACCGACTTCAGAAATTTTTGCCGAGGCCGCCAGTGCCGGTATGCGAACCTTGCGCCAGGATGCGCTTGAGAAGGTGGTGGCGGGTCTGATCGATCTGACGCAGGCAAGAACTGTTTACGCCTGAATCAATGATGCGTTTGAGTGGCGGGGGTGAACGGTCAGGACACCGAAAAACTGACCGTCGGCGCAGTCAGATCGGCAAACGATGTGCCGAGCGCAATTTCACCGCGCCCGTGCAAGACACACTCTTCGCGCCGGAGCAGCAGGTCTGAGCCGCTTCCCGAAAAACGCACCCAGCAACCATAGGAACTGACGTCCACCAGCATCACACTGCCATTGCGCCAGTCAATGCGGGCATGGGTGCGCGACACGCGGGGATCGTTGACAACAAACTCAACCTCACGCACACGCCCGATGTGCACCGGAAGTTCGAACGATTTGAAGGTTTTTTTTGCGTCCAGCCAAGTCAGCTCAACCTGTCCTCCCAAGACATCGGTGTCCGCGGAATCGAACAAGGGGACATGGTCCGACTGCATGGTCAAAAAATCCGAGGCCACATCTTCCTGCCACTCGACCTGATAGACGGTACACGGCTCGGCGCGCCCCCGAATGCCGATCGGCCCCAGCATGCGAAAGCGCACACCTTCTGCTTCATCGACGCCGTCCAGCGCCGCGCTGTTGGCCCATATCTGGTTCGGACCGGAAAGATCACTCAGACGAGCCGCTACATTGACCGCATCCCCATAGCAGTCGCCGGCCACCATTTCAACATCACCGCTGGCAACGCCAATACGGATGGGCAGTGGTATCTGGGCCATGCGTTTTTGGTGGATACGTTGCATCTCGACGACAGCATTGATGGCGGACGGATTGTCCCCAAACACAGCCAGTACCCCGTCGCCCAGCATTTTGACAACGCGGCCACCGTGCGCTTCAACTATTCTGGCAATCCAGCTCGTGATCTGAGTCACGGCCTGCGTTGCCTTGGCATTACCCAATGCTTCAAAGGCACTTGTGCTGCCGAAAAGATCGGTAAATACAACAGTAGTGTGAGCGCCCATTCGCAGCTAATTCCGTTTCTTTAACTTGGCACAGTTTAGGGCATTGCTCGCCCTATGGTGACTGCCATTAAGTGGTGTGACCCCAAAAGAGCAAGGCATCGCGCCCTTCCACCATCAGATCGGTCTTGGCACCCACCGGCAAGATGACTTTGGTGGCGACGTGACCATAGGGCAAGTTGCTCAGAATGGGGGGCTTGATCTGCTGGCGCAGCCAGTTGACCACGGACTGCAACTTGTATCCGCGGTCGTGTGCCACCAGCTTGTACTCGGTGAATTGACCCATGAGAATGGCTTTCTGACGTCCCAGTACCCCGGCGTGCAGCAGTTGTGTCAGCATGCGCTCAATGCGATAGGGGTGCTCTCCCACATCTTCCAGAAACAGGATGCCGCCCTTGATCTGCGGAAAATACGGGGTGCCCAACAGAGACACCAGCACCGACAGGTTGCCGCCCCACATGACCGCCTTTTTTATGCAAAATTCGGCTCTAGCCCCCGTATTTATTGCGTTAGTAGCTACTAAATCAGGAGCGTTTGGACTTGCTTCCCGGTGTTGACGCCAACCGGCGCCCTCCCCCTGCCCGCTGATGAGATCGTCAAAGCAGGCTTCCATAATGTCGTCCGGTATCGGTGCTTCGCCATGACCGTGACCATCCACCATGTCAGGTTTGCCGCCAACGCCAAAACCTTCGCACAGCGCCGGCCCGGCCCAGGTGACAGCGCCGGTGCGGGCCAACACGGCATTTTGAAACGCCGTGAAATCGCTGATGCCGACAAACAGCGTGCCTTTTTCAATCGCTTTGGCGACCTTCTTGTAGTGAATCCCGCCCAGTATCCGGGACAGGCCATAGCCGCCGCGCGAAATCAGGGCGACATCGGCGCCGCTGGCGGCAGCACGATGGATGGCGGCTAGCCGGGTCTCGTCGTCCCCCGCAAAACGCAGATGGCTGGTCAGCGCCGCTTCGTCAATTTCAACGTCATGCCCCAGCGTCTTTAGCCGCGCCACACCACGGCGAAAAGCCGCCTTGTCGCGCACGGCACCCGAGGGCGAGTAAATGTAGATATGTTTTTTCATACTTAATGGGGGGCAGATCCGAATTATCCTGAGGTGTCAGTGCTGTCGGCGTCTTCGGATTCAGACACCCTAGCCGCAAAAGCCCGTAGCGCGGCACGGTGTCCGCGGTCTGGAAACGGTGCTTGCTCAGCGCTTGCAGTCATGTCACCGAGATGCGCCCGGCTCACCACCCGCACCTCCACAAAGCGTGCAGGCGCCGCCTTGACCAGGGCTCGCCCGAGCGCTTCGCTGTCCTGTTGCAGCACCAGTACGACATTTTTCAAGTCGAGACGCTCAACCCATTGCAGTAACACCTGTCGGTGCCAGACCAAGGTATGAACGCCTTCCTTTTTTGGTTTGTCGCTTTTGCCAAAGCCGATCAGGTCAGGCGCCAGCACCCGGCTACCGACGGACAAAAACTCCGGCAGCACTTTTCGGAACAGGTAACTCCAGGCGGGGTTGTCGTGCAGACAGAGGTAGGTCAGTGCGGCGTCGCGCGGACCTTCATCCAGGTAATGCATGCGCAGGCCGCTCAGGCTGGGTAGGTCACTGACGTAACGCGCTTGCCACGGGTAGTCCGGCAGGGCTGAAAATTGCGCGTCCGGTGTGCGCACGGCGTCATCACGCACCGGACTGCTGTTGACCCGAGTGGCTGCGCGCTTTTGTTGGAAAAAGTCCAGCAACAGAGCGGAGCACGCCGGCGCCAGCACGCCGCCCTGCACCTGCGTGTGGTGGTTCAATTGGGGGCTGGAGAATAGATCCAGCATCGAGCCGGCCGCACCGGTTTTGGGGTCGGCCGCACCAAACACCACGCGTTTCAGGCGTGCATGCAGCATGGCGCCGACACACATGGCACAGGGCTCCAGCGTGACAAACAGTTCGCAGTCATCCAGGCGGTAGTTGCCCACAGTCTGCGCCGCTGCGCGCAACGCCACAATTTCAGCATGGGCGGTCGGATCGTGGCGACCAATGGGGGCATTGCTGCCCACGGCAATGAGCTGACCATCCCGCACCAGCACCGCGCCCACCGGCACTTCACCGGCGGCCAGGGCGACCCGCGCCTGCGCCAGGGCCAGTGCCATGAAGCTGGCGTCATCCATCTCCATTTGGGCGTTGCGGTGTCATGGCAAGGCGCTCCATCCATGTGGCCAGCGCACGCTCGTTGTCGTTGCCCGACGCATACATGGCACGCATGGCGTCAAACGATTCAGGCCGGTGCTGGTTGATTTTCAGCTTGCATTGCAGTTCAGTCACCCGCAATTCAAAGGCCACGATACCGGCCAGCATCTTCTGCGCAAACTCCGCCCCCAGACCGCGCCACTGCTCGGCGTAGGCGGGCTCATGATCGGCAATGAGTTTTTTGAGCAGCGTGTCTTTCTCCGTCGGGTCTTCGATCAGCGCGGCTTGCACGGTGCAGTGCACCGCCAGGTAGTTCCAGGTCGGCACGCGGGCCAAGTCCGGGTAGACGCTGGGTGACAGGTAGGCGTGCGGGCCCATGAAGGTCACCACCCCCTGCGGGCGCGTTTGCAGATAGCGCCAGTGCGGATTGGCCTTGGCGACATGGCCCAACAGCACCCAATTTTCCTGTCCTGAGCCTGTCGAAGGGCGCTCCTCAAGATGTAGTGGAAGGTGACTGACAAACGGCAGGCCGGCATCGTCCACGCTGATCAGGCTGGCAAACGGATGGGCACGCATGAGCGCTACCGCATCCGAATTGCTTTTTGAATTGAACTGCGGGGGTAAGTACATGATCTGCTGAATGTAGCTGCTCAGATGGGGCTGGCCATCACGTCAGGGCCGGATCACTCCCACTCAATCGTTGCCGGCGGCTTGCTGCTGACGTCATAGGTCACACGGTTGATGCCGCGAACCTCGTTGATGATGCGGCTGGATACTTTCTTCAGCAGCGCATAGGGCAACTCGGCCCAGTCGGCCGTCATGAAGTCGCTGGTTTGCACGGCGCGCAAGGCCACCACGTAATCGTAGGTGCGACCGTCCCCCATGACGCCCACGCTCTTGACCGGCAAAAACACAGTGAAAGCCTGGCTGGTCAGGTCGTACCAGCTTTTGCCGCTGTCCGGGTCGATGAAATTGCGCAGTTCTTCGATGAAGATGGCGTCGGCCTGGCGCAGCAAATCCGCGTATTCCTTTTTGATCTCACCCAGAATCCGCACCCCCAGGCCCGGGCCCGGGAACGGGTGCCGGTAAACCATGTGGTACGGCAGGCCCAGCGCCACGCCCAGTTCGCGGACTTCGTCCTTGAACAACTCGCGCAGTGGTTCCAGTAATTTGAGACCAAGCAACTCAGGCAAACCGCCCACGTTGTGATGGCTCTTGATGACGATGGCTTTCTTGCTCTTGGCGGCACCGGATTCGATCACGTCTGGATAGATGGTGCCCTGTGCCAGCCAAGCCACATGGCGCGACTGGTCGTTCTTGAGTTTGCCGGCCTCTGCCTTGAAGACCTCTACAAACTCGCGGCCAATGATCTTGCGTTTGGCTTCGGGCTCACTGACGCCCACCAGATGCCCCAGGAACTGGTCCGCGGCATCGACCCGAATCACCTTGGCATGCAGCTTGCCGACAAACATCTCCATGACCATGTCGCCTTCATTCAGGCGCAACAAGCCATGGTCAACGAACACGCAGGTGAGCTGGTCCCCGATGGCACGGTGAATCAGCGCGGCCGCCACCGATGAATCCACACCACCGGACAGGCCCAGAATCACCTCGTCCGTGCCGACCTGGGCGCGGATCTGTTCCACCGCTTCGCTGATGTAGTCGCCCATGATCCAGTCGGCCCGGGTACCGCAGATGTCCAGTACAAAGCGCTCCAGAATTGCCGCACCGCGCTTGGTGTGGGTGACCTCCGGGTGAAACTGCACGCCGTAAAAGCGGCGCTCTTCGTCGGCCATGCCGGCAATCGGGCAGCTGTCGGTGCTGGCCATCAGCTTGAAGCCGTGCGGCAACTCCGTGACCTTGTCACCGTGGCTCATCCACACCTGCAACATGCCGTGCCCCATCGGGGTGGCGTAGTCCTGAATCCCTTCCAGCAACTGGGTGTGACCATGGGCCCGTACATCGGCCGGCCCGAACTCGCGCTTGTGCCCGCTTTGCACGACGCCACCCAGCTGGTGCGCCATGGTCTGCATGCCGTAGCAGATGCCCAGCACCGGTACGCCCAGTTCAAACACCGCTTGCGGCGCTTTGTCGGTGCTCTCTTCATAAACACTGGCGTGGCTGCCCGACAGGATGATGCCCTTGAGCTGGCCGTCGCGGGCATAAGCGCGCACCCAGTCGTCAGTCACATCGCAGGGGTGAACTTCGCAAAACACATGGGCTTCGCGGATGCGACGCGCAATCAGCTGGGTGACTTGGGAGCCGAAGTCGAGGATAAGAATTTTTTGATGCATGGCAGAAGAGGTTTTTTCAGTTCGCGTGCCTTATCCCAGGAACACCGCAGATCTGGCTTTGCCAGTCTGCTGGTGTTGCCCCCTGCAAGGGGCTGGCGCAGCGTCACGAAGTGCGCACAGCCTGGGGTGTGCCTAGTCAGCCCGGTAGTTAGGCGCTTCTTTGGTGATTTGCACGTCGTGCACATGGCTTTCCCGAATGCCGGCGGTGGTGATTTCCACGAACTCGGCCTGATTCTGCATGTCTTCAATCGTGGCGCAACCGCAATAGCCCATGCTGGCGCGAATGCCACCGGCCATCTGGTACACGATGGACACCATCGAGCCTTTGTAGGGCACGCGCCCTTCAATGCCTTCGGGCACCAGTTTGTCGGCATTCGGGTTGCCGGTGCTGGATTCCTGAAAATAGCGATCCGCACTGCCCTGTTGCATGGCACCAATGCTGCCCATGCCTCGATAACTTTTATAACTGCGGCCCTGGAACAGCACAATCTCGCCCGGCGCCTCTTCGGTACCGGCGAACATGCCGCCCATCATCACGGTGCTGGCACCGGCGGCAAGCGCTTTGGCAATATCACCGCTGTAGCGAATACCACCGTCGGCAATCAGCGGAACGCCGCTGCCCTTGAGCGCGGTGGCCACACTGTCAATGGCCATGATCTGGGGCACGCCCACACCCGCCACAATGCGGGTGGTACAAATGGAACCGGGGCCAATACCGACCTTGACCGCATCAGCACCGGCCTCAACCAATGCCAGCGCCGCTGCACCGGTGGCAATGTTGCCGCCAATCACATCAACCTGTGGGTAATTGCGTTTGACCCACCGCACGCGCTCAATCACGCCTTTGCTGTGGCCGTGTGCGGTGTCGACCACGATGGCGTCAACACCGGCACGCACCAGCGCCTCAACCCGTTCTTCGGTGCCCTCGCCCACGCCGACGGCAGCGCCGACGCGCAGCTTGCCTTGCGCATCACGCGCCGCGTTGGGAAAACTCGTTTGCTTGGTGATGTCCTTGACGGTGATCAGGCCTTTGAGCTCAAATGCATCATTGACCACCAGCAAGCGCTCGATCTTGTACTGGTTCAGCAACACTTTGGCTTGTGCCAGTGTGGTGCCATCCGGCACGGTCACCAGCTTGTCGCGCGGCGTCATGATGTGACTTACCGGCAGGTCATAACGGGTCTCGAAGCGCAGATCGCGTCCTGTCACGATGCCGACGACCTTGCCACCGTCACAGACCGGAAAACCGGAGACGCCGAGTTGCGCTGATAAATCCATGACCTGGCGCACGGTGTGATGCGGCGTGATCACGACCGGATCGCGCAGCACACCAGACTCATAGCGTTTGACCTTGGCCACCTGCGCCGCCTGCTCCTGCGCTGACATGTTTTTATGGACAATGCCGATGCCGCCCTCCTGCGCGATGGCAATTGCCAGCCGAGCTTCGGTGACGGTGTCCATGGCCGCGGACACCAACGGCAGATTCAGTGCAATGTTGCGGGAGAAACGAGTGGCGAGTGAGGTGTCCTTGGGTAGGACTTGGGAGAACGCTGGCACCAACAAGACGTCGTCGAAGGTGAGCGCTTTGCCGATTAGGCGCATGTTCTTAAGCTCCAAATGGCGGATTGTACCCGCGCCACTGTCAGCCCGACCCTGCGCTAAACTCTGCTGATGAATCGTATTCAAACTTTTTTGATGGCAGCCGCCTGCCTGATGTCGATGGCCGCGTCAGCCCAGTGGCAGTGGATCGACAAGGATGGGCGCAAGGTATTTAGCGATCGTGCACCTCCTGTGGACATTCTGGAGAAAAATATCCTGAAACGACCCGGTGGTTCGGGCACAGCCGTACCAAAGGCCGATGCGACCGGCAGTGCCGCTGTCATGACGCCGGTCGTTGCCGCCACGGCTTCGGCGCCCCCGGGCGCGGCCACGGCACTCAAGCTGAGCGGTGTCGATAAAGAACTGGCGGAAAAGAAAAAGAAGGCCGAAGAAGCCGAAGTTGCCAAACGCAAGGTTGAAGAAGAAAAAGTCCTGAAAGCAAAAGTTGAAAACTGCGCGCGCGCCAAGCAGGCCAAGGCCAGCTTTGACTCCGGTGTGCGGATCGGCCGGATCAATGAAAAAGGTGAGCGTGAGGTGATGGACGACGCGGCCCGCGTCACTGAGGTGAAACGCATTCAGGCGCTCATCAATTCCGACTGTAAATAAACGATATTTCTAATCGAAGTGTCACTGGCTGGGTCCCCAGCCAGGTCAGTAGCCGGCCTTGGCCCCCGCCCGTTTTTTGACGAAAAGCCCGGCGGTCCGCGCGCCCTGCTTGGCAAAACGCTCCCGTCGCGCTACTTTGGGGTCAACAGTGAGGGGGCGATAAATCTCCACCCGGTCATTTTCTCGCAGCGCCTGGTCCAACCTGGCCTTGCGGCCCCAAACACCCACTACCGTGGTTTGCAGATCGATCAAGGGAAACAGCTGCAACAGACCGCTGGCCTGCAGTGCCTGCAAAACGGTACTGGCCGCCGTTAAACGTAGGGCTATCTCCCGTACCTCGCGAGGAGCAGGCGAATAGACCACCGTGATCTGAAGGCTCAGGTCACTCGCCATACACCTGTGCCGCCCGTTTGACGAAGGCGTCCACCAGACTCCCGGCAATCTTGTCAAAAACCGGGCCAACGACTTTGCCAAGCATGGCGTTGTCAAAACCGTAGTTGAGTGTCAATTCCACTTTGCAGGCGCGCTGCGTGCCGTCGCCCAGGGGTACGAAATTCCACGCCCCATCCAATCTCGAGAACGGGCCGTTCACCAGTGTCATGGCCACTTGGCGACCCGGCATATGTTCGTTGCGGGTGGTGAAGGTCTGGCGGATGCCGGCGAACGAAATGCCAACTTCTGCCGTCATGCCGCTCGCGTCCGCTGTGACTACCCGGGCGCGATCGCACCAAGGCAGAAACTTGGGGTATTGGTCCACATCAGTCACCAGAACATACATTTCTTGTGGGCTGTACCAGATCAGGACGGACTTCGTTACGGTTTTCATAGAATGGGGGGCTGCGCGGGATTGTAGACAAGCCTTGTACGCACGACTTACAACCCCACATTTATCTCATGGCCAAGAAACCCGAAACCGCGACCCGCATTGCCGACAACAAGAAGGCTGCCTACAATTATTTTTTTGAAGAACGCCTGGAGGCCGGTTTGGTGCTGGAGGGCTGGGAGGTCAAGTCGCTACGCGAAGGCAAGGTGCAGTTGACCGATGGCTATGTGGTCATTCGCAATGGCGAGCTGTTCATCATCGGCCTGCAGATCCAGCCCCTGAACACCGCCTCGACCCACATCAGTCCGGACAAGGTACGGACCAGGAAGCTCTTGCTGCACAAGGAGGAGATCAAGCGTCTCGTGGGCAAAGTGGAGCAAAAAGGCTACACGCTGGTGCCACTGAATCTGCACTGGAAGGGCGGAAAAATAAAGTGCGAAATTGCGCTGGCGAAAGGCAAGGCCGAGCACGACAAGCGCGACACCATCAAGGACCGCGAAGGCAAACGCGAGGTCGAGCGGGCGATGAAAGTTCATCGGCGATAAGTTTTTTTCCGCAGCAGGGAATAAAAGCGATGGTGCCGGTGTTTATGTGAGTGCAAATGCTTGTTTGCGTTCATCAACTCAGGAGTTCACCATGAAACTTAGCTCTCGCGCTACCCTTGCCCTGTCGCTGACACTGGTTCTTTTAGGGGGTTGCGCCTCCATGTATGCCGCCCCCGCCAAGGTGGCCGACGGCGTGCTGGTAGGCCCCAACGGCATGACGCTTTACACCTTCGACAAAGACGTTGCCGGCAGCGGAAAATCGGTGTGCAATGGTCCTTGTGCGACCAACTGGCCCCCTTTGATGGCCGCCGAGTCTGACAAAGCAGCAGGCGACTACACCATCATCACGCGTGACGACGGCAAAAAGCAGTGGGCGGTGAAGGGCAAGCCCGTGTATTTCTGGAGCAAAGACAGCAAGCCCGGCGACAAAACGGGTGACGGCGTCCTCAAGCTGTGGCAGACCGCCAAGCCCTAAATGACCCGCCAGCCCATCGTCGATCAAATCCCCGCGCTGCGCCGTTACGCGCGCGCGCTGACGGGTGACGCGTGGGCGGCGGATGATTTGGTGCAGGACACGCTGGAACGCGCTTGCAGCAAGTGGCGTTTGTGGGCCGCCGGCTCGGATCTGCGGGCCTGGCTGTTTACCGTGATGCACAACCTGTTCGCCAATCAGCTGCGCCGCGCTGTCAGCAAAGTGCAGGGCAGCACCGTGGATATTGACGATGTTGCGCACGAGTTGCTGGCACCCGATGCCAATTTGGGACAGGCGCTCGATTTGCAGCGATGCCTGCTGCGTCTGCCAGCGGACCAACGGGCCGTTTTGCTATTGGTCGGCGTCGAGGAGATGAGCTACCGGGAGGTGGCACAAATTACCGGCGTTCCGATTGGCACGGTGATGTCGCGCCTGTCACGTGCCCGCAGCCGGCTGCAGGAGTTGCTCGATGCACCCGCTCACAGTGCCGGCCCCTCAACCGCATCGGGCAACATCACGGCCCCGGCAACGCCGCTTCGTCTTCTGAAATGAGGCACTGATAAAAACCATGGACCGCACCCCTTCTCAGCCCTTGAATGACGATGAAATCCACACCCTTGTGGATGGTCGGGTTTCGCCTGGGGCGCGTGCCGACCTGCAGGCGCGGCTGGCGCTTGACCCGGCGGCACAGGTAACGCTGCTGAAGTGGCAGCAGCAGCGGGATGCCCTTCGAAACCTCTATCGACACGTTCTGGATGAGCCCGTCCCGGCAACCTTGATGAGCGCCGCGCAACAAACCGCCGCCGCCCAGCAGGAAATAAACCAGTGGTGGCGCTGGGGTGGCATGGCTGCCGGGGTGATGCTGGCCTTTGGCGTGGGTTGGTTCTCCCACACGGCCTGGCAGCACGAAGGGCCAGCCGGGCCGGCCTCAGCCACCCTGGCGAAGGCAGGAGTCGAGCAGGCGTTTGTCCGGCAGGCCAGCTTCGCGCATGCGGTGTATGCGCCGGAAATGCGGCACCCGGTGGAGGTTGCTGCCACTGAGCAGGAGCACCTGGTGCAATGGTTGTCCAAGCGCGTCGGCAAGCCGCTCAAGGTTCCTGATCTGGGCGCGCAGGGCTATGCGCTCGTGGGTGGCCGCCTGCTGCCGGGCGAAGCGGGCGCGCGAGCGCAATTCATGTTCCAGAACGCGACTGGCACCCGCATCACGCTGTATCTTGGCGCCGTGGACAAGGCAAGCGGCGCTCAGGACATGCGTGAGAGCAGCTTCCAATTTTCGGCTGATGGGCCAATACCGAGCTTTTACTGGGTTGAGCAGGGTTTTGGGTACGCGCTGGCCGGGCCGGTGCCGCGGGAGGTCCTCAATAAACTGGCGCAAGCGGTTTATCGCCAGCTTTGATCGGGGCTAGCCTCAGCTCAACTCGCGCAGCGGGTGCGTCTGGTTCGTCCAGGGGCTGCTGAAGAAGGGTGCCACCATGTCGGTAGTGACCTCTTCAATGCGAGCGGGGTGCCAGCGCGGGGCATGGTCTTTGTCCACGGCCAAGGCGCGGATGCCTTCCACCGTCTCGCTTTGGCTGGCGCTGCGCCCCAGATGCTGGGGGTGAAAGCAGTGCTGCACCATGTCGCGCTCCATGCGCAGGTCATCCACCAGCGACATGGTGCGGGCGCGGCGAATTTGCGCCAGCGTCACCTGCAGCATCAGCGGCGAGCGTTTGCGCAAAGTGACGGCAGTATGCTGTGCCCATTGATCGTTATCGGCCTCTAGTGCCTGCACGATGTCAGCGACCGAATTCAATGAAAAATAATGGTCAATTTGGCCTGTAGCCTGCGTGGAATAAGCGGGAGCAGCTATTGAATAAATAGCAAGCCAGGTGTCGATGGCGCCGGGTCGGGCAAAGTCTGTAGTAGCCAAAGCAGCCCAGGCTGACTCCAGTCGGGCCACGTCCAGGCAGGCATCGGCCAGGCCAAACGCCAGCGCCTGCCCTGCCCCCATCATTTCGCCGGTCAAGGCCAGCCATTCGCCGATTCGGCCGGGGCAGCGACTCAGGAAATAGCCACCGCCGACGTCGGGAAACAGGCCAATATTCGTCTCAGGCATGGCCATCCGGGTGCGCTCCGTGACGAGACGGAGCTTGGCGCCTTGGCTGATACCCATGCCACCACCCATGACGATGCCATCCATGAAGGCCATATAGGGCTTGGGGTAACGGTGGATCAGGTGATTGAGGGCATATTCTTCGGTAAAGAAGTCTTCCAGCTCGGCGTTGCCGGCCAGTGCGGCCTGATGGAAAAAGCGGATATCGCCCCCGGCACAAAAGGCGCCGAATGGCCCGGCCTTGCTGCTGCCACGAATGACCACGGCCGTGACGGCGGGATCATCGCGCCAGGCGAGCAGGCAGTCGCTGAGCGTGCGAATCATGGCCAGCGACAGGGCGTTGAGGGCCTTGGGGCGGTTCAGCGTGATAAAACCGACCTGCCCGCGAACCTCGGTCAGGACGTGCGGCGCATCATCCGATGAGAGGGTATTTGTTGTATTCAACATATCTGTTTCTCCATCCAATCAGTTCATTGACGACCAGCGCGCCAATCACCACGGCGCCGCCAATGAGCACCGACACGTTGGGCACTTCATGTGCGCCGACCCAGGCCAGCAAAATGCCAAATATCACTTCGAGCAAGGCCAGCAGCGAGATTTCCGGCGCCTTGAGAACGCGCGCGCACATCACCGACAGCACGCACGGAATCGCCAGTTGTCCCAGGCCCAGAAAAGCCAGCAAGGTGAGATCATGGGCCGTGGCCTGAAACGGAAAGGCCAGTGGCAGCGTCAGCGCCGCCGAGAGCACCGCCCCCACCAGCACCGCGGGTACCAGATCGACATCGTGGCCCTGCGCATGGGAATGCTGGGTCACGGTCCAGTTGATGGCACCGCCCAAGGGCACGCACAGCGTCACCAGGGTCGCGACGATGGACGCATCGGCGACTTGCGCAGCGTACATATAAACCATGCCGGCACCGGCCACGACAATGGCGATCCAGGTGCGCACCGGAACCCGATGGCCGATGAAGACCCGCGCCACCAGTGCCGTGAGCAGTGGCCCCAGCGACATGGTGACCAGCACATTGGCCACGCTGGTCAAGGTGAGCGCCAGCATGAAGGTGGTGAACATCACGCTCCAGCAGACGCCGGAAACCCAGAACGCCACCGAGCCCTGCCGCATCTGGCGAAAGACCTGGCGCCCCTGAAAGAGCGGCAGGATCAGCAGCAGCGATACGGCCGTAAAAGCGGAGCGCCAGAAGGTAATCTCAAAACTGCGGGCGGACTCCAGCTGGCGTGTGATGACCCCGGCGGTGGACCACATCAGCGCCACCGCCATCATCAGCAGCACTGCTCGGTTGTGACTGAGTTTCATGGTGTGACTCAAAAAAAGCGGGCCATTCAAGCCCGCTCTGGATCCCGGTTCAGAACCGGGATGAAACCCCGTTTAACAGGGATTAACGGCCAGCGCGCTTGCGTTCGCTCTCTGTCAGGTAGCGCTTGCGCAGGCGAATCGACTTGGGCGTGATTTCGACCAGTTCGTCGTCCTCGATGAACTCGACGCCGTATTCCAGCGTGCATTCAATCGGTGGCGTGATCTTGATCGCGTCTTCCTTGCCGCTGACACGGAAGTTGGTCAGCTGCTTGGTGCGCGTGGCGTTGACCACCAGATCGTTGTCCCGGTTGTGGATACCGACGATCATGCCTTCGTACACCGGATCGTTGGCCCGCACGAACATGCGGCCGCGGTCGTCCAGCTTGCCCAGCGCGTAGGTGAAGAT
>DAITMI010000006.1:0-52436 GCA_036835225.1 Rhodoferax sp. | reverse complement strand
CGCGCCGCCAGCACCGCCAACGCCGTGCCCAGAATGGTGCCGCCGACACAAAAACCCAAGGCATTGATGGTCTTGGCCCCCGTGATGTCTTGCGTTATCGCTATCGCTTTGATAGCAGCGTCTTCAATGTAGTCGTCCCAGGTTTTGTGGGCCAGCGAGGCATCCGGGTTGCGCCAACTCACCACAAAGGTGCGGTGGCCCTGCGCCACGGCGTAGCGGATGAGGGAGTTTTCCGGCTGCAGGTCCAGGATGTAGAACTTGTTGATGTTGGGCGGAATGAGCAGAAACGGCTTCTCAAACACCTTGTCTGTCAGCGGCTTGTATTCGATCAGCTGGAACAACGCGTTCTCGAACACCACCGCACCCTCGGTGGTGGCGACGTTTTTACCGACTTCAAACACGCTTTCATCCGTCATGGACACATGGCCCTGGCGCAGGTCATGGAGCAGGTTTTGCACGCCCTTGGCAATGCTCTCGCCTTGGGTCTCGATCGCCTTCTTCTGCGCCTCGGCATTGAAGGCCAGGAAGTTGCTCGGCGCCGCCGCTGCCATCCACTGCTCGACCGCGAAACGAATGCGGGCGCGGGTCTTGGCATCGGCCTCGACCGCGTCGGCCATGCCCATCAGGGTGCGGGCGTTGAGCAGGTAGGCAGCGGCCGAGAAGGCTGCCACCGGGTTGGCCGCCCAGGCCTGCGCCGCAAAGCGCTTGTCGCCGGGCTGGGGCGTGCCCTGCAAGCCCTGCGTCCACAGCCCGGCCGCGTCTTCAAGATATTGCTGCTGCAAGTGCTGCAACTTCTCCGGCGAAAAGCGGATGGACGGCGGCGGGCTCGGGGGGGCTGTCACACCGGCCGCGACACCACCGAGATCCATGTTCTGGAAAGACTGAAAGGTTTTGGCCCAGCTCTCACCCAAAGACTGTTGAAACTGCTGGGCCGCTTGCGCCCAAAATTCGGGAGAATTCTGTGTCATGCTGTGTCCTGTTTGTCGTTATCTACCGCTGGAAATCCGAGTATCTCAGGCCCAGGCCTTCGGATAACTGACATTTCTCTATCCACTCACCAACTTGCTCTTCTATGTACATTGTGCCGATTGCCTGGTTGTATGTTGCGCTCATGATGGCCGTGGCCGAAGCCACCCATTCCAATGGCACCGTGCTGGGTGCGGTCATCACGTTCGTACTTTATGGTGTGGGGCCGGTGGCCTTGCTGGTTTATCTCATGGGCGCGCCGGCGCGGCGCCGGGCGATCAAGGCCCGGGAAGCCGCCGAACTGGCGCAGGCCCATTCAGTCCAGCCAGATGCAGGCCGCCATGCGGCCACTGACGCGGTCGCGCCGGAACGAGAAGAAGCGTGACGGGTTGCTGACCGTGCACCAGGGGCGGCTGCCGTCGTTGCCATAAATGGAGGTGATGCCCAGGGCCGCCAGGCGCATGCGGGCCAGCCCCGGCAGGTCGGCCAGCCACTTGCCAGCCGTGCTGTCGCCCGCTTCAGCGCTGGCGCTATCGCCGGTCTTTTGCCTGAACATGGCCCGCGCCGCCGGGTCATGCGCCACAAAGGTGTCGCGCACATCAGTGCCCACTTCAAATGCTTCGGGTCCGATGCAGGGGCCCAGCCATGCTATTATTTTAGTAGCTACTTGCGCAGTATCCACGGGGGCTATAGCCCTAAAACACTCATAAACCTCCTCAAGAACCCCGTGCCCGCCCTGCCCCGCCAAACCGCGCCAGCCGGCGTGCGCTGCAGCCACTACGCTGCCTTGCATGTTGGTGAACAGCACCGGCAGGCAATCGGCCACCAGGATGGTGCAGGCCACGCCAGGCTGATCGGTGATACAGCCATCGGCCGCACTGCCCTGTTGCGTTTGCGCCGTCAGCGGCACCGTCCGGGTGCCGTGCACCTGGGTTAGAAACACCGGCTGCGCTGCCATGGCCTGCCGCAGGAGGGCCCGGTTTTGTTCGACATGGAGGGGCTGATCGCCCACATGGTCACCCAGGTTCAGCGCGTCATAGGGCGCGACCGACGTGCCGCCGGCGCGCGTGGTGCAGACGGCGCGCACCCGGCTCGGTGCCGGCCAGTTCGGGATCAACCAATCAGGATGCATGGGCTTTATCTCAGCCTTCGTTATCGGGGCAGTTGGCCGGCTGCGCCTGCTGGAAGGCCGCCAGCTGCATGCAGGCATCAAACGCGGCCATGGTCAGCGGCAAACCGTCCAGGTTCACGTCAAACCGCTTGCCGTTGAAGATTTGCGGCACCAGGCAGCAGTCGGCCAGCGTGGGCGTGTCACCATGGCAATAGACCGAGGCCGGCAGCCGTGCCTGCTGCCTCTGTGCGGCGTTGGCTTGCAACTGGCGCTCGAAGCTCTCCAGCCCCTCGCGCACCCAGTGACGGTACCAGGTGTTCTTGGCCTCTTCGTCCACCTTCAGCTCTTTCACCAGGTATTTCAAGACCCGCAGGTTGTTGAGCGGGTGAATCTCACAGGCAATCGACTGCGCCAGCGCCCGCACCTTGGCGCGGCCGACCGCGTCTTGGGGCAGCAAGGGCGGTGCCGGGTGGGTTTCATCCAGGTACTCAATGATGGCCATCGACTGTGATAGCAACTCGCCATCGACCTCCAGCAAGGGCACCAGACCATCGGCCGACACTGCGGCGTAGCCCGGCAGCTTGTGGTCGCCGCGCGCCAGATGCACCGCGATGTACTCGTAAGGCAGGCCTTTGAGCGCCAGCGCAATGCGCACCCGGAACGAGGCGGAGGAACGGAAATAGTTATGCAGTTTCATGGAACATAGGATAAACCGGAAACAGCCCGGTTCTGACTGGGGTTATGGAGCCTCCGGGGGAAAGTTACTGTCGATAAAATTGACACATAACAAAATCAGTCGTTGCCATGAATCAACCCGTAAACACCTCAGTGGCGGCCGTCACGCGCGCTTCGCGTTGGCTGCACCTACCTTTCTTCCCACGGTCGGGCGCCCTGCGTCAACTTCTGCTGCTGGGCGCTGTGCTGCTGGCGCTGATCTGGAGCAGCGTGCTCTGGGAGGCCAACCGCATCAAAACCGAGCGACTGGCAGACTTCCGCCAGAACCTGATGCATTTGACGGAAGTGCTCGACGAAACCCTGGTGCGCCAGCTGCATCAGATTGACGATGCCCTGCTGATTATGCGGGCCGAATATGTCAGCGATAAGCCGCACCTGATGCATGCCATCAAGTTGCTGCGGCAAGGGCCCTTGAAGGATCTGGATGTGCACGTTGCAGTCATCGGTCGCGACGGCTACCCGGAAATGAGCGATATCCTCGGCAACCCCACACCGGTGTATCTCGGTGACCGGGCGCATTTCCGCTTTTTTGCCGAGGGTGGCGCCGATCAACTCTACATCAGCGATCCGGTGCTCGGCCGCGTCACCAAGCGCTGGGGTATGCAGCTGGTGCGTCCGATTCTCGCCAGCGACGGCCAGTTCCTCGGCATCGTGGTCGTTTTTTTGCCGCCGGAGCAGTTGACCCGCTTCATCAGGCCACTGGAGATCGGTGCCGACACCATCATGTCAGTCATCTCGCCCACGGGAACGCTGCTGAGCCGCTCCCGGGATTTGCCCCGGTTTTTGGGAAACCAGCTACCTCCCGAACAACTCGCAGACTATCGGCGCCATGTCAAAGGCTTCGCCCTGCGCCGTTCGGTGCTCGATCAGGTCGAGCGCGGCATCGCCCATCGCTGGGTCAGCGCCTATCCCTTGCTTCTGGTGGTGTCGCGTACCCCCGATGCCGTGTACGCCGAAATCGCCGCTGCACAACAACTGCTGCTGATTTTTGGTGGCGGCGCAAGCCTGATTATTCTCGCCTCCCTGACGCTGCTGGGCAGATCATGGCGTCGAGGTGAGAAGGCCGAGCGACGGTTACGGCGTGAACATGCCAGCCTGGTTGATGCCCAGCGCATTGCCCAGCTCGGCAGCTGGGAACTGGATCTGGTAGAACACAAGCTGTACTGGTCAGACGAGGTATTCCGCATCTTCGAGATTGACAAAAACCAGTTTACCGCCTCTTATGACGACTTCCTCGATGTGATTCACCCGGAGGACCGCGAAGCCGTCAACCAGGCCTACACGGAGTCGCTGAAAACACGTGAGCCTTACAACATCGTCCATCGCCTGCGCATGCGCGACAGCCGCATCAAGTGGGTACGCGAGCATTGCACGTCGCACTTTGAAGCGGATGGCCAGCCGATCCGTTCCTCCGGCACGGTGCAGGACATCACTGCTTACCGGCAGAACCTGATGGAGCTTCGCATCGCGGCCACCGCTTTCGAATCGCAAGAGGGCATGTTTGTCACCGACGAGAATGGCGTGATCCTGCGCATCAACACGGCCTTCACCGAGATCACGGGTTACACGGCGGCTGACGTCGTGGGCAAAAATCCGCGTATTCGCAGTTCGGGACGCCATGATGCCGCCTTCTATGCGGCGATGTGGGAGCAGATCAGAAGCACGGGGTCCTGGAAAGGCGAAATCTGGAACCGGCACAAGAACGGCGAGGTGTACCCCGAATCCATCACCATCACCGAGGTGAAGGGAGACGACACCACAGTGACCCACTACGTCGCCACCATGCATGACATTACGGCACGCAAGGCGGCAGAAGAACAGATTCAGAATCTGGCCTTTTTTGACCCACTCACCCAGTTGCCCAACCGCCGCCTGCTTCGGGATCGTTTGCAACAGGCCCTGGTCACCAGCAGCCGCAGCAAGAACCATGCGGCCCTGCTGTTTCTCGACCTGGACAAATTCAAAACCCTCAACGACACCATGGGACATGACATGGGCGATCTGCTGCTGCAACAGGTCGCCCAGCGCCTGCTCAGTTGCGTACGCGAAGCCGACACCGTGGCCCGTCTGGGCGGCGACGAGTTTGTGGTGCTGCTCGAGGACCTGAGCCAGAACCGCCAGGAAGCCGTCACCCAAGCCGCCAGCATCGGCGAAAAAATCCTCGCCGCCCTGAACCAGACTTACCATCTGGGCGAGCATGCGCACCACAGCACCCCCAGCATTGGCGCCACCCTCTTCACGGGTCAGCAAGAAACCGTGGAAGAACTCCTCAAACAGGCCGATCTGGCCATGTACCAGGTCAAGGCGACCGGCCGCAATGCGCTGCGCTTCTTCGATCCGGCGATGCGGGGCACCGGCACCGACTCACAAAAGGGTTAGCGCCGGCCGCCGGCGCAAGCCTCTTTCAAATGGCGCGCGCATGCACCTTGTCGTACGCCGCCAGCAGCTTGTGGTGCATTTCGCAGCCAGCCAGCATCAGCCCGGGCGCGGACAGGCCCATGAAACGATCGGTTTGCATGATGAGCGCATGCGCCTGCGCCACGGCGCCGGCGCCGTAAAGCTGGCGTAAGGCGCCCAGGTAGGGCCCGGTATCGCCCATGTCGGCCAGGTTGATCAGGCTTTCAATGCAGGCGTACACCGCGCGTCGCTGCGGGTTGAGCTGGTCGAAATGCCGGACCCAGTCACAGCCCTCCAGCGTGGCGGCTTCATCGCCAATCGCCAGGGCCAGCAGGGTTTTGAGTTCACCCACGCGCAGGTCGCTCCAGAACGAGCCGGCATCGGCCGCCAGGCCAATCACCGCCGCCACCGGACGCTGGTCGGCCAGCGCCGATTCATTCAGGGTCGCCAACAGGTCGGTGCACTCTTCGTCGTCCAAATCGGGCAGATTCAGGATGGCTTCACGAATGTCGTTGCCGACGCTGTTGTTCTCAAACTCGAGGTCGTCCACCGGGTAAATCTCGGACATGCCGGGCACCAGAACACGGCAAGCATAGACGCCCAGATGAGTGAAGTCAGCAATGTAGATGTCGCGCCCGTCCTTGTGGATCCGATCCACGGCCCATTGGTAGTCCTCGGCCGTGGTGGCGCTGAAATTCCAGTCGCAAAATTCGTAGTCAGGCACGTCACCCAAAAACTTCCAGTGAATGACACCACTGGAATCGACAAAATGGATTTCGATATTGGTAGAACTGGCCGCTTCTTCCAGATCGAACCCCGGCGCCGGAAAACCAGCCAGCGAGTCCAGGGCACGGCCCTGCAACAGCTCGGTCAGCGCACGCTCCAGCGCAATCTCGAAGCGCGGGTGGGCGCCAAAGCTGGCGAAGCAACCCTGGTCATCCGGGTGCAGCAGGGTCACGTTCATCACCGGGTACTGGCCACCCAGCGAGGCGTCCTTGACCAGAATGCCGAAGCCGGCGGCACGCAGCGCCTTGATGCCGGCGGCAATACGCGGGTAGCGCGCAATCACCGCCTCGGGCACGTCGGGCAGACAAATACCTTCGCTGATGATGCGGCCCTTGATATGACGCTCGAAGATCTCCGACAAGGCTTGCGTGCGCGCCTCGGCCTGGGTGTTGCCGGCCGACATGCCATTGCTCACATACAGGTTACCGATGATGTTGACCGGGAAGTAAATGGTGACGCCATCGCGCTGGCGCACGTAGGGAATGGCACAGATACCGCGCTCAGCGTTGCCGGAATTGAACTCCACCAGGCTGCTGGCGTCAACGCCCCCTTCGGGGTTGTAAAACTTGTGTAGCCCGGGGGTCAGTAAATCGACCGGCCAGCGGCCGTCTTGCCCAGCCTCGAACCAGCGCTCCTGCGGGTAGTGCACATAGTGCCGGTCGGCCACCTTGGGCCCGAGGTAATAGTGGGTCCAGAAATAGTTGGTGGAGAGACGCTCAAAAAATTCACCCAGGGCACTGGCCAGACAGGCCAGCCGGGTGGCGCCCTTGCCATTGGTAAACAGCAGCGGGCAATCGCGGTCCCGAATGTGCACCGACCAGATGCCGTCCACCGGGTTCAGCCAGGAGCGTTCTTCAATGTGGAAACCGAGCGCCTGCAGCTTGGCTTGCAGGGTGTTGATGGTGGATTCGAGCGAGGCGTCTTTGCCGGGAATAAAGTTTTCAATTTGCATGGGTGGCAGCATACCGCACAGCACCGCATGCTTGCCGCGCCATGACAAAAGCCGCCCGAGGGCGGCCTTTGTCATGGGGTCAGACCGATTACAGCAGTGGCACGGCACCCACCACCGGGCGCTTTTCCAGCGTCCACTGGTGCATGGAGCCGTCATACAGTTTGGCGGACTTGTTGCCCAGCACTTCGGACATCAGGAACCAGGGGCCCGAAGACAGATGGCCGCTGTTGCAGTAGGAAATGGACGCCGCCGCCGGGTCAATGCCCTGGGCCGTCACCAAGGCGCGGTAGGTATTGGCGCTCATGAACTTGAGCGCACCGCCAGCCGACTTGAGCAGCAGATCCGGCGCATACAGTTTGGCGCCTTCCAGATGGCCGTAGGCATAGACATAGTCACGCTTGGCCAGACCGTGGAAATTTTTGGCGTCGCGGGCATCGATCAGGGTAGCGCTCTTGTCAGCCATCGCCTTGGCCACATCTTCTGACGAGGCAAAGTACTGGGCGCTGCGGTCGGCTTTGGCCAGCCAGTTGCCGGGGGTAGTCGTTGCGGCATCGCTGCTGTGGGGACGGTTCTCGATCAGCCAGGTGGCCATGCCGCCGTCCAGCACGGCGATGTCGTCTTCGCCATAGACCTTGAACTGCCAGTACACGCGCAGGGCATCGTCCACGTCAGTCACGTCGGTGCCGACCGGCACCAGCACGATCGGCTTGCCGGCAGCAACGCCGGCGGCCTGCACAGCCTTCTCGAAGGCGGCTTTTTCCGGGATCATGTACTTGACCTTCAGGTCGCCGAGCGTGCGCTCGGTGCGCATGGTCTTCATGTCGATCAGGTGGGAACCGGCAATGTGCCCGCCGACTTCAGACAAGGTCTTCTTGCCACTCTTGGCGTCAGTGTCAAATTCCGGTTTGGCGGTGTAGCTTTTTACATTGCCGCGCACGTCCACCAACTGCACCTTGTCCAGGTTGGCGGCCAGCCAGGCGCTGTCCACCACGGGACCGGGCAGGCCGGCCGCCTGAGCCGCCAGCGCGCCCCAGCTCAGAGCGGCCGCTGTGGCATATTTCGCGAAAATTTGTTTCATGGGTATCTCCTTGGGTTGAAATGATAAATAAAAGTCTGTCTTACAAGCCGAGCCGCCGAATATGCTGCGCCAGCGCGGCGGGGCACTCGGTGACAACATCGAGTGCGCGGTCTTCCAACGCCGCCTCGCGCCCCAGCTTGGCCATGTGCGGCGCCATCAGCGTGTCACGCTGGTGCAGCATGGCGGCAATCTGCGGCGCAAACAGCCGCACCATGGCGCTGAGCCAGGTCGCCACCGGCGCCAGTCGGCCGTGGGTGCGAACTTCAAATTGGGGCAGCAGCTTCACGATGCGATCCGCTGGATACCAACGCTCGCCCGTGACCCATCGGTTCGTCGTGAACCAGCGCAGCGCCTGACCTTTGGCATCCAGCGACAGGCCGGCCAGATGACAAAAGTCCGGCCCGGATGCGCCGCCACCACCGCACCCGAGCCCATAGCCAAACAAATGGAAGTGCCCGTGCTCGTCGCGGGGATAACGCTGCGAGGGATGGGCGTGGTAATAGAAACGGGTGCGGGCAAGGGCGTCGCTCACATCACGCGCCGGGTAGTGGCGCAGGGTGTCGCATGTGCGGGCACCGGCCATGGCCGCGCTGGCCAAGCCGGTACCGGCCTTTGCATAGCGCAGCTGGATGCCGACCGCAGTTTGGGCCGCATCCAGCAGGCTGAGCTGATTTAGTTCTTCTTGGGTGCGCACGGATTGCCCGGAGCACAGGGGTTGTCAGAACCTTTTTTCTTTTTCTTCTTGGCGGGACCGCAGGGATTGGCCGGGCCGCATGGGTTGTCCGCCTTGGCTTTGGCCATGTCTTTCTTGGCGGCGGAGGCAGCCGAAGCGGCGGCCACCGCTGCGGTGTCGGCGGCCAGCACGGCCGGAGCCGGTGCCACCAAAGCTGTTGCCACCAACAGGGCGGACAGGATGTCAGTCAGCTGGCGTTTGGATGAAGTGCGTTGTTTCATAGGACCTCGTTTAAAAAATTGTGGATTTACTGCATCTGGCTGATCAATTGCTGTCAGCTTTGGCGCCAGACACCGCCTGATCGGCCGTGACCGGACCGGACGAACGTCGCTCGAAGCGCGTGCCAAAATAAAACACGGCCACCAGGGCAGCAGCCAGCATGGCCAGCAGTGCAAGCTCAGGAATACCGAAGGCGCCTGTGAAGGTGTCACCCGCCTGGACTTCACCAGCGGCCATCAGGGCTTCAATGGCCGGACCATAGAAACCAGCAAAGATGAAGGTGCCCAGCAGGAGGCCAACAATAAAAACCAGCGCATCGAGTCGGCCCGAAAACAGCGCCACCACCGAAGTGCCAGGACAGTAACCGCCCACAGAAAAACCGGCACCGACCAGCGCACCACCGACGGCGGCCGCCATCAACAGTGCGGTGGGCACAAACACCGCGTCGGCGGCCAGCAGGCCGGTAGCGCCCAGAGCCCACAAGCCAAATGCGGCCACCACGATGGCGGTGAACATCACCTTGAGCACCGACCAGTCGGTCAGCCGGAACTGCGCGGTGAGTTTGCAGGGGCTACCAAAACCAGCGTTCTCCAGCACGTAACCAAACAAAAAACCACACATCAGGCCGGACACCATGCCGACATCATTCAATGGAAACATGTCAGACGCCCCTCACCAGCCGGTTGACGATCAGGCCCGTTGCGAAAAACGTCGCCAAGAACACAAAAGCGGCAATGCCCAGCGTTGCGCCACCCGACAGGCCCAGACCACTGGTGCAACCCGCCGCCACGCGGGCACCGAAACCGGACAGCAGCCCGCCGAACAAGGCGGTGACCAGACGGCGTGACGAGCCAATGCTGCGCGCACCGTCAAACTGCACACGAAACCGGCCGGCCAGGAAGGCGGCCACCAGTGTGCCCAGCGCAACACCAATCACCTGCCAGCTGATCCACGAGGACATGGGGTTGCCGCCTTCGACCATCGGGCCAAGGTAGGCATTGGCGTGGGTGACGGCGGGTGCCACCGTCAGGCCCAACCAGGCAGCGCCACGCGTGGACGCACCGGTGGCGCCCAAGCCGTGGCCGGTGAGCACAAAGGTAAGCAGCAGGATGAGGCCAAGCGCCACCCCGGCGGCAAGCGGTGGCCAGAACGGCTTGATCACGCGCCCTGTTGGCGCGACTAAAGTGGACATGACAAATAATCTCTTTGCTATAAAAATACTGCCGACAGTATATTCGGATAATTCCATATCTACTTATATATAGGGTTTCCACTAGGCACGAATTGGGGCTGCTTACCGCCCCCACGCAGCATCGGTCGCTGACCCGCTTTGACACTGAAGTTAGACTTGACAGCCAGTCAATATCAATTGCCACACGGAGCTTTTTCATGATCCTCGAACTCGCCGACATTCGCATTCACCCCGGTCAGAACGCCGCTTTTGAAGAGGCCATCCAGCGCGGTTTGAAAACCATCATTCATGAGGCCACAGGGTTTCAGGGCTACAAGGTCAACCGGGGTATTGAAAACAGCGAGCGCTACATCCTTCAGGTTTTCTGGGACACGCTGGAAGACCACACGGTGGGTTTTCGCCAGTCGCCGGCGTTTGCCGAGTGGCGTGCCATCGTGGGGCCGTTTTTTGCAGGCGCCCCGGTGGTCGAGCACTTTGACCTGGTTGCCAAATCAGCCTGAGGAAAATACGCTCTTGATCCTGCTTGTCCGGGCTAGGGGGCTGCTTCGTGGCCCGCGACCAGCTTGCGCAGCAAGGTCGTCAGCTGCTCACGCTCGGTGGCGTCCAGCGGCTTCAGGATGCGCGCCTGCACCCGGTTGACTGCCGGTTTCATCTGAAGGGCCATCTGTTCCCCTTCCGGCGTAATCCAGAGTAACTTGCGGCGCTTGTCCTGGCTATCGGCCTCGCGCCGTATCCAGCCCTTGGCCTCCAGACGACCGATCACCGAACCCGAGGTGGCCGCATCAAAGGCCACCTGGCCGGCCAGCGTAATCTGATCCGCACCGGGCGTGTCGATCAGCGCATTCAGAATCGCGAACTGCACCGGCGTGACATCAAAACCAGCCGTTTCTTCCATGAACGCAGCCACCGCGATCTGGTGCGAGCGGCGAATCAGATGCCCGGGTGCCTGCAGGAAATTGAAGCTTTTAGCCATGGTGCCAGTGTAAACGGGTAAGGGTAATCACCGATCGTCATAATAGTATGTATGCTTATCATTATTGCATTGGATCGGCAAATCAGGCGGCCCATTCCTTCCACATCATCAACACAGCTCTGGCCATGAACTCACAACACATTGTTATCGCCGGCGGCGGCATTGGCGGTCTTGCCGCTGCCCTGGTTTTGGGCCGGCAGGGCTATCAAGTGACCGTGCTGGAACAGTCGGACGCTTTTGGCGAGATTGGTGCCGGCATCCAGATTGGCCCTAATGCCTTTCGCATGTTCGAGCATCTGGGACTCACCCAGGCCATTGACCAGGTGGCCTATTTCCCCCCTGCCCTGCAGATGCGCGATGTGCGCACCGGCGAACTGGTGGTGCGTGCGTCTGTGGGCGACGCCGCGCAGGCCGCCTACGGATTTCGCTACGGCGTGATCTACCGGGTTGACATTCACAATGTCTTTCTGGACGCCTGCCGTGCGCTGCCCAACATCACGCTGCGCACCGGCGCCAAGGTGGCACGCTACACACAGGATGCCAAAGGGGTCAAGGTCACCTTGAGCACGGACGAGATGATTCATGCCGATGCCCTGATTGGCGCCGATGGCCTGTGGAGCAGCGTGCGCCAAGCCATCGTGGCCGATGGCAAGCCCCGGGTGTCGGGCCACATTGCCTACCGCGCCGTCCTGCCGGTGGCTGAGGTGCCCGCGCATCTTTACAGCCCTGACGTGGTGCTGTGGGGCGGCGAGAAAACGCACCTGGTGCACTACCCGCTGCGCCGCGGCGAGCTGTTCAATCTGGTGGCGGTGTTTCACAGCAGCCAGTTCGATGAGGGTTGGAACACCTTTGGCGATCCCGAAGAGCTCACCGAACGTTTTGCCAAAGCCACGCCGCAAGTGAAAGAGCTGCTGGCCAAAATAGACACCTGGAAGATGTGGGTGCTGTGCGACCGCGAGCCGGTCAGCAACTGGTCCGACGGCCGCGTCACCCTTCTGGGCGATGCGGCCCACCCCATGCTGCAATACCTGGCGCAGGGCGCCTGCATGGCGATTGAAGACGCCGTGGTGCTGGGTGCGGCGTTGAAACAAAGCGGCGGCAATTTCAGCGAGGCCTTTCAGCGCTACCAGCGGGCGCGCTACCTGCGCACCGGTCGGGTGCAACTGACCGCCCGCTTTTATGGCGACATCTATCATGCGTCCGGGGTGCAGCGCGAATTGCGCAACCAGATGTTCCAAAGCGGCACCGAGAGCGCCGGATTTGCCGGGCTGTCGTGGCTGTACCAGGGCATTGACCCCGACCAGCCCTTTGCAGGAGCTCCAAAATGACAAACACCACCGCGCTGCGCCAACAGCTGTACCAGGACATGTCGCCCCTGAACCTGACCCCGCTGTGGGAGGTTCTTCATGGCCTGGTACCGCCCCAGCCCTCATCCCCGTGTGTTCCGGCGCTATGGAAATATGAGCAGATCAAACCATTCCTGAAGCGCGCCGGCGACGCCATCACTGCCGAGGAGGCGGTGCGCCGCGTATTGATTCTGGAAAACCCGGCGTTGCGCGGCCAGTCGGCCGTGACCCAATCGCTCTACGCTGGCCTGCAGCTGATCCTGCCCGGTGAAATTGCCCCCAGCCACCGCCACACCCAGAGCGCGCTGCGCTTCATTGTGGAGGGCGCCGGCGCCTACACCGCAGTGGATGGTGAGCGCACCACCATGCACCCCGGCGACTTCATCATCACCCCCAGCTGGACCTGGCACGACCATGGCAACGAAGGCGCTGAGCCTGTGGTGTGGCTCGACGGGCTGGACATTCCCATGATCCGCTTTTTCGATGCCGGTTTTGCGCAGAACGACACGGCCAAATCGCAGACGGTCGCGCGCACCGAGGGTAGCAGTTTCGCGCGCTATGGCCACAACATGGCGCCGGTCAGGGGCGACGCGCCCTACGGTGCCACATCCCCAATCTTCAGCTACCCCTACGAACGCAGCCGCGAGGCGTTGTACCAACTGGAACGTGACGCCCCGGTGGATGCCTGGGATGGCGTCAAGCTGCGCTATATCAACCCGGCCACCGGCGGCTCACCGATGCCCACCATGGCCACCTTCATGCAACGCCTGCCCGCCAGGTTTGACGGCAAAGCCTGGCGCCAGACCGACGGGGCCGTCTACAGCGTGGTCGAAGGTGCGGGTACTGCGTACATCGACGGGCCTGCAGGTTCGGTACGATTCGATTTCGAGGCGCGCGATCATTTCGTGGTGCCGTCCTGGCAAGCATTGCGTCTGGCATCAATCGAAGGTTGTGTGCTGTTCAGTTATTCCGACCGTCCGGTGCATCAAGCGCTGGGCATTCACAAAGAAGAGAGGATTCCATGAGCTACGTTTTCAATCCCGCCCCCACGGTGTCTGTGCCGGTGCTGGGCACAGCTGATCGCTTTCCGGTGCACCGTATCTACTGCGTGGGGCGGAACTACGAAGAACACGCCAAGGAAATGGGCTTTACCGGCCGCGAGCCGCCCTTCTTCTTTCTGAAACCCACCGATGCGCTGGTGGTGGTCAATGCCGGTGAGACCGCTACCCTGCCCTACCCCAGCCTCACGCACAACCTGCACCACGAAATCGAACTGGTAGTGGCGATTGGCACGGGCGGCAAAAACATCAAGGCGGCCGACGCCCACACGCACATTTTTGGCTATGCCGTGGGCCTGGACATGACGCGGCGTGACCTGCAAAACGAGATGAAAAAGCAGGGCCGTCCCTGGTGCATCGGCAAGGCGTTTGACCAGTCGGCCCCTATCGGCCCCATCACCCCGGTGGCAGCGGCAGGCGATATCGCCAACGCTGAGATTTACGTCCAGGTGAACGGCCAGGACCGCCAGCGCAGCAATGTGTCCAAACTGATCTGGAATATTGCCGAGACCATTGAGCACCTGTCAGCTGCGTGGGAATTGCAGCCGGGTGACCTTATTTACACCGGCACGCCCGAGGGCGTGGCCGCTGTGGTGGCGGGTGACACCCTGCTGGGCGCCGTGGCGGGGCTGGAACCCATCAAGGTCACGATCCAGTAGGGCCAAAGGTGAGAGGCGGGCCAGGAGCGCCACCTAGAATTGCGCCACCGTCAATTCGTGACGCATGAATAAATGGGGACTTCTGTTGCGCATCCTAGAATCACTGGCCAAGTTTTGCGCCATTCTGGCGGGCGTATTGCTCACCGCCATCACCCTGGCGACCTGCGTTAGCCTGATTGGCCGCAACACGATTGGCGTGACGCTGGTTGGCGATTTTGAGCTGACGGGTGTCGCTGCCGGTGCGGCCATCGCGCTTTTTTTGCCTTGGTGCCAGCTGCGGCGCGGCAACATCATTGTTGACTTCTTCACCGCCAAAGCCAGCGACAAAACCAATGCCGGTCTTGACCGGCTTGGTGCTCTGCTGCTGGGACTGGCTATTGGCCTGCTGGCTTGGCGCACGACCTTGGGCGGCCTCAATGCATTCAACACCCAGTCCGGCACGATGATGCTGGGTTTCCCGGAATGGATTGTGTACTCGGGCATGGTGCCGCCCCTGTTGCTCACGGCGGTGATCGGGCTGTGGCAGGGTTTGTTCGGCTTCGGCAATGAGGTGCAGCCATGAGCCCGCTGATGTTGACGCTGATGATTTTTGCCATCATGCTGGTGCTGATGGCCGTGCGCGTGCCGATTGCCATTGCCATGTTTTCCGCGGGCTGCGTCGGCTACGTGGCCCAGGCGGGCTGGGGCCCCTTGAGCAACTTTCTCAACACCCAGGCCTTTGCCCGCTTTGCGAGCTATGACCTGTCGGTCATTCCGCTGTTTATTTTGATGGGAAATTTCGCCACCCAGGGCGGCATCTCGAAAGCCCTGTTTGGCTTCGCCAGCGCGGTGATGTCGCGCTTCAAAGGGGGCCTGGCGATGGCGGCGGTGCTGGCCAGCGCGGCCTTTGGTGCCATCTGCGGGTCGTCGGTGGCCACTGCCGCCACCATCACCTCGGTGGCGCTGCCCGAGATGAAGCGCCATGGCTACTCCGGGCGCCTGTCCACCGGCACCCTGGCCGCAGGCGGCACGCTTGGCATTCTGATACCGCCCTCGGTGCCACTGGTGATCTATGCCATTTTGGCCGAGCAAAATATTGCCAAGCTGTTTGCCGCCGCCATGGTGCCCGGCATCATTGCGATGGTGGGCTACATGATTGCCATCGCCATCTACGTGCGGCTCGTTCCCGGCCACGCGCCGGACAAGGACGTGGTCACCGACAAGATCACAGCGCAGTCCATGATGGGCATCGTGCCCATCGCGGTTGTTTTTCTGATCGTCTTTGGTGGCATTTACGGTGGATTGTTCACCCCCACTGAAGGCGCTGCGGTGGGTGCGGCGTCCACATTTGTAGCGGCGCTGCTCAAGCGCGAGCTGACTCTCAAGAAGCTCAAATTCTGCTTTTACGCCACGGCACAGGGCTCGGCCATGATCTTCATGATCTTCATCGGTGCCGACTTGATGAACGCCGCGTTGGCGCTGACCCAGGTGCCCAGCCAGCTGGCCGGTGTGGTGCAAGCCTGGGGTTTGTCACCATTGATGGTGGTGTCCGCGATCCTGCTGTTTTACGTGGTGCTGGGCGCCGTGATGGACGAACTGTCGATGATCCTGCTGACCATCCCGATTTTTTTTCCCCTGGTGATTGGTCTTGACTTCGGCATGCCCCAGGAATCAGTGGCGATCTGGTTTGGCATCATGGTGCTGATGACGGTGGGCTTTGGCCTGCTGGCGCCGCCGGTCGGGTTGAACGTGTATGTCGTCAATGGAATGGCCAAAGATGTACCCATTGCCGAGAGCTACAAGGGTGTGATGCCGTTCCTGATCAGCGATGTGTTTCGCACGCTGCTGCTGCTGTTCTTCCCTGGCATCTCGCTGTGGCTGGTGAAATACGTCACTTGAGGGTAAATCCCGTCACTCACTGTGCCGGATTTCCGTTACCTTAGCTCTATCAACCTTCTGGAGCCACCCATGATTCAAAGACGCACGCTACTCAAATCCACCGCCGCGGTGGCACTGGGGGCGCCCGCCCTGAGCAGCCTGGCGCAGCAAACGGTGACCCTCAAGTTTCATACCTTCATGGCACCGATGTCCAACGTCTGGCTCAACATGCACAAGGCCTGGATGGCGAAAGTTGAAAAGGAATCCGGCGGGCGCATCAAGTTTGAAGCCTACCCGGCCATGCAGCTGGGCGGCACGCCGGTGCAGCTATATGACCAGGCCAAAGATGGCGTGGTCGATATTATCTGGACCCTGCCGGGCAACACGGCGGGGCGCTTTCCGCGCTCGGAAGTATTTGAGCTGCCGTTCATGATGAACAATGCCGAGGCAACATCCAAGGCCTATTGGGAGTATGTGCAAACCATGGCCGCGGACGAGTTCAAGGACACGCAGGTGCTGGCGCTGCATGTGCATGGTCCCGGCATGTTCCACACCAAAGACAAGCAAATCAAGACCGCAGCCGACCTCAAGGGCCTGAAAGTGCGTGGCCCCACGCGCCAGATCACCAAGATGCTGGGCTATCTGGGTGCCACGCCAGTGGGCATGCCGCTGCCGGGCATTCCCGACGCCCTGTCCAAAGGCACCATTGACGGCGCAGTGATCCCATGGGAAGTGGTTCCGGCGGTCAAAGTCAATGAACTCACCAAGTTCCACAGCGAGTTCGCCCCGGCCGGTGGTGCGCTGTACACCACCACTTTTGTGATGACGATGAACAAGGCCAAATACAACTCGCTCCCGGCCGACCTGAAAATGATCATCGACAACAACTCCGGCATCGAGACCTCAGGCTGGCTGGGCAAGGTGCAGCAGACCGGGGATATTGCCGGCCGACAGTCAGCGCTTGACCGCAAAAATACCATCTATACCATCCCATTGGCGGACACCCAGGAATTCAAACGCAAGGCTGCCCTGGTTGAGGTGGAGTGGATGGCAGACATGAACAAGCGCGGCTTTGACGGTCGCAAGCTGATCGATACCGCAAGGGCCTTGATTGAAAAGCACGGCAAGGCGGCACCTGTTCCAGTCAAGGCAGCGCCGAAAAAACCATAGCAGCGTGCTGCCGCGGCCAATGAAGGACTCCGCAAAGAGTCCTTTTTTTCAATTTACACTTCATTCATGCTTCGCAACCCGATCAAACACTGCAAAAACTGTGGCGCGGCCGTGATTTACCGGGTGCCTGACGATGGCGATACCAAAGAGCGTGCCATTTGCCCCGCCTGCCAGACCATCCATTACGAAAACCCACTGAACGTGGTGGGCACCGTGCCTTATTGGGGCGACAAGGTGCTGCTGTGCAAACGCAATATCGAGCCACGTTGGGGCAAATGGACGCTCCCCGCCGGCTTTATGGAACTTGATGAGACGGTGGCCGAAGGGGCGGCGCGTGAAACACTGGAAGAGTCCGGGGCGCAGTTCGAGCTGGAAGGTTTTTTCACTCTTTTGAATGTCGCGCGCGTTGGGCAGGTCCACATGTTCTACCGGGCCCGCCTGCTTAGCGACACCTTCGACCCTGGCTTTGAGACCATTGAGGCCCGCCTCTTTAGCGAAGACGAAATTCCCTGGGACGAGATTGCCTTCAGAACCGTCAAAGAAACGCTGGAACACTACTTTGCAGATCGCCGCGCCGGCCAGTTCTCGATTCATGCCATTGATATTGTCTGACCCGGGGCCTGACCTGTCGTCTGACATCAAAGTTCGGACCGAACTGTGGTTCTACCGTATGGGCGGCTATCTGCTGACCAACTTTCTGGATGACCCGGCTTGGCTGGCACTGATGTTTTGCTAGCCCCCTGAGCTAGCCCAGCTCCTTTGCGTGCATCCACGCGGCGTGCTTGGGCGCGCGCTTGGTACGGGTCCATTCGTTCAGCATGTCCCATTTAACCTCGTCGAGTTTCTTCATCATCTCGGGCGTGCCGGTGTTGGCGGCCAGCTCCAGCCGGTGACCATTGGGGTCGAAGAAATAGATCGACTTGAAAATGGTGTGATCCGTCACGCCCACCACCTCGATGCCACTGGCCTGCAGGCGCGCCTTGGTGGCTTCCAGCTCGTCCACACTGTCCACCTCCAGCGCAATGTGCTGCACCCAGTTTGGCGTATTGGCATCGCGCCCCATGGGGGGCGAATTCGGCAGCTCAAAAAAGGCCAGGATGTTGCCGCCACCGGCGTCCATGAACAAATGCATGTAGGGGTCCGGCGCGTGAGTGGACGGCACCTCGTCCTCGGCAATGGCCAGCACAAAGTTCATGTGGAGGTGTTGGGTGTACCAGTCCACGGTTTCCTTGGCGTCCTTGCAGCGGTAGGCGACGTGGTGGATTTTCTTGATCGGCATAACGGTCTCCTTGAAAAATTAGCTTCAGACGCCCGCGCGGGCCAGTTGCATCGCTTCGCGCAGCACGGCAATATCGCCAATGTGGTTGGCCAGCAGCAAGATGAGCTTGGCGTTCACCATTTCGCTTTGCTCGTCGCTCAGATCGCGGTGCGTCTCCAGCAACGCGGCATAGAAATCATCGCCGGGCGAGAAGTCGCGAAAGTAGCGTGTACCGGGTTCGACCAGGTTGGGTTGCAGTTGCAAAGGCATGACTCTGACTCCTTGGATTGTCAAACGTTGCAGGTGGCTTGCGCCAGCGCCGCGCGAATGTGGGCCACATCCAGGCTGCGCCAACGGGCGGCCACGTGTTGGTCCGGGCGAATCAGATAGCAGGTGCCGGGCCGGGCGTCAAAGCGCCGGGCTGCCAGGCCTTGTGCATCCACCACATGGTCAAACACAGCATCCTTGGTCGAACGCGCCGACACCGCATCTGCGCCTGAACACACCAGCAGGGGCTGCACCGGAATCGGCCACGCTGCCAGTTCTGCCAGCAGCGCCGCAGCGCCTGGCGACAATGCCGGCTCCGCCACAAAGCACAGCAACTGAAACCGGTTGCCCACTTGGTCCAGCAGCCAGCTACTTTCGCCATCGAGCAGCACCGGCGCATCATCCATCGGTGCACCTGGCACCATATCGCCGGCAAAAACATCGCGGTCAGGCGTGTTCAACACGGACCCGGTCAGGTAGGACGGCACGCTCAGGCGCCCGGAGTTCACCAGTTTTCGGGCAAAAGCATGTTGCTGCGCCAGTGCCAGCGTGGCATCGCGGAACGTCTTGCTGACCCGGCTCTTGGGCGTGATGAAGTCGGTCGAGCGGGTGGAGTTCATCAGGTTTTCGTCGGCGGCAAAGGTCCGGTCCTGGCTGTAGCTGTCGAGCAGCCGCTCCGGCGCCTGGCCGTCCATCACCAGCTTGAGTTTCCAGATCAGGTCATCGGCGTCCTGCATGCCGGAGTTGGCACCGCGTGCACCAAACGGCGACACCTGGTGCGCCGCATCGCCGACAAACAGCAACCGCCCATGGCGAAACTCTTTCATGCGCCGGCACTGAAAGGTGTAGATGCTGACCCACGCCAGCTCAAACGGCCGCGCGTCGCCCAGCATGGCTTTCAGGCGTGGCAACACGTTCTCGGGCTTCTTTTCCTCCTCGGGGTCGGCATCCCAGCCGAGCTGGAAGTCAATGCGCCAGACGTTGTCGCGCTGCTTGTGCAGCAACACCGACTGACCGGGGTGAAACGGCGGGTCAAACCAGAACCAGCGCTCAGCCGGGTAATCGGCCTGCATCACCACATCGGCAATCAGAAAGCGGTCCATGAACACGCGGCCATCAATGTCCAGCCCCAGGGCGCGCCGGATCGGGCTGCGCGCGCCATCGGCCACCACCAGCCAGTCGGCCTCGATGTCAAACCCGCCGTCGGGTGTCTCGACCCGCAGCCGTGCGCCATCGGCCTGCGGCTGCACCGAGATCACCTTGTGCTTCCAGCGCAGGTCCACACCCAGCGCCTGGGCCCGCGCCACCAGATCTTCCTCCAGGTAGTACTGCTGCAGGTTGATCATGCCGGGGCGTTTGTGACCGGGTTCAGGCACCAGGTTGAACTGATAGACCTCGTCCTTGCGCACAAAAGTGCGACCCACGTTCCAGCTCACCCCCTTGTCCACCACCGTGTCACCGACGCCGAGCCGGTCCAGAATTTCCAGCGCACGCTTGGCATAGCAGACCGCGCGCGAGCCCGCCGACACGCTGTCGTCCTCGTCAAACAGCAGCACCGGAATACCCTGCAGCCGGGCGTCAATCGCCGCCGCCAGCCCCACCGGGCCAGCGCCCACCACCACCAGGGGGCGGCGTTGCGGCGCGCCCGCCATCAGGTCGCTCGGGGCGCGGTAGGCATATTTCGGGTAGGTGTAGGCACCCATCGGTTCAGTCTCCTCGTTTTTCGGAATTATGATTATGTATTGTAAAACTCATTTACCTAATCGTAATTCAAGCGCCGAGTAAAGGCCCTTAAGCGCTTGCAGCCGATGCGAGAGCGACATAATTGCGGATCATGAGCAAAAACGCCATTGCCACCCTTGCCTCCCCGCAGGACCTGCGCCACCGAATAGGCGACGCCATTGAGGGTCTGGTGCTGCGCGTGCCGGCCTCCAGCGAAAGCGAACTGGCCGAGCCCGCCGTGCGAGCCCGGGCCCTCGGCCGGACCGCCGCCCGCCAAGCCAGCCTGATGGCTGGCTCGCTGGCCTTGCCGCCGGGTTTTCTGGGCTGGCTGACGATACTGCCTGAACTGATGGGTGTGTGGAGATTGCAGGCGCAAATGGTGTCCGACATCGCCGCCGTCTATGGCAAGAGCGCGTATCTGGGCCGTGAACAGCTGATTTACTGCCTATTCAAGCACGTCTCGGCCCAGCTTTTTCGGGATGTGGTGGTGCGCGTCGGCGAGCGCTATTTGATCCGGCGCGCCTCGCTGGGTTTTATTCAGTCCGCCGCGCAGACGCTGGGCGTCAAAGTGACGCAGAAAATCATCGGCAAAAGCGTGGCCCGCTTCGTGCCGCTGGTCGGTGCGGTCGGTGTTGGCGCCTACGCCTACTTTGACACCAGCCAGGTGGCCAAGACAGCCATTGACTTGTTCTCCAACGAGATTGTGCTGGAGGCAGCGACGTCATAAGAAAAATAGGCCTCTAGCCCCCGACTACATTGCGTAAGTAGCTATACTTTATGCAGCATATCCACCACCAAAGTGAGGTGGGGGTGGGGCGGATGTTGGGTGCGACATCAAAAAGTCCGAAGGACGCGGAGCGCCCGGCATCCGCCGCGCCCCCGCCGGATCAAAGCCAACAAAGCCCCAAGCCGGCTAACGCTCTGGCGGTTTGATTTCCCTGATTTCCCTAATTTCCACGTCAATCACATCCGATGCGTCGCGTCGCGCTGCACCGCCCGGCCCCGGCCGACGATAAAAGCGGTTCCACATGGCTTGACGGCTGACCTGAAAGGTCCAGGGACTCACGGCTTGCCCCGTCAGTTTGGCCCAGAACGCCCGAACCAGCCACACCGCCAGCAAAAGCGCCGCCGCTGTCAGCACGCTGGCCAAAAACACCAGCCCGGCCAGCAACAGCACCACCCGCACCATCACACCCAAAATCGTTCCGATCACCTGGTTCAACATTGAACTCCTTAACTTAAGCCCCCAACTTGCGGCCTTTTGCAGCAAAAGCAAGTGCCATCAGGCCAGCAACGCCACGCCCCCAACCCGGCGCGACAGCGCATACGGCGGCAGGCCCTGCAACATACGCCGGCCAAACGCCAGTCGCAGCAGGCGCCGGTCGTAGCAAATCACGGTGGCATGGTCGTTCTCGGTGCGAATGGCGCGACCGGTCCACTGCAGCAACTTGATGCCGGTGGCTGGCACCACCAGCTCGGCAAACGGATCACGCCCGACGCTCTTGAGCCACTCGGCGCGCGCCTCCTCCACCGGGTCGGACGGCGGGCTGAACGGCAACTTGGCGATAAACACCGTCTCGCACAGCTGGCCAGGCAAGTCCAGGCCTTCGCCAAACGACTGCAGCCCGAATATGACCGACGCTAGCCCGGCCTCGACCCGCGCCTGATGGGTGGCCAGCAGCCGGCCGCGCGCCATTTGGCCCTGCACCAACACCACCGGCTGCAGGGCGGCCGGCAGCGCATCAACCGCCGCCTTCATCTGCACGCGCGAAGTGAACAGGACCAGCGCCCCATGTGCGACCTGGCTCAAATCCGCCATCAGTTCACCCACCATTTCACGGGTGTAGGCCTCGGCGTTCTTCGGATCAGCCTCGGTCTCCACCACGATCAATTGGCCTTGGGTACGGTAGTTGAACGGGCTTTCGACTTCCAGGGTGGAGACATTGGGGTTGTTGACCAGGCCGGCCTCGTGCAGAAAATAATCAAAACTGCCGCAACTGGTCAGCGAGGCCGAAGTCACCACCGCACCGCGCACCTGGCTCCACAGCGATTGGCGCAGCAAGTCGCCCGGCACGATCGGGCAGGCATGCGCCGTCAAAAAGACCAGGCCGGAACTGGTATCGGACTTGAGCCACTTGGCCAGCGGTTGCGGGCCATGTTCCAGCAGCAGCGTGCTGGTCTCCACCACGCTCGCGAGTTTGGGCGCCAATTGCCCCAGTTTGGCGTACAGCAGCGAACAGCTCACCGCCTGCGAAGGGTCTTCCTTGGCCAGCAGTTTGACCTCGGCCCCCAGTGCTTCCAGCGCTTTGGACAAACCGCTTGCATGGCCCTGAATCAGGCGCATGGGGTCCACCCATGCCTCTGGCAGCACCCCGCTTTTGAAGCGATAGACGCCGTCATAGCCGGTGGCGTTGACATTAAGCAGCGCCAGCACCATGCGGCCGAGGTCAAACAGCGCGGTTTTGAGCTGCTGCGCCAGCGTATTGACGTCCTGCGCCAGCGCGACGTGAATTTTTTCACTGACCTCGTGCAAGGTTTTGGGCAATTTATCCAGCCAGCGCAGACCGGACAAGTCCATGCTGCTGGCGAACTGGTCCAGTGCCACCGCCGGCAGGTGATGCCCTTCGTCAAACACCACCAGGCAGTTGTCCAGCTCGGGCAGCGCCTTGCGCCCCAGCGAGGCCAGCACCAGATCGTGATTGGCGACGATGACCTGGGCCTCGGCCAGCTTGGTGCGGGCGTTGTAGTAACTGCACTCGCGAAAACGCGGACAATGCCGGGCGGTGCAGGTGTGCCGCTCCGCCGCCACGGCCGACCAGTCGCGCGAGTCCGGCTGCTCGGCCAGGTTGTCGCGGTCGCCATCCCATTTGCCGCCCGCCAGCGCCGCCGCCAAGGCGTCATACAACTTGATGCGGCGTTCTTCCGGGTCTTCGCCCTGCAGCTGTTTGGCGAACGCGGCGCGGGGCGGGGGCAGGTCTTCATCCGCCTCAAACAAATCGTCGCCGGCTTCGGCGCCCGCACCGGCCAGCCGCTCCAGCTTCAACTTGCACACATAGCGGCCGCGTCCCTTGGCCAGGGCATACACAAAGGGCGTGTCCAGCACCGCGGCCAGCGCCGGCAGATCCTTGCTCATCAGCTGCTCTTGCAGCGCGACCGTGGCAGTGGAGACAAGCACCCGGGTCTTGAGCGCCAGCGCCAGCGCCACCGTGGTGGACAAATAAGCCGCCGACTTGCCGACCCCGGTGCCGGCCTGAATGACGGTGATGGCTTTGCCCGGCGTGGGGTGCTCGCCCAGCGTCACGCCGCCCAAGCTGCTGGCAATGCGCTGCGCCATCTCGCGCTGCCCCGGGCGTGGCCGAAAACCCGCCGTGGCGTTCACCACGCGGTCAAAGGCGGCCAGCGACAAGTCGGCCAAGGCGTCAGCGCTCAAGAGAAATACCCATTGTTTTGCTTTGTTGAATTGATCTGCACAGCCTCTATTACACCGCCCCCTCACAGGTCGCGGCGGGTGCCAGTGTATCGATCACGGACCAGCGCCCATTTAGCTATAAAAATAGTAGTTACTGAAGTAGTAATGACGAGGGCTAGCGGCATATTTTGTTACAAATAATTCAAGGTAAACGCGTTGCACGAGGCGCAGTGAGCACTACACTCGGCCCCAATTTGGATGGCTCAAAATATTTGAGGGAGTTAAAAATGCGTTTCTATCTTGCCGTGCGTTCGGTGCTCGCCCCCACCGTCATCGCCATCGCCATGGCCATGGCAATGGCGATGGCCGGTTGCAGTGTGCTGCAGCCCGATGCGCACCTGGCGGCATTCAGCACCCAGATGACGGGGGTGAACCAGGTGCCGCCCGTGGCCACGCCGGCAACCGGCCGGGTGGACGCGGTGCTGGACAAAAACACCCGGCTGTTCCGCTGGAAGCTGTCGTTCACCGGTTTGAGCGGCCCCGCCACGGCAGGCCATTTTCATGGCCCTGCGGTGATTGGGGCCAACGCAAGCATCGCCCTCCCCTACAAAGGCCCGGTCAAGAGCCCGTTTGAAGGGCGGACCACGCTGACCCCGGCGCAGGCCGCAGACCTGCTGGCCGGCAAGTGGTACGCCAATATTCACACGGCAGCCCACCCAGGCGGCGAGATTCGCGGGCAGATGATTTTGCGCGAGTAAGGCATTTGCACGGGTGCGTGGACCCCCGGTTCGGCGTGCCGCGCCAGTTCAGACTGTCATCGGTTAAGCATCCACGCTGGCTGGCGCTACTGCGTAGTCAATACGTCACGCAAAAGTCTTCCAACAGTCACACGATTGTCACGAAACAGGGCTACGCTTCAATCCTCCCTAAACAGAAGAAGAAGCCATTTTCATGTTGAATTGCCGAGTTTCTAGTCTTGCCGTTATCGCCGCCTCCCGCGCTGGCGGCGCCTCAGTTCCCGTCAGCCTGCTGCTTCATACGCAGAAGCAATGATGACTTTCCCCTCAACCTGGAGCCGTCGTCGCGTGTTGCGCGGCACGATGGGTCTGGCCGCGTGCATGGCGGCCCCGGCGTGGCCCCAGTCTGGCAAATCAACCGGCACTGCGCGCGCGCTGGTAGTCGCCCAGATCGTGGACAGCAGCGTCGGCCAGCTTGATGTCTCCAGAGACTTCCTGATCGGGTCGCGCGCCGCCTGGCAAGACATCAATGTCAAAGGCGGTGTCAATGGACGCCCCATCCAGCATATGACGCTGGAAGTCGATGGCAGCGCCGCCAGCCTGCGCGCAGCCCTTGACTCGATCAAAAAGACACCCAATTGCGTGGCCCTGTGCGGCACCGCGGGTGACCGTGCCGCCAGTCAGCTGGTCGCGTTGCTGCGGCAAGACCAGTATGACATTGCCCACGTGGCGCCGTGGCTGCAAAACTCCGTTCTGGATGGCGACAACCGCACGTTCCCGATTTTTGCCTCGCGTCAGGACCAGATAGCGCAGGCGCTGAAATCACTGTCCATCATGAGCGTGCCGGAACTCGCAGCGGTCTATGCCTCGGCGCAGGAGTACGCCCTGTACCGTGACGATGTTGAGCGGGCCAGTTCAGCCTTGAAGATCAAGCTGACATCTTACAAGCCGACGGATGATTTAACACGGCTTGGCAAAAGCCTGCCCCATGGCTCCGCCCGGATTCTGCTGTTCATCGGTGGCACACCGGAGCTGGTGCAGTTTACGCAGGGCATTGACAAGCAGACCCAGCAGCGCTACATCGTGGCCATGGCCGATGTCAACCTGCAAACCGTGATGCAAATGGGGGCAGCGCGCCTGACACCCGTCATGGCCACGCAGGTGGTTCCGATGGTCAATGCCAAGTTGCCGGTCGTCCGAGCCTATCGCGAGACACTGGCCCGCCTCTTTGATGAACCGCCCACACCGCAGAGTCTGGCCGGCTACATCGCTGCGCAATACACCCATGAAGTGTTGCGCACAGTGGAAGGCGCCCCAACCCGGCACAATACCTTGTTGACATTCCAACAGCGCCAGGCGGTGGATGTGGGCGGATTTCGCGTGAGCTTCAATGCGCAGGGGCGAGGCGGCTCCTACGTCACACAAAGCATGGTGACGCCCGACGGTCGGCTGGTGGGCTGAATCAAACGGGGCCGATCGATGGGCGCGACCCGAATGCTATGCTGGACACCAAGAAACAGGAAAATACAGCCAATGCAAAATGGAACTCGCCTGGCGGCCGTAGATTTGGGATCGAACAGCTTTCGCCTTGAAATTGGACGTATTGATCACGGCCAGTTTTACCGCACCGAATATTTGAAGGAAACCGTGCGCCAGGGCAACGGCCTGGATGACGAACGCAACCTGACACCGGAAGCGATGGAGCGGGGCTGGGATTGCCTGGCCCGTTTTGGCGAACGCCTGGCCAGTTTCAATAGCGGCGAAGTGCGCGCGGTGGCAACCCAAACCTTGCGTGAAGCCCGGAACCGGGACGAATTTCTGGTGCAGGCCAATGCCGTGCTGGGCTTCCCGATTGACATCATCTCCGGCCGGGAAGAAGCCCGCCTGATCTACCAGGGTGTCGCCCACGCGCTGCCGCAGGGGGACGAGCGCCGCCTGGTGATTGACATCGGCGGCCGTTCGACCGAACTCATCCTGGGCCAGGGCTTCAATCCGACCCTGATGGAGTCCTACCGTGTCGGCAGCATTGCCTGGTCCACCCGCTATTTTCCGGACAACCAGTTTTCCAAACACGCTTTTCAAATGGCTGAAATTGCGGCCAAGGCGGTACTCGACGAAGCACTCAATGCATACCGGCGCGACGCCTGGGACGTCGCTTATGGCTCGGCTGGCACCGTGGGCGCGGTCGGCGATGTGCTGGCCGCGGCCGGCTGGCCCACCGGCTACGTCAGCCAGGAAGGGCTGGACTGGCTGCTGGACAAGCTGCTGAGCGCGCAAAGCGCGGATCGACTCCGCCTGGCGGGCATGAAGGACGACCGGCGCGCGCTCATTGGTGGGGGTCTGAGCATCTTGCGGGCTATTTTTGATTTGCTGCAAATCGATCAAATGCAACTGGCCACCGGCGGCCTGCGACACGGGCTTTTGTTTGACTTGATGGGCAGCAAAGCGGAGCAAACGGACGTGCGCGCCAAGTCGGTACAACGGCTGGCCGCCAAATTCGGCGCTGACGCTGTGCACGGCCTGCGCGTCGGCAAAGTCGCCAACCATTTGTTTGGCCAACTTCAGAGCACCGCATTGGCACCAGATAACCTGGCAGATGAACGCCTGAACCGCAAACTGAACTGGGCCGCCCAGTTGCATGAAATTGGCAGCCACATCTCACACAGCGACTACCACAAGCACGGCGCCTACATTCTGGACAATGCCGATGCCATGGGTTTCGCTTTGTCGGAACTGCACAAGCTCAGTCTGCTGGTTCTGGGCCACCGTGGCAAACTGCGCAAACTGGAAGTGGACTTTGAAGACGACATATTCGTGCAACAGTTGCTCACACTGCGACTGGCCGTCATTTTGTGCCACGCCCGGCGCGACCCTGATTTGACTGGCTTGCAGCTGATGCGTGACGCAAAACATTTCAAAAGCTTTGTCATTGACTGCCGTGTCGGATGGGCGCAGGCCTTCCCGCAATCAGCGCATCTGTTGCGCGAAGAAGTGCTGGCATGGCAGAAGACCCCGTGGTCACTGGGCCTCAGCGGATGCTGAAATCCGAGGTGTCGCGTATCAACAGGCCCTCGCCATAAGTCTTGGCATCGTGTTTGGCCCGCGCCGCCACCGACGCCACCTGCTCAGCACTGGAAAATTCATCGCGATGGATTCTGACCGCACCAATCGATATCGTGGTCAGTGGGAAAAACCTGGACACCCCATGCCGATCTTCCGCATGAATACCGCCCGCGTCACGGGCCGACACGTCAAACAAGGCAATGGCACGCTCCGCGAATTCGCTCACAATCTGCTCGCAGTGGGTCTGCCAGTCGGCGCTCTGATACAGGATGATGAAGTCATCGCCGCCCACATGCCCCACAAAATCACGCTGGGGATCACAATGAGCCAAAGCGATCCTGGCCACCAGACGAATCATTTCATCGCCGCGCCAATAGCCATACTGGTCATTGAAGGGTTTGAAATTATTCAAATCGGCATAGCAGGCCACAAATTCAACCCCGCTGTTCAAGAGCCGCTCAATATGCTGGCTAATGGGGATGTTGCCCGGCAAAAACGTTAACGGATTGGCGTGCCGCGCCGCCTCAATGCGCGTTTCAGTCACTGAGCGGACCAGCTGCTCTCCCGTCCCCAAGCCTTCATAGCGGCCGTTGTCCGTCACAATAAAACCATCCACCAGGTAGCGCTGGTCATCCGAGGTGAGAATGCCGATCAACTCGTCCACATTGTGGTTACGCTCAATCAAACGAGGCTCCAGATTGGCAAGCACCATGCACGGCTTTCGTCCCGACAGCTCCCGGTAATACAGCTTGCTGTATTCGTTCATGAAGCACGCCCGGTTGATGATCCCGACTGGCCGGGTGCCGTCCACGACGGCCACCGCATGCAGGTTGGTGTGGGCCAAAAACAGGGTCGCCAATTCATCGTTGCTGGTGGTCAACCCGACCGCCGGCGCCTCGACCACCGCAAGACGGCTGAGCGACCCCGAATGGGACGCCCGCCGCAGCTCAGGGAACACGGCGACCCTTCGGTCCCGCATCACGTCCAGCGCTTTCACCTCAATCTGCTCACGCGGCAGCGGTGCCGGCCGCCCAAAGAAATAGCCCTGTCCGTACGCGATGCCAAGGTCACGCAAGACACGCAGGTCGTCCTCCGTCTCAATCCCTTCGGCGACCAGTGCGGTGTCAAAGATCGCGGCAATTTGCTGCAGGGCCTGAATCGTTTTGAGCTTGTCAGCGTGCTGGCTGATGTCCTTGGTAAAGTACTTGTCAATCTTCACAAACTCCGGCTTGAGCTGCGACCACAGCCTCAGACTCGATCGGCCATCACCGAAATCGTCCAGTGCGAGTGACACCCCCGCCGAGCGTATCTCGCGCACGACACTCGCCAGATAGTCCATGTCGGCCACCCGCTCATACTCGGTAATCTCAAGCACCAGCATGCGTGGCAAGACGCCAAAGCCACTGATCAACTCCATCAGGGCGTCGCGTCCGCAATGCTTCAAAACCTGCACCAACACCTCGGCACTGATGTTGACAAACAGACGCCCTGATTCCAGTAGCGCACCCCAACGATCGAGTGCCACGGTGACGCAAAAGTTTTCAAACTCAAAGTTCAAACTCTCGTGTGCGGCGGCCGTCAGCAGCGCATCTGGCGCATGAAATGACGTGTCGTGTGGCCCCCTGATCAGGGCTTCATGAGAATAAATGGAGCCGTCGCTCAGCGACACGATCGGCTGGAACACCGGATAGAGTCGGTTGCTGCGCATCAAACCAGCCAGTGGTCCCCGCCCGCGCCGCACTGCATTTGAACGCATGACAACGGGCATCGACCTGGGACGTGCACCCAGCCTTCGTTCCAGATCAGCCGGATACGACTCAAGTGCGGATGTTGCTGTCGTAGCCGCCAGCCGAAGAATGCTCATTGAATGACACGATTACAAAATTAATATCATTCCAGTCTAGTCACCGCACATGACATTGCCGTGACCGCGCGGTGACATTGTTGTGACGGCGCGGATGCTGGCGGAATGCACCCGCTTGACGACTTTCCGGTAAACGATATAAACTGTATATTCTGTTTATTTAAAAGAAGGCTCAGCATGGCTACCCTAGAAAAGAAAAACGTGATCGCCAAATCAGTGCCAGCAAGCGCCGTCCCATCCATTGATGCCAAGCCTGCAACAACACCGCTTGTCGCCAAGGTCGCAACGAAGCCCGTGGCGCCAGTGGCGCTGGCGAAAGTGGCACCGAAAGTAATAGCGAAACCGGTTGCAAAAAAATCAGCGTCGGTCGCCAAACCATTGGCTAAGCCACCAGCCAAACCACTGCTCAAGCCAAAAGCCGAAAAGCCGGTCAAGTTGAAAAAACCGAAGCTGGTGCGCGACAGCTTCACCATCCCGAAGGCTGAATACACCGTGCTGGATGACCTCAAGCAACGCGCTGGCAAACTGGCCAGTCCAGTCAAGAAGAGCGAATTGATCCGTGCCGGTGTCAAGGCACTGGCCGCGATGTCAGACATGGCATTTGTGGCGGCATTGAAGGCCGTGCCCGCCATCAAAACCGGACGCCCTGCCAAAGCCAAAACCGTCTGATCGCTCACCCTGAGCGCACCCGCAAGTGCGCTGGCAGTGGTTGGGCTAGAGCAGCTCTGGCGACTGCACCGTGACCACTACAGTTTCGGCGTGCACCTCACGCTCCCGATGGCGCAGCCACCAGACCGCGCCTTTTTTGACTGCACATTCGGTGGCATTTAAGTCCAGCAATTGGGCGATGGTCTGCCCCAGCGTGGGCTGATGGCCCACCACCAGCACGCACCCTTTTGCCGCCGGCCATTGCGCTAACTCCAGCAACTCGGCGACGCTGCCGCCGGGTGCCAGCTCTGCTCTCACCTTGTATTTGCGGCCCAACGCCATCACGGTCTGTTCAGTGCGGCGTGCCGGGCTGACCAAAATTCGCGTGCTTTCGGGCAGCTGTCGGTCCAGCCAGTTCGCCATGCGTGCAGCCTGCTTTTCCCCGCGCGCGGTGAGCAAACGCGCCATGTCATCACCGCCATCGACGCATTCCTGCGCCTCCGCATGACGCCACAAGACGAGATCCATATTCAGTCTTCCCCGTCGTCCACTCGGCCCGCGTAACGGGCCATCAAGGCGGCTTGGGCACCGTGTGCCACGCGACGGCCATCCGGCTTGACACGGGCATAGGTGCCATCTGGCAACAAATCCCATGCATCCACGCCGTCGTGCAGATACGCGACCAGCTCCTCATCCACAATGCGCTGGCGCTGCACCGGGTCAGTCACCGGCCACGCCAGCTCCACCCGCCGCATCATGTTGCGGTTCATCCAGTCCGCACTGGAGAGGTAAAGCTCCTCCACCTCATCGCGGCGAAAGTAAAAGACCCGCGAGTGCTCCAGAAAACGCCCGATCACGGAACGAACCCGGATGTTGTCTGTCACCCCCGGCACCTGGGCTGGCAGCATGCAGGCGCCGCGCACAATGAGGTCAATTTTGACGCCCTTCTGTCCTGCGCCAATCAGCGCATGAATGAGCGCCTCATCCGTTAAAGCATTCATCTTGGCAACGATTCGACCAAGCCCGCCTGAAGCGGCCGTCGCAGCCAGGGCATTGATTTTTTCGATCAACCTGGCATGCAGGTAAAACGGGGCCAACAGCACGCGGTTCAGCTTGGGCAAACGGCTTTGACTGGCCAAATGAACGAACACATTGTCCAGATCAGCGGTCAACAGCGTATCGGCCGTCAGGTGGCTCCAGTCGGTGTACAGGCGCGCAGTGCGGGGGTTGTAGTTACCGGTGGACAGGTGGGCGTAGCGTTTGAGTTGTTTACCTTCCCGACGCGTGATCAGCATGATCTTGGCGTGGGTTTTTAATCCCACCACGCCGTACAGGACCTGAGCCCCGATGGACTCCAGCATCTCAGCCCAATTGATATTGGCCTCTTCGTCAAACCGGGCTTTCAACTCCACCACCACGGTCACTTCCTTGCCGCGGCGCACCGCCTCGCGCAACAAGTCCATGAGCTCGGAGTCGCTGCCGGTGCGGTAGATGGTCTGTTTGATGGCCAGCACCTGCGGGTCATTCACCGCTTCACGCAAAAATGCCAAGACGCCGCCAAAACTCTCAAAGGGTTGGTGAATCAAAACATCGCCAAGTTTGAGCTGCTCAAAAAACGATACGCCGGGCGTCAACTGCGTCGGATAACACGACTGGTAGGAGGGAAAACATAATTTCGGCGCATGCACCAGATCCACCAACTGGGTCAATCGAACCAGATTGACCGGGCCAGGCACACGGTACAGGGCCTGTTCCGGCAAATCAAATTGTTTAAGCAGAAAAGCCGACAGATGCTCAGAACACCCTGCCGACACCTCTAGCCGCACCGCCTGGCCAAAATGGCGGTGTTGCAGACCGTGACGCAATGCGGTACGCAGATTCTTGACATCATCTTCGTCCACCGCCAAATCCGAGTGGCGGGTCACCCGAAACTGTGAAAACTGCCCCACATCGCGGCCGGGAAACAGCTCGGCCAGATGCGCACGAATCACACTGGACAAGGAAACGAAAAAGTTGGTGCCGGACGAAACCTTGTCCGGCATGCGGATCATGCGCGGCAGTACGCGCGGCACCTTCACGATGGCAATGTCGTTTTCACGCCCGAAGGCATCCCGGCCGCCCAGGCGCACGATGAAATTGAGCGACTTGTTGGCAACTTGGGGAAACGGATGTGACGGATCCAGCCCCACCGGGATCAACAAGGGGCGCACTTCACGCTCGAAGTACTGCTTGACCCAACGCCGTTGTACCACATTGCGCTCGCCGTGGGACACTATTCTGATGCCCTGCTGTTCAAGGGCGGGCAGCAAGTCATCGTTGTACAACGCATACTGGCGCGCAACCAAGGTGTGGGCGGCGTCAGCAAGCTGCTCGAACGACTCTACCGTGAAGCTGCCTTTCTCGTCCTCACGCTGGTTCGCCACCAAATGTGGTTCAGCCCGAACTTCGAAAAACTCATCCAGATTGGAAGAGACAATACACAGGTAACGTAGGCGCTCCAGCAGCGGGACGTCCTTGCGGTAGGCCCAATCAAGCACCCGCTCGTTGAACGCGAGGATGCTGTGATCGCGGTCAAGGAGCACCACACCGGGAGCGGTCTGGGTCAATTTCGACTGACGAAAGAAAGAAGACATCACGCCCTAGGCTTGTTTATTACAAATAGATGACCGATTGTTGACGAATTTGATGACACTCGTGTGACAGTTCTTTATCCACCCCCATCCGTATCAGGCGCCCAGGAAATGTTTGCGGTAGCGGGGCGGCAAATCATTGATCCGCATCATCATCGGCAGGTCGGCCGTATTGAAGTCCGGATCCCAGGCCGGTGCACCCAGAATCCTGGCGCCCAGGCGCAGATAGCCTTTGATCAATGCCGGCGGCTCCACGCTCAGGCTGCTGTCCAATTGATCAACTGGGAGCGGCAGACGCGGGTGCACATGGTGTTCGATAGGCGCCAGGTGGCTTGCCTTGAGCTGGTGCCAGATGCTGGCCGCGACGTCACCACTGACAATCCCGTTATGCAGCATGGGAATGCTGGCGCAGCCAATCATGGTGTCCAGCTTGTTGCGCACCATGAACTCAGCCAGCGCACCCCACAAGGCCATGATCACGCCACCGTGGCGATAGTCAGGATGCACGCAACTGCGCCCCAGCTCGACCATGCGCTCACGCAGGCTGCGCAGGCGGGTGAGATCAAACTCAAGATCGCTATAGGTGCTGCCCACGCGCCTGGCTTGCGCTGGCGTGAGAATCCGGTAGGTCCCCACCACCTCGCGGGTGAGCTGATCACGCACCAGAAGGTGCTCGCAGTAATTGTCAAACAAATCAACGTCGTGCCCGGGCAAGCTGGTATCCAGTCGGGCGCCCATCTCTTCAGCGAAAACTTTGAACCTCAAACGCTGCGCTTGCCGGACTTCGTCACTGTGTTTGGCCCACGAAACCGCCAGACCGCCGCGCGCACTCGGCGCAACTGCGGCTTGACTCGCGCCATGAGAAGGTGAATGAGATGGGTGAAGTAACCCCCGGGGCAAGGACACCGGGGACAAAGCGAAGGTGGGGTTGGGCAGTTCTTTCATTTCTTTCTCCTCTTGTTGCACACTGGATAGTGGCGCCCATTCGTGACGGCAACGTGGCAACTTCATGGCATTTCCGTGACAGAAAAAACCCATGGAAACAAAAAACACGCCGAACAGGGGTAGCGAGCCACTGGCGATGGACGGCAGCGGCGTTGAGAGAAGAAATACCCAAATATGGAGGTAAAACCATGCAATGCACCATTGCCGAGGAAGTGCCCGGCTCGCGAGCAGGCTACACGAGGGCTACGTATTTGGCGGGATCAACGCTTGGGGGCATCGCTGTGCGACACCTCGAAGCCATCGGCCACGTAGGCCGGACCTTTCATCAGCCACACGATGACACAGCCAATGCTCACCGTCACCACCAGCGTCCAGATGAAAATCGCCAAGCCGATCATCACAAAATCAAACAGTTGAAGGCGGCGCGCCAACTCGGCCACACTACCGGCGGTGATGAAAAACCGGGCGGCAACCGACAGCAGCGCCGGCAACAGCGTGCCCGCCAGGCATACAGTCGGCATCAGGCGCAGCAGCCGCCACTCCAAACCTGAGGGCGTCCTCTGAAATCCGGGCAGTTTTCGGAGCCAGTCCATCACATAAATTTTATGCGGACAACGAATTTTTTGCTGGCTTCAGCGTCCGCAGCGCCACAAGCGCCACCACCAGCCAGAATCCGAGTCTGAGTAGCAGTGCCCCCACGGTGCGCACCTCATAAGCACCACCACCCAGGACATGAAGGCCGAAGGCAGCTGCCACCAGCGCCGTGGCCAGTGCCAGCAAGCCGGCTGCCCGGGCGGCCCAGCGCCGGCCCCGCCAGAGCCCGGCGCCGCTCAGCACATAGGCAAAGCCCGCGACGAAGTTGAACCACAGCACAAAGCCGACGGCGTTGCCGACGCTGGCGCGCGCCGTGGCATCGCCGAACAGTGCGCGGCCCCCGCTGAAAACGGTGAGTGCGCCGAAGGCAATCGCCGCGACCGCCAGGACTTTGAGGATGCGCTGGGTGTTCATACCAATTTCTTTCATGAGTGGGAAATGCAAACCGGCTCGCTACAGGCTCAGGCCCTGGCCAGCTTCCTCAAAGGTACGCCCGTCGCGGATGTGATAGACGCGCTTGAAGGTCGGGATGATTTTTTCGTCGTGCGTGACCACGATGATGGCCGTGCGGTACTGCTGCGCCATCTGGTTGAGGATGCGCATCACGCCGAGCGCACGTTCGCTGTCCAGCGGTGCCGTCGGCTCGTCTGCCAGAATCACCGGCGGCTGATTGGCCAGCGCCCGCGCAATCGAGACGCGTTGCTGTTCGCCACCGGAGAGCTGGGAGGGATCGGCCTTGGCACGATGACCCACATCGAGCGCCTCCAGCAGCGCACGGGCGCGGGCCCGTGCCTGTGCGTTGGACTGGCCCGCCAGCATGGGCAGCAGGGCCACGTTGTCGGTCACATCCAGAAACGGAATCAGGTACGGCGCCTGGAATACAAAGCCGATGCGGTCGCGCCGCAGGGCACGCAGATCAGGCAAAGTCCAACCGTTGTCATAGATGATTTCGTTGCCCAGCGTCATGCGTCCGGCAGTGGGCTCAATCACGGCGCCCAGGCACTTGAGCAGCGTACTCTTACCCGACCCGGAGGGACCAATCAGGCCGACGACCTCGCCCGGCGCGACGCTCATGTTCACGTCCTTGAGCGCATCCACGGCGGCATCGCCCTCACCGTAGCGCTTGCTCAAGCCTTCAATGCGGATACCGAGTTCACTCATGGGGACTCCTGCCGAGCTGCCGCAACGGAGGCCCGCGCCCCCTCGGGGGGCCGCGAACGAATATAAGCATGGCGGTTCATGGTCATCCTTATCCAATGGCCGCGGCCGGGTCAACCCGCAGCGCGGCGCGAATGGCAAGCGTGCTGGCCAGTGCACAAATGATCATCACCGCGACAAAGCCGCGCACGGCGTCACCGGTTTCCAGCAGCACGTACTTGGGAAAGACCGGCGCCCAAATGGTGGCGGCGACCTTGCCAACGATGAAGCCGATCAGCCCGAGGCCCAGCGCCTGCTGCAGGATCATGCTGGCAATGGTGCGGTTGCGCGTGCCAATCAGCTTGAGCACCGCAATCTCGCGCAGCTTGCCCAGCGTCATGGTGTAGATGATGAACGCCACGATGGCCGCGCTCACGATGGCCAGGATGACGAGGAACATGCCGATCTGCTTGGCGGAGGTGGCAATCAGCTTGGCCACCAGGATGTCTTCCATCTGTTCGCGCGTGAACACCTGCAGGTGCTTCCAGCGGCGGATCGGTTCGGCCACCTGCTCGGCCTCGAAGCCGGGCTGGATCTGCACCAGCACGGTGTTGACATTGTGGTTGCTGCTCTGCGAGGCCTGGATCGCCTCCAGCAGGCCCGGCACGCCCGGGCGGTTCAGTGCCGGGTTGGCGGCGGTGCGGGCACGGTCGTTGTGAATCGCGTCGTTGTCCTTCAGGAACTGCGCTTCCTGGGCGTCGGCCAGCGGGATGAAAACCATCGGGTCGCCGCCGGAGGACACCATGCGTTGCGTCAGACCGACCACGCTGTACTCGTGGCGGCGGATCTGGATGCGGTCGCCCACCGAGAAGCCGGTTTTCACGTCGGCCACGGCCTCGTAATGGTTGCGCGTGATGTGGCGGCCCGCCACCAGGTAGCCCGGCTCGCCGGGCTGGCCCGGTTGCACGCCCACCACCATGGCCCGCACGTCGGTGGGTTCGCGGCGCACCTGCATCGTGAAATAGGTCACATTGCCGGCGCGTGCCACACCGGGCATGCCCAGCACTGAACGGACCACGTCATCGCGCAGGCTGGAGGATTCGGCATACGGGCCCTGCGTGTCTTTTTGCACCACCCAAAGATCGGCGCCACTGTTGGTCAGCAGCATGCGCGCGTCGTCCACCATGCCACGGTACACGCCGGCCATGGTCAGCGTGACCCCGATCAGCAGACCCAGGCCAATGCCGGTGAAGACGAATTTGGCCCACGAATGCAGGATGTCGCGTCCGGCCAGGCTGATCATGGCGCGTGCTCCGCCGGGCTTGGTGTGACCAGATTTTTCACCACTTGAATCCGGCTGCTCGCGTTGATTTCCTTCTCGCTGTAAACCACCACTTCGGTGCCGGCCTTCAAGCCGTCCAACACCTGCACCTGTCCGTCCAGGCTGGTTTGACCAAGGCGCAGCGGCACGAACCGCAAGCTGCCGTCAGCCAGCACCCAGACACCGGTCTGCCCGCTCTGACGCTTGACAGCCGCATTGGGCAACAGCAGGGAGCGCGCGGTGGCGGGCAGCCTGAGCGTGACCTCCGCCAGTTCACCCACCGAAATACTCGCCGGCAGGGTCTCAAATGCGATCTGGGCGACGCGTTCTTCAGTCACGCTGTCGCCCTGCAGTTCGACGCGGGCGACCTTGCCGCGTAGCGGGGTGGCGGCGCTGGAACGCAGCACGATGTCGGCCGCCAGTCCGGGTGCCAGACCGGCTGAACGTCCCTGGTCAAAGCGTGCTTTCACCCACAGACTGCTGGGCTCAATCAGCTTGAGCACCGGCTGCCCGGCCACCACGGTGGAGCCCGGCTCGGCGTCGCGCGACAGAACCGCGCCGTCCTGCGTGGCCACGAGGCGGGCGTTCTGGCGCTGCTGTACCAGCGCGGCGCGCTCGGCCTGGAGGCGTGCGCGGTCCTGTCGCGCCGCCGACAGGTTGGCCTGCGCCGCGCGGGCACCGGCATCGGCCGAGGTTTGCTCCTGCACTTTGGCCTCTACGGCGCCGGGACTGACAAAGTTTTGGCGGCCCAACTCAACGTAGCGGCGCGCATTGATGGCGGCCAACTCCCGGCGCGCGGCCGCATCGGCGGTTTGGGCGTCAGCCGCCGCAATGCCGCTGCTGGCGCGCGCCATGGACGCATCGAGCGCCGCGAGGCGGTTGTCCAGGTCCACCGGATCCATCTCGGCGAGCAACTGGCCCGCCTTGACGGTGTCGCCTGCGTCCACCAGCACGCGCAGCACGCGGCCAGCGGCAGTGGGCCCGATCAGGTAGCTGCGACGCGCCTCCACCGTGCCAATGCCGTAGAGAGCCGGCGCGAGTGAGCCTTCGGTGGCCTGCACCACCGTCACGCGCACGGGGGCCAGCGGCCCGGCACGCCGGATGACAAACACGATGGCGATCAACAGCAGCAGGCCCAACAGGCCAAGCATGAGCAGTTTGGAGGAAGGGGCTTTGAGCTTCATGGTGTTGGGCGGATACCGCGCAGGTAAAGGTGAAAGACGCGTGGGGCTTCCGCGCGCATGATGGAAATGTTACTGCTCAGCATGGACTGCATGACCAAGCCCTGCACGATGCCGACGAACAGGGTGGCAGCTGCCGGCGCATCCAGGTCGGCGGCCACATCGCCGCGCTGCACTGCAACCTCCAGCAGGCGCAGCAACAACTGGCGGTAAGCTTGCATGAGGCCGCGCACCTGCTGCTTGAGCGGCGAATCCACCGGCTGCTGCAATTCATGGAAGATCACGCGCGGTACGCCGGGGTACGTCACCACAAAGTCCACATGCGCATCGAACACGCGGCGCAGCGCTTCCAGGGGCGTGTCGGCCTGCTGCGCCGCTTCGTTCAGTGAGCGTAGCAAGTGCTCAGTCACCCATGTCATGGCCGCCAGCCAGACCGCTTCTTTGGAGGCAAAGTGCTTGAACAAGGCGCCCTGGCTCAGGCCCACGGCACTGGCCAGGTCGGTGGTGGTGATGGCCGCCGGGCTGCTGTCTTGCGCCAGGCGCAGTGCCGCGGCGACGATCTCTGCCTGGCGGGTTTCAGTCGGCAACCGGGTGGCGGTAAGTTGCATGGAGGTTTGCCGGAATTGGTAAGTATTTAATTACTTGCCATATTAATCGACATTTTCCTGGGCGTCAAACCTGGACCTCAAAACTGAATCGCTTGATGGAGATCAGTGTGGCGGGTACGCCCTCGTCATCCTCGGTATCATCGTTTTCATGAATCCATCCCAACCATGAACTGAGAGCGCGACCCATGCTTCATTTTTTACCCGCGCCATTGGTGGGTCTGATCGCGACACTGCTGATGGCGCTCAATGCGCTGGTCTGGGTGCCCATCCTGCTGCTGGTTTCCCTGGTGAAATTGATCATCCCCATCAAAAAGATGCGCTTGGTGATCGACCCGATTCTGTTGCGCATCGCCGAAGCCTGGATTGCCGGCAACAGCGGCTGGATGCGCCTGACCCAACGCGTCACCTGGGATGTGCAGGGCATTGAAGGACTCAACTACCGAAGCTGGTACCTGGTGAACTGCAATCACCAGTCCTGGGTGGACATTCTGGTGCTGCAGCACTTGTTCAACCGGCGCATTCCCCTGCTCAAGTTTTTTCTCAAGCAGCAACTGATCTGGGTGCCCGTCATGGGGCTGGCCTGGTGGGCGCTGGAATTTCCTTTCATGCGCCGTCACAGCGAAGAGTTCCTGAAAAAACACCCCGAGATGCGGGGCAAGGACCAGGCCACCACCCGCCAGGCCTGCGAGAAATTTGCGCTGATCCCCACCAGCGTGATGAATTTCCTGGAAGGCACGCGCTTCACGCCAGCCAAACACCAGCGGCAACAATCACCCTACAAACACCTGCTGAAGCCGAAGGCGGGTGGCATCGCCCTGGCGCTCAACGCCATGGGTGACAAGTTTCAGGCCATTCTGGATGTGACCATTGTTTACCCGGACGGTGCGCCGGATTTCTGGCAGTTCCTCACCGGCAAGCTCAAGCGCGTCATCGTGCGGGTGCGATCGTTGCCGGTTCCCCCGCATCTGGCGCAAGGCGATTACGCCGGCGACCCGGCCGTGCGCGAGGCCTACCAGAAGTGGGTGCATCAACTGTGGCTGGACAAGGACGCGCAGATTGAGGAACTAATTCGGCCTCTAGTCCCCGTCAATAAAGCGTAATGTGCTATTAATTAAATAGCAACTCACAAGCCTCACCGCAGGTGCTTGAACATCTTGGCCTGGAACGACTCGGTGATACGCAGGCGCCGCGGGCCGGGTACCAGTTCAAACGCCTCGCCCATGCTCAGCGGCCCCGGTTTGTCCACCGCCAGGTAAAACCCGCAGCAGCCGCGTTGGGCCATGGCCTTGACGGCGCCGTTGTAGCCCATGGCCGCGTTGAACTTGTAGCAGGGCTCGCGTGGCTGCGTCACCCGCAGTTCACAGCCGCTGAATCTGATCACATCGCCGACCCACACATCCGTTTCCAGCACGCCTTGCAGCGTCAGGTTTTCACCCATTGAGCCAAACGGCAGCGCATCGTCAATATCGGTTAGCCCGGCCTGGGCGCGGGCCTCGCGCCAGAACGGGTAATGCTCAGCCGGGTAGGCATACACCGCTTTGTCCAGGCCGCCATGCACCGACAAATCAGCCTGCTCATCCCTGGCCAGGCCAAGGGGCATGACCGAAACCGCGCCAGACACAGGCAGCTTGTGAATCGCCGTCAGGATGGAGCGCCCATTGATTTGAACGCGACGCGCCTGCGCCGTCTGGATGCTGAGAAGCAAGGACATGGCTGTGGGCAGTCGAAGGGCTATTTGCCGCCCAACCCCATCGCCCGGGTAATCACTTCTTTCATGATTTCGTTGGTGCCGCCGTAGATGCGCTGCACGCGCGCGTCGGCATAGGCGCGGGTGATCGGGTATTCCCACATGTAGCCATAACCGCCAAACAGCTGCACGCACTCGTCCATCACCTTGCATTGCAGGTCGCTGCACCAGTACTTGGCCATGCTGGCGGTGGCCGTGTCGAGCGTGTTGGTCATCAACAGCTCGGTGCATTTGTCCACAAAGACGCGCGCCACCTGCACCTCGGTCTGCAGTTCGGCCAGCGTGAAGCGCGTGTTCTGGAACGCAGCGACAGGCTGGCCAAACACCTTGCGTTCCTTGACATAATCCACCGTCCAGTCAATGGCTGCCTGCGACGCAGCAACAGCCCCAATGGCGATTTGCAGGCGCTCCCACGGCAGTTGTTCCATCAGGCAGATGAAGCCGCGGTTTTCGTGCGCCGGGCCACCCAGCAGGTTATCGGCCGGAACACGCACATTGTCAAAAAAGAGTTCGGACGTGTCCTGCGCCTTGAGGCCCAGTTTCTTCAGCCGCTTGCCGACTGAAAAGCCGGGCATGCCGCGCTCCACCAGCAGCAGGCTGGTGCCCTTGGCGCCCGCGGCTGGGTTGGTCTTGGCCACCACAATCACCAGGTCCGCGTGCCAGCCGTTGGTGATGAAGGTTTTGCTGCCGTTGAGCAGGTAGCTGCCATCCGGCTGCTGGATCGCGGTGGCCTTGATGCCCTGCAGGTCCGAGCCCGCCGCCGGTTCGCTCATGGCGATGGCGCCAATCATCTCGCCGCTGGCCAGTTTGGGCAGGTACTTTTTCTTCTGCGCCTCGGTGCCGTAATGCAGTATGTAGGGCGCCACGATCTCGCTGTGCAGCGAGTAGCCAATGCCGGAGAAGCCGCCGCGGCTGAGCTCCTCCATCTGCACCACGGAGTACAACTTGTCGGCGCCGACGCCACCGTATTCCTCAGGCATGGCCATGCACAGAAAGCCGTTTTCGCCGGCCTTGTTCCACACCGCACGGTCCACATAGCCCTGCTCTTCCCAATCGGCATGGAAAGGGGCAATTTCCTTCTCCATGAAACGGCGGAAACTGTCACGAAAGGCTTCGTGATCAGCGGTAAAGAGAGTTCTCTGGATCATGCTGTCGCCTGGTTGATAGATGTTGGCACAATTATACAAAGCAGCCGCTTTTCAAAAAGAAATATACTGCCGTCCAACATTTCGCCGCGCATAATTTTTTGAACACGTCCCCAATTGGAGCTCCCATGACTGAAGCATTTGTGTACGACGCCATCCGCACCCCGCGCGGCAAGGGCAAAAAGGACGGGAGCCTCTACGAGGTCAAGCCCATCAATCTGCTGGCCGGCGTGCTGACCGAGCTGCAGCGCCGCAACGATTTCGATACCTCCAAGGTCGACGACGTCGTCATGGGCGTGGTGTCTCCCGTGGGTGAACAGGGCTCGGTCATTGCCAAAGTGGCGGCACTCAAGGCCGGTTGGGACTTCACCTGCTCGGGCGTGCAGATCAACCGTTTTTGCGCTTCGGGCCTGGAAGCCGTCAACATGGCGGCCCAAAAGGTACGCTCCGGCTGGGAAGACCTGGTGGTGGCCGGTGGCGTGGAGAGCATGAGCCGCGTGCCGATTGGGTCGGACGGCGGTGCCTGGGCCATGGACCCGGAAACCAACTCGGCCACCGCCTTTGTGCCGCAGGGCATCGGCGCTGATTTGATCGCCACGCTAGAAGGCTTTTCGCGCCAGGACGTGGATGCGTTTGCGCTGGAATCGCAGAAGCGCGCCACCCATGCAAGAGCCAGCGGCTACTTTGACCGTTCGGTGGTTCCCGTGACAGATTTCCTGGGCCAGGTCATTCTGGCGCAGGACGAGTTCATCAAGCCGCACAGCACCATGGAAGGGCTTGGCTCACTCAAGTCGGCCTTCGAGCAGATGGGCGGCATGGGCTTCGACCAGGTGGCCCTCACCCGCTACCCGCAGGTGGAGCGCATCAACCATGTGCACCACGCCGGCAACTCAAGCGGCATTGTCGACGGCGCGGCCGCGGTATTGATTGGCTCTGAAGCCGCGGGCAAGATCCACGGTTTCACCCCACGCGCCCGTATTGTGTCGGCGGCACTGAGCGGCGCCGACCCGACCATCATGCTGACCGGCCCCATGCCGGCCGCCCGCAAGGCGCTGGCCAAGGCCGGTCTGACGATTGACCAGATTGACCTGTTTGAAGTGAACGAGGCCTTTGCCGCGGTGGTGATGCGCTTCATGAAAGAAATGAAAGTGCCGCACGACAAGGTCAACGTCAACGGCGGTGCCATTGCCATGGGTCATCCGCTGGGCGCCACCGGCGCCATGATTTTGAGCACCCTGATTGACGAGCTGCACCGCCGCAATCTGCGCTACGGCCTGGCCACGCTGTGCGTGGGCGGTGGCATGGGTATTGCCACCATCGTTGAAAGAGTGTGAGACCTTGCGGGGCAGACCGCAGCTACGCGAAGCGAGCCAGCTCTGTCCTCAACTATTTATAGAAAATAAGGCCCTAGCCCTCGTATTCATTGCGCAATACGCTCCTAATTTCATAGCAACAAACCCATGAAAAACATCCAATACGAACTGCAAGACGGCATTGCCACCATCACCTTTGACGAACCCAATTCGCCAGTCAACACCATGTGCCTGCAATGGCAGGAAGACATGTCGGCGCTGGCTGCACAGGTGTTGAAGGACAAAGAAGCGATCAAGGGCATCATCCTGGCGTCCGCCAAATCCACCTTCTTTGCCGGCGCGGACCTCAAGGCCGCGATGCGCCTGACGCCTTCTGACGCCAACGCCATCTTCACGGAGATCGAGCTGGTCAAGAAGAACTTCCGCACCCTGGAAACCCTGGGCAAACCGGTGGTGAGCTGCCTCAACGGTACGGCACTCGGTGGCGGCTGGGAAGTGGCGCTGATCGGCCACTACCGCATTGCCGTGGATGACCGCAAGATCCAGTTTGGCCTGCCCGAAGTGACGCTAGGCCTGCTGCCCGGCGCCAGCGGTGTGACCAAGATGACGCGCCACTTGGGCCTGATGGGCGCGCAGCCCTACCTGGTGGAAGGCAAAACCTTCTCGCCCAAGGAAGCCAAGGGCTTGGGACTGGTGCATGAGCTGGTCACACCCTCCGACAACGCGGCAGACCAGATGCGCACCAGCGCCCTGGCCTGGATTGCCGCCAACCCGAACGCCCAGCACCCATGGGAAGTCAAGGGCTACAAGGTGCCGGGCGGCCTGCCCTCCAACCCGGCAGTCGCCAACATGCTGGTGGTGGCCCCCGCCATGATCAAGAAACAGACCCGCGGCCTGTACCCTGCCCCCGAGGCGATCATGGCCTGCATGGTGGAAGGGCTGCAGGTGGACTTGCCCACCGCCCTGCGCATTGAAAGCCGCTATCTCGCCAAGCTCATGACCGGCATCAACGCCCGCGCCATGATCAACACGTTTTTCTTCAACCTGAACGCCATCAAGAGCGGTCAGTCGCGACCTTCAGAATCGCCGCGCTTCAAGCCCGCCAAGGTCGGTTTGCTCGGTGCCGGCATGATGGGCGCGGGCATTGCCTTCGCCCAAGCCAGCAAGGGCATCGCCACCGTCCTGAAAGACGTCAGCCAGGACAAGGCGTCGGCAGGCAAGGCCTACAGCGCCAAGCTCACACAAGCACGCGTGGACAAAGGCCGCATGAGCGCCGACGACCAGAAGCAGGTGCTGGAGCGCATTCTCGCCACCGACAAGGTGGCGGACCTGGCGGGTTGCGATCTGATCATCGAGGCCGTGTTTGAAAACCGGGAACTCAAGGCCAAGGTCACCAAGGAAGCCGAACCGATGCTGGCACCCGGTGGTTTCTTTGCATCGAACACCTCCACCCTGCCTATCGGCGGTCTGGCCACGGCCAGTGCCGCGCCCGAGAAGTTCATCGGCATCCACTTCTTCAGCCCGGTGGACAAGATGAAGCTGGTGGAGATCATTCGCGGCAAGCAAACCAACGACGAAACCGTGGCCCGTGCCTTTGACTACGTGCAGGCCATCGGCAAGATTCCGATCGTGGTGAACGACTCGCGCGGCTTCTTTACCAGCCGCGTTTTTGGCACCTTCGTCATGGAAGGTGCGGCCATGCTGGGCGAAGGCATTCCGGCCGCGGCCATCGAGAACGCGGGCATCCAGTGCGGCATGCCGGTCGGCCCGCTGGCCGTGCTGGACGAAACGGCGTTGACCCTGAGCCTGCACGTGATGGAGCAGACCCGCGCCGACTTCGAGGCCGAAGGCAAGACCTATGTCGCCACCCCTGGCGAACTGCTGGTGGCCGACATGGTGAAAAAGCACAATCGGCCCGGTCGCGCCGGTGGCGCGGGCTTCTACGAGTACCCGACCGACAAGAGCGTCAAGAAATTCCTCTGGCCAGAGCTCAAACCGCTGTTCGAAAAAGCCGATGTGCAGTGGAACATCACCGACCTGAAAGACCGCCTGCTCTATCGCCAGGCCGTGGAGACCGCGCGTTGCCTGAGCGAAAACGTGCTCACCACCGTGCATGACGCCAACATCGGCTCCATCTTTGGCATTGGCTTTCCGGCCTGGACCGGTGGCGCCATGCAGTTCATCTACGGCATGGGCATCGACGTCTTTGTCAAGCGGGCGGATGAACTGGCAACCCGGTTCGGGGCTGGCTTTGCCTTGACGGACGAAGTCAAGGCGACAATTGCGCGCCACCAACCCATGTACTGAGCGGCAGACTCGCCAGCGAACTTGCCCCCTGTAACACCGACTCACCCAGGAACCTGACGGGGCCGCATGCTGGCACGATTGCTTAGACGCCTGTTGTTCGGCCAACTGCTGGTCGGCGCCCTGCTCGGCTGGCTGATTACCCGGCAGACCGCCTCCACGCCATGGCTCGCTGCCGTCATGGCCCTGGCGTTGCCACTGAGCACGGTGCTGCTGGTGGTCATCACCACCGGCATCAAGTCACGCGCACCGGGTGCCAATACCTTGTGGTGGCGATCGCTGCTCAGCGAATTTGTGGCACTCAGCCGGGTTATCCTGCTGCAACTACCTTGGGCAACGACCCCTCCCGTGCTGCTACCGCCGACTGTTTCGACACCCCGCCTGCCCGTGCTGCTGGTGCATGGCTACCTGTGCAACCACCGGGTCTGGGATGTCATGGTCAGTCGGCTGCGTAGCGCCGGGCACCCGGTGCTGGCGCTTGATCTGGAGCCGTTATTCGCGTCCATTGACAGCTATGCCCCGCTCATCGACCACGCGGTGGCGGCGTTGCGCCGCCAGACCGGCGCGGAAAAAATCGCCCTCATCGGCCACAGCATGGGCGGGCTGGCCATCCGGGCCTGGATGCGCCGCCACGGCAGCGACCAAGTAGCCCGGATCATCACCCTCGGCACACCGCACGCCGGCACGCAGATCGCGGCCCACAACCCAACCACCAACGGCCAGCAGATGGGCTGGCGCAGTGCCTGGCTGCACGACCTGGCCGCCAGCGAGACCGCCGCCAGCCGCAGCCTGATGCGCATTGCCCTGACGCCGCAGGACCACATCGTCTATCCCCAGCGCGCACAGGTGCTGGACGGCGTGCCGGTCACTGTGTTCGACGGTCTTGGCCACCTTGAACTCTGCCTCAACAGCGCCGTCGCAGCCTGGGTGGTGCAGCAACTGGAAGACCCGACTCGCTCCTGAAGCAAGAGATCTGGACACGATCTTTGCCGCCGGGGTAAAAGAAAAAGGTGCGAAGTTGATGCGGCCACGGCTGCAGTTCGTCTACACATCTGTGCACACGGTCAACGGCTCGGGGTGGCGCGCTCGCCTGCGTGTCACAGTCATCCTGTAAGCTACCAAATTAGCCGCAAATTTGTAAAGACCATGACCGACTCGACCGATAACGAGCAGTACTTCACCCAAGCCGTGGCCGAATTGGGTGAAAAACAACCCGTTATCGCCAATTGCGCGATCTTCAATGCAAACGGCTTGAAAATAGCCGACAAAGGCACGACGATCAACCTGGGGCTGTACGAACGTCTGATGCAACACAAGTTGTCGGCACCCATTGAAAATTGCGTGAGCAGCAAAAACTCGGTGAGCGGAGAAACCCTGCGCGTCAGTGCCGAGGCGATATTGAATGCCATCCCGTTCTTTGCGCGAATGGCCCCCGACAGCAAGTCCCGCAACCTCTTGCTCGACGCCATTGAAGCCATACCCTTGCCGACGCCCATTGCGTTTCAGCTGACCATCGCGCGCGATGTGTATCCGAAAATTTATCTGCAACTGATCCGAACGGCATTGACAGCTGGCTGGCTGACAAAAACCCCGGTGTTGTCGCGCTTCGACGTGAATATTGCCTGCGCCGCCGGCATGCTGCACGACATTGGCATGCTGCACGTCGATCCGCTGTTTCTGTCGCGACAACATACGCTCAGCAGTGATCAACAACGCCAGCTTTATTCGCACCCGCTGGTCTCCACCATGCTGATTGAACGACACCATCAGTACCCCAAGGAGGTAGTCCGCGCTGTTCGTGAGCACCATGAGTACATGGATGGCTCCGGCTATCCCCGGCACCTGGTCGGCGACGCCATCAGTCCACTCGGCAAATTGCTGTCGCTGGCCAAAGTGGTCGCAGCCATGTTTGCGCCGGACCGAGATGCGCCGGAGTTGCGTTTGTCGGTGTTGTTGCGCATGAATACCGACCGGTACGACAACACCCTGGCCCTTCAGATCATCGGATTGCTGCAGTCTCCCGCCGACCGCATGACGATCAAACTTGAGCATCTCGCTGAGCCGATGCAGCTGCTACTGGATATTGACGAGGCGCTGGGTCAAGGGTCTGCAGAACTCGCGAAGAATTCCAATTGCAGCGCGGCTCGCCGTGAAGGACTTGAACTGATCGCCGTCCAGCTTCAGAAAACTCAACGCGCGATGGCCGAAGTAGGGGCGGCACCTGAGCAACTCGCCTACCTCGGCAGCGAAACGCTTGACACCAACCTGCTCAACGAGATGACACTCATTACCCGGGAGGCCGGATGGCAGTTGCGGACGGCGGCGCGCCAGACGCGTATCCGCTGGCGGGCAGTATCCGGTGAAACCTACCCCACCGCCTTGCAGGCGTGGCTGGACTGTGTAGACGCGGTCATTGCCAAAATCGGTGGCTTTGAAACCATCGACAAGGTAAGTGCTGAAGCGGCCTGAGCGTGGCGCGTCATTTATGCGGGCGCAGGTGTCAAGCTCGACGAGAAACCAGCCCTGTCCGGGCGGCGGGCAAGACTTGGTGGCTGAGCAGGTAGCCCCCGATAATCTGGCCATGATAAATCCTGCTTCGCCCTCGCCTAGCGCCCGCCCCGAGTCCTTGCGTGACCTGTTCTGGTCATTTACCTGGCTGGCGCTGCAAGGGTTTGGTGGCGTGCTGGCGGTGGTGCAACGCGAATTGGTGGAAAAGAAAAAATGGCTGACCCGCGAGGAGTTTCTGGAAGACTGGGCGGTGGCGCAAATTTTGCCCGGCCCCAATGTGATCAACCTGTCGCTGATGATTGGCGACCGTTACTTTGGCCTGCGCGGCGCACTGGTGGCGCTGGCCGGCATGCTGACCTTGCCCCTGCTGATTGCGCTGGCGCTGGCGGCCGCCTTTGCCGGCGTTTCCGATTCACCCGCCGTTCAGGGCGCATTGCGTGGCATGGGCGCCGTGGCTGCCGGCCTGGTGGCGGCCACCGGACTCAAGCTTATTGGCGCCTTGAATACAAATGTCATGGGAGCCCTCGTCAGCTGGACGCTGGCCACTATTACGTTTGTAGCAATTGCCCTGCTGCGCGTGCCGTTGGTGTGGGTGCTGCTGGGGCTGGGCACACTGGCCTGCGTGTGGGCTTACCGCCAACTGGGTAAGGCGCACACGTTGGAAGGCACAGAATGAGCCTGACCCTGACGGCCACCGACTGGCTGGCCTTATTGACCCATTTCATGGCGCTGTCCTTGCTGGCGGTGGGCGGCGCCATCACGACGGCACCCGACATGCACCGCTATCTGGTGGATGAACGGCACTGGCTCAGCGATGGCCAGTTCACCTCGTCCATTGCGCTGGGGCAGGCCGCACCCGGGCCCAACATCCTGTTTGTCGCCCTGCTGGGCTGGCATGTGGGCATGAATGCCGGCGGCGGCCTGGGTGCTGGGGTGGCAGGCTGGGCCTTCGGCTTGCTGGGCGTCATCCTGGCCATGGTCGGCATCATGCTGCCCAGCACCACCCTCACCTTTGTCGCCGCCCGCTGGGGCCATCAAAACCGGGAACTGCGGGCGGTGCGCGCCTTCAAGCAGGGCATGGCGCCGATCGTGATTGCGCTGTTGCTTGCCACCGGCTGGATTTTGGCTGCCAGTCATGGCAGTTCGCTAAAAAACTGGCCCCTGTGGCTGCTCACCGCAGTGACCGCCCTGCTGGTCTGGCGCACCCGGCTGCATTTGCTGTGGTTGCTGGGTGCGGGCGGACTGCTGGGGTGGCTGGGCTGGATTTAAGGTTTTGGTTGCCGGGCGTCCCTCGTTAACGGCATTGCGACCGAAACGGACTTCGCTGCGCAAAATAGTGTTCGGCAGCACCTCACGCGTTCCAACATTAGCGCAGCAACACCAGGGCCAGGCTTGTCGCCGCGACGACACCTGCGCCGAGGGTGGCGACTGACAGCCAGACGAGCCGAATGCGGTTGGATTCGACCCGTTTGATCAATTGGGTATTCAGGTTGGCCAGTGACGTGATCAGTGCCGAGGACTCCAGCATCTGATTGTGCAAGTCAGACGCCGCGGCCTCCATCGCAGCGAGTCGCGCTTCGAGTGCCGCGATGGCTTGCGCTTCAGGCGAAAGAGCGCTTTGCGGGCTGGCGGCGGGCAGTTCGGGTGGCGGTGATTTTTTGGCGACCGCCTTCCACAGCTTCTTGGCTCCATCAGCGATCAGGGGCGCATTGCCTATGACATCAGCCCAGGGAAGATTCTGCAGCACCGCGAGCAAACCGATAGCCATCAACCAGCCTTTCTAAAAAAAACGGGGCGACCGAGGTGAATTCAGAGGCACGTCCAGAATAGCCCCCGCCAAAGCATCACACCGCTGTCGCGCGTTGGAAACCCGAATAATGTAAGCGCCGCACGCAATTGGACGCTTGCCGTTCAGCGCGGTCCTTCAAAGAACAGGTAATTCGAGCCGTAGTCGCTGACCTCGAAATACACTTTTTTCTCACCCGGATCGGCCACAAAGTTCAAATTCTCGTCCAGCACACCATAGCCAAAGCGGTAGGGCCGTGGCTTGCCATCATCGGTGCCCATGGCGGTACTGAGCTTGTCGATCTTCAGAAAGCGGCGCACCAGCTTGTCGCCGGCGTAAAACTCCAGCACGCCATTGGTGCCGGTCCAGTTCTGGATGTCGCGACTGATCTTGTTTTGTTGCTCCTGCGTGCAGCTAGCCCCCGCCAATGCTGCGCAGATAGCTATAAAAAGTGTATTGATTCGGGTCATGCTGGCTCCTGGTTGCACTTGGTGAATAGGGCTCGCCACATCAGCTGCGCTGACGCACGGCTTCGTACAGGCAGACGCCGCTGGCCACCGACACATTGAGACTTTCCACCACACCGCGCATCGGAATGCTGACCAGCTCGTCACAGGTTTTGGCGGTGAGCTGGCGCATGCCCTCGCCTTCGGCGCCCAACACCAGCGCCACCGGGCCTTTGAGGTCGGCCTGGTAAATCGTTTTCGGCGCCACGTCGCTGGTGCCGATGATCCAGATGTTGCGTTCCTTCAGTTCATTGAGGGTGCGCGCCAGATTGGTCACCATGAAATACGGCACCGTTTCTGCCGCGCCGCTGGCCACTTTGGCGACCGTGGCGTTGATGCCGGCGGCGTGGTCCTTGGGTGCGATCACGGCGTGCACGCCGGCGCCATCGGCCACCCGCAGGCAGGCACCAAGATTGTGTGGATCGGTGACGCCATCGAGCACCAGAATCAGCGGCGCGTCGCGCTCGGCCAGCGGCTTGCTGGCCTGCGCGGCTTCCAGGTTTTCCAGCAGCTCGTCCAGCGAGTGCACCTGGGCCAGCTCTTGCACCCGCGCCGCCACGCCCTGGTGCCCGTGGCCGCCGCAGAGTTTGGCCAGCCGGAGTCCGTCCGACTCGATCAGGCGGATGCCGGCCTCGTTGGCTTTTTCCAGAAACTGGCGCATGCGCGCATCACGGCGCGTCGGCTCGAAATAAATCTCGATGATGGATTTGGGTGCGGTTTTCAGGCGCACACCGACGGCGTGAAAGCCGAACAAAACTTTGGATGAAGACATGGCGTCATTATCGCGGGTTGCCGGACGCCTGCGAGGGGACAGGATTGTCAGACGGCTTGAATTGATTCCTATCCGGGCCGTGTAGGTTCCAGGTGATCGACAAGTTCTCATCTTGTGTGTGCAAGCGCACGGAGCAATTCCTGACAATTCCATAACATTGCTTCGCGAGTCATCAATTGGCTCGCCTGGGTATCCATTATTTCAATTTAGAAGGTAAACAATCATGAATAAAGATCAAGTCAATGGCACGATCAAAGACCTCGCCGGCAAAGTTCAAGAGGAAGCTGGAAAACTAGTTGGAAACAAGGAACAACAAGCCAAGGGCCTGCTAAAACAGGTCGAAGGGGCAGCGGAGAAGAGCCTTGGGGATGCCAAAGAAGTCGTCAAGGATGCTGTTCGCCAATAATGGTCACGCCGGCATGAGCCACTCAGGCAAGAGCCGGCAAAAAAACGAGTCACGAGACAAAATCATGTCCAGCACGGTGGAGAAGGGGTTCTTCTGAACGACGCGTTGATACGATTTCGTCTTTGGGGGCCGCACGCGCATCGGAGCAGGCTCCGATGCGAGCCGTGCCACCTTAAATGCCACTCATGACCCCAGCCTTCCACCACGCTGCCACTTTCGCCACTGAGCAGCTTCATCGCCTCACGGGTGCCATCAGGCGACATCCCCTGCGGGCGGCGCTGGTGCTCCCCGCGCTGATGCTGCTGTACGTGCTGGTGCTGATTCCGTTCACACCCGGCATTGGCGACTTGCGCAAAGCGAAATCCGAAGCGCCGTCGGTGCTGCTGGCTTCTGATGGCACAGTGCTGGCCGAGTACAGGCGCATCAACCGCGAGTGGGTAACCCTGGACCAGATTGCGCCGAGCGTGGTGAACGCCTTGATCGCCACGGAGGACCGCCGGTTTTACCAGCACCACGGCATTGACCTTCGCCGCACGGTGGGGGCGGTACTCAGCACCTTGTCGGGTGACTTGCAGGGTGGCTCGACCATCACGCAGCAGCTGGCACGCAATCTTTACCCCGAAGAAATCGGCCGCGCCACCACCATCACGCGCAAGGTCAAGGAAGCGATCACCGCGCTGAAGATCGAGGCGGTGTATTCCAAGCGCGAGATTCTTGAAACCTATCTCAACACCGTCCCTTTTCTGTACAACGCCTTCGGCATCGAGATGGCCGCGCGTACCTATTTTGACAAGTCGGCCGACACGCTGGACGTGCTGGAGAGCGCCACACTGATCGGCATGCTCAAGGGCACGAGCTACTACAACCCGGTGCAGAACCCTGAACGCGCAGTACAGCGCCGCAACCTGGTGCTGGCGCAGATGGCCAAACACGGCAAGCTCGACCTTGCCACGGTGGAGGTGCTGGCCAGGCGGCCGCTGCGACTGGATTTTGAGCGGCAAGTGGAGCCACTGGGGCCGGCGCCCCACGTGGCCCAGCACCTGCGCAAATGGCTGATCGCCTGGGCAGACCGCAACGACTACGACATTCATGCCGACGGACTAAGGGTGCACACCACCCTGGACGCCAAGATCCAGAAGGCCGCCAACCAGGCCGTGGCGCGGCAGATGGCGCAACTCCAACCGCTGGCAGACGGGCGGCGCAAGGCGGGGCAGGAGCGAGTTTTGCTGCAGGCCGGTTTCCTGGCACTGGACCCGCGCAGTGGCGCTGTACGGGCCTGGGTCGGTAGCCGCGACTTTGCGCAGGAGCAGTTTGACCATGTGAGCCAGGCGCG